>JANPDF010000033.1:0-18102 GCA_031431355.1 Gammaproteobacteria bacterium
GCTTCTTCGGCTTGTTTGCCGGCGATGAGTTCCTGCAGCCGGAGCGCTCGGTCAGCAGCGAAGCGGGAGTGCAGTGGACACCGGCCCCGGGGCATCGGCTCGGCGCGACGGTGTACCGCACCCGCATCGAGCAGTTGATCGCCTTCGACGGCCCGATGTTCCAGGCTCGCAACGTCAACCGGGCGGCGATCGACGGCGTGGAGCTCGACTATGGCCGGGCCTGGTCGCGGTTCTCGCTGGAGGCGAACGCGTCGTGGCTGGACGCGCGTGACGCCGGTACCGGCCAGCAATTGCTGCGACGCGCCGACCGCAAGCTGTTCCTGTCGACGGCGTACCGGATTGGCGACGCCGCCAACCTTGGGATGGATCTCTCCCTGGTTTCCGCACGTCCGGACTTCGGAGGCATCCGGTTGCCCGGCTACGCCCGCGTCGACCTGCGCTGGTCGGCGCCGCTCGCGCCGGACTGGATGCTCGAAGCCCGGCTCGAGAATTTGACCGACCGAGACTACGAACTGGTGTCGGGTTACAACACGCCCGGGACAAGCGGCATGCTGAACCTGCGCTGGAACGCAGGGGAGGATCGGCCTCGGCAGCGCTAGTCGGGCCTAGGCGCACGGGCCCGGCTGTGCCTAGAATCGGGGGATAGGATCCGACCTGGAGCGTCGTTTGACCGCACACGCCAGCCACCCGCACGTTTTGCCTACCCTGGCGTTGCAGCCCTTGCCGCGTCATGTCCGTGACCTGCTTTCACTGACGCTGAAGATCGCCACCAACGCGCTGGAAGGTGGCGTCATCGCGGCGACCAAGGAATTCGAGCAGCAGATCCTCGGGCAGATCAGCTCGGCGACGAATGGCGCGGCGCGCGAGCGGCTGCAACTTGCATTGCGCAGCGTGGAGAGTTCGCGTTCCCGGCTGGTCTCGCACTTCCTGGACGCGCTGGAAGCCGAGCTTGCGAGCTTGCAGTCGCCGCATATCCTGCGTGGCCAGATGCACGCGCGCTATCGCGCTGGGGAAGAGATGGCCCTGGTCAACGACCAGGACATCGAGGAGACGAGCGCGCTTACCGATGCGGCCTCCCGTGCCGAGTTGCAGAACAGCCTTCCGTTGTTCCTGCTCGGCCAGCGTTTCGGCGTGCTCGCGGGCCGTCCGGCGTTTGATGCCGAGACCTTGCCAGTCGGGCCGCAGGCGCTTTGCCGTTCCATTCGCCGGTCCACCGAGCAACTGGGGCTGGACGTGCAGGTGCGCCTCCTTCTGTATCGCGCCTTCGAGCGGCACGTGATGCGCGACTACGGTTCCATGGTCGAGGTGTTGAACAGCGACCTGGCTCGCAACGGGGTGTTGCCCAACCTACAGTACGTGCCGGTGCGCGCGCGGCGGACGGAACAGAACCCCGGCGTGGCGCGCCCGACCGTGCAGGCCCTGAGCCTGGACGGGGCAGTTGCGATTCGTCCCCAATCGAATGAGCAGAAACTGGCGACCAACACCAACGAGCTGGCGCGCCGGGCTGCCGAAATGGTGCTGGCCGCCGCGGCCACCCATGGCAGCGCACTGGCTAGCGACCAGGGCTTCGACGTACTGCGCAAGCTGATGGCCAGTCGCAGGCAGCTGCTCGGCAAATTGAGTCCGGTTCGCAGCCGCGAAGGCCGCGAGGCGCAGCACGTGGTCAGCGCCAACGACATCCAGGAAGCCCTGCGTGCCATGCAGATGAAGCCGGTCGCGCCGGTGGTCAGCCAGGGTCGCGCCGCGCCGCGCAATATCGGCCACCTCAAGCAGGACATGCTGGCGCTGCTGCGGCGGGTTGCCCCGGATGAAGCCGCGCCGTCCCTGGCCGAAGAGCACAACGACACGATCGACCTGATAGGCATGCTCTATGACAGCCTCGGCACGCAGGTGAAGTCGGGTAGCGCCGGCTCGGCCTTGCTGTCCAAGTTGCAGGTCCCACTGATGCGCGTGGCAATACAGGACCCGACGTTCTTCACGACTCCGGAGCACCCGGCACGGCAGATGTTGAACGCGGTCGCCGAAACGGGCGTCAACTGGCTCGGCGACGACGACGGCGATCCTGCCCTGGCCAATCAAATTCACGCGCTGGTCGATCGCGCGGCACATGACTACCGCGGCGACCCGGGCGTGTTCCACAACGCGCTCAATGAATTGATGGGACACCTGCAGACTCTTTCCCGCAAATCCGAGGTCTCGGAACGCCGGCACGTGGAGGCCGCGCAGGGAAAGGAACGGCTGACGCTGGCGCGCGAACACGCGGCCGCCTGCGTAGATACGATGGTCAAGAACCAGAAGCTGCCGCGATTCACCAAGACCATGCTTAGCCAGGCATGGACTGACGTGATGGCCCTGACCGCGCTTCGACAAGGCGAGGAATCGCCACTCTGGCGGCAGCAGTTGCAGGCAGCCGAGCGCCTGATCCAGATCGCGCAACATCCGAAGGGCGACCATCCTGATTCACTGGATCCGGAGTTCAGCCTGCAACGCGAGATCGAGGAAGGGCTGGCCAAGGTCGGCTACCAGGATTCCGACGTCACCTCGATCGCCAACCGGCTGGTACATCCAAACTCGAACAACGACGAAGACTCCAGCAGCCGCACCGAACTGACCATGCGCCTGAAGGCGCAGGCCCGGCTGGGCGAGGATCTGTCGGGCAAGAAGGCGCGGCGAATCCCGCTTAGCTCAGCCGAACAAGCTCAGTTGGAGCAGCTGAAGGAGACTCCGCTCGGCACCACGTTTGAATTCGTCATCAATCCGCAGGGCGACCGGATACGTCGCCGCCTGTCCTGGTTCAGTGCCTCGACTGGCGCCGTGCTGTTCGTCAACCGTCGCGGCCAGAAGAATTCCGAATACACACTGGAAGGCCTGGCGCGATTGCTGGCCAAGGGCCAGGTGAGCATCCTGGAAGACGAGAAGGGCATGCTGATCGATCGTGCCTGGGAGAACGTGCTGACTGCGCTTCGTTCTTTCGCAGTGCCGGAAGCGCCGGAAGCGCCTGGAGCGCCCGCGCCATGAGCAGCGAATACCGTCGCGCCAGGCGCCGCAAGGTCGAAGAGGGCATCGATGTCCTCGACACCATGACCGAACAAGTCATCGGCCACCTGAGCGACTTGTCGGAGACCGGGATGCTGCTGATCCTGCACCACCCGCTGGTCAGCGATGCGCTGTATCAATTGCGGTTCGCGCTCACCGACGCGGACGGTCGCGAGCACTCCGTCGAACTGGGCGCACACGAGCTGTGGTCCGACCCCGCGGCCGCGCCTGGCCAGGTCTGGACCGGCTTCCGTTTCATCGACGTGGCGGCGCGAGACCAGCAATTCCTGCGGGCATGGGTCGCCGCTCCCGGCGCGCAACATGTCTAGCCGCGATTAGCGGAAGCAAAGCGCCATCTCGGGTTGGTGGAGGTAGAAACCCTGCGCATAGTCCACCCCGATCTCCCGAAGCAAGGTGACGGCCCGTTCGTCCCCCACCCACTCCGCCACGACCTTCAGGCCCAGCAGGTGTCCGATTTCGGTGACAGCGCGGACGATCGACAGACTGACGACGTCGCTCTCGATGTTGCGGATGAAGCTGCCGTCTATTTTCACGAAGTCGACGGGTAGGTTCTTGAGGTAACCGAAGGAGGCCATGCCCGCGCCGAAGTCATCCAGCGAGAACCGACAGCCGGCCTTGCGCAGCGTGTCCATCAGTGCGATCACGCGCACCATGCTGGCCACGGCGGCAGTCTCGGTGATCTCGAAGCAGACCTGCTCGGGCGCGACCTGGTAGCGCTGCAAGCGGTCGAGCACGAAGTCCGCGAAGCTGTCGTCCTCCACGGTCAGCGCCGAGAGGTTGATCGCGCACAGGTGGACCGGTGCGCCGGACGGATGCAGTCGCGAAAAATTGGCCAGGGCGGTCTCAACCACCCAACGATCAAGTTGCAGCATCAGCCCGAATCGTTCCGCAGCAGGGATGAACGCGCCCGGCGGCACCATGGCGCCGTTTTCGTCACGCATCCGGATCAGCAACTCCATGTGCACGCCTTCGGGGTCCGCGTCGGCGTCCAGCCTGGAAAGCTCCTGGTAGTGCAAGCAGAAGCGGCCGTCGATCAGCGCCTGCCGTAGCCGGCTTGCCCACTCCAACTCGCTGCGCCTCAGGATGGTCTCGGCATCCTTCTCCGAGTACAGGTGCACGCGGTTTCGGCCGCGCTCCTTGGCCATGTAACAGGCGGTGTCCGCCAGCGAGAGCACTTCGCGCTGGCTGAGCCCGGCACGGTCGAGCAGGATCAGCCCGACGCTGACGCTGACCGCATACGTGCGCTGCTCCGAGCTGAACACGAAGCCATCGATTTCCAGGCGCACGCGCTCGGCGAACTCGAGCGCGCGTTCGCGCGTGGCCGGGGTCAGCAGGATGCCGAATTCGTCGCCGCCAAGGCGGGCAATCGTCTCGCCTTCGACCAGGTGGCTGCCCAGTAGCGCCGCCAGCTGGATCAGCAACTGGTCGCCGACGCTGTGGCCAGAGGTGTCGTTGATGATCTTGAACTGGTCGAGGTCGAAGTAAAGCAGGGCGGAGGGCGCGCCGCCGGCATCGACGGCTTCCAGCGCCAGGTCGAGGCGACGCCCGAATTCGCGCCGGTTGACCAGCCCGGTCAACGGGTCATGCGTGGCCTGGTAGGACAGCATCTCGTTGAGGTCGCGCAGTTCGGTGATGTCGTTCGCCACGGCGAGCAAATGCGGCTTTCCGTCGAGGTCGATGCGCGAAACCGACAGGGTTGCCCAGAACGGTTCGTAGCCGGCGCCGGCGCAACGAATGGTCACGTTGCGCAGCCGGTCCTCGCCTTCCCCGTCATCGCCGAGCGTGGCATCGTCGAAAAATTCCCGGATGGACTGCGGCGTGTCTTCTGGATCCGCGATCGCCAGCCGCTCGCGCGCCGCCTTGTTGGCATAAACCAGGCGACCGTCTGGCCTGGCAAGCAGCACCAGCGTCGGCAATAGTTCATTGAGCACGCGAAAGCGCGCCTCGCTCTCCCGATACTGTCCCGACAGGTGGCGCGCCAGCACCAGCGCCCGCGCCCGTGTGCTGGCGATCGACCAGGCCAGCGATGCCAACAGGAGGCTGGCCATCAAGCCGCCGAACAGCGTCAACACCGGCAGCCAGACGTTACTGGTGACACCCGGGTGGCCAACCAGCTGAATTCGCCACACTCTGCCGCCGAAGCGCAGCTTGCGCTCGAAGCGGTAGGCGACGCCCCCTGGCGGGCCGAGCACACCTGCCGGATTGGCGGTCGAGGAGAACAGCGGCCGTGGCACGCTCTCGGTTACGTCCTCGACGCGGACGTCCATGGTTTCCCGCGTCTCACTCGGTAGAGCGCTTTCGATCAGGCTGCTGACCTGGAAGGAAATCGCTACCGATCCGATGAAGCGCGACTGCCGCTCCGCCAGCGTGCTCGGCCTGAGGCCCGTGGAGTAGGCAGGCAAGCGGATCACGATTCCGTCGCTGGGCCCGGGCATGCCCTGGCGCTGGATCAGCGTGAATGCCCCTGACATGGATGGCTGGTCGCTGTCGCGCGAGGTCAGCAGGCCACGCAGGTTGGCCGGTTGCGTGGCGATATCCAGCCCCAGCACGCGTTCGTTGCCGCGCACCGGGGCCACCATCGTGGTGATGAAGCGCGGATGGCCGTTCGCATCCAGACCGCCCGACGGCTCGCGGCTGGCGTAGGCAATGGCCTGCAGGCTCGGGAACAGCTCGCGCGGATGCAGGTTCTCGTAGATGCTCTCGAATTCCTCCTCGGTCACCCTTTCCGAGGCCAGGAACAAAGCCTGAACCGCGCGGACCAGCAATCCACACGCCCGCAGTTGCGTCTCCACAGCGTCGAAGTTGCGTTCCGCGCGCCGCTCCAGCAGGTCGTGCTCGGTCTTGGCGAGCGAGAGATGGTGGATCCACGCGGCGCCCACCGACAAGCAAACGCCCACCAGAAAGGCTGCGACCGTCCAGGTCCAGGTCCGCGCTGCGCGGATCTCCTGCCCATGCCCGTGCTCACCCATGGACATATTTCCTGAACCCGGCCCGTGATGAGGCAGAATTGTCCGGTCCCACCATCGAATTCCATGCCATGTCTTTGTTCACTTCCCGTCATCTTTACCCCGCGCACCTTGAAACAATCAAGCAGCGCGCCGATCTCGCCCTGGCCAAGGCCGGCTTCGATCACCTGTTGATTGCCTCCGGCGTCGAGAAAATGCGCTTCCTCGACGACATGCCCTATCCATTCAAGACCAACCCGCAGTTCAAGCAATGGCTACCCTTGACGCGCAATCCCAATTGCTGGCTCGCGTACACGCCGGGCAGCAGGCCGGTGCTCGCCTATTACCAGCCAGACGACTACTGGCACGTACCGCCAAGCGCGCCGGAGGGCGAATGGGTCGACTTGTTCGACGTGCGCATCATCAGCGAGCCAGAGGAAGCCGCGCGCCACTTGCCGACCAGCGGTCGCGTGGCGATCATCGGCGAAGCGGACTCGGCCCTGTCCGGCTTGGTTCCGAACAATCCCAAGGCACTGCTCGATTACCTGCATTTCCAACGTGCATTCAAGACGCCGTACGAGCTCGGCCTGATGCGGCGGGCGCAGCGCAAGGGCGCGAGCGGCCACCTCGCCGCGCGCCAGGCCTTCGTTGATGGCGGCTCGGAGGCGCAGATCAACGCTGCCTTCCTCGCCGGCGCCGGACATACCGATTCCGACGTGCCATACAACAACATCGTGGCGCTCAACGAGAACGGCGCCACCCTGCACTACCAATACAAGCAATTGTCCGCGCCGACCGAGCATCGCTCGCTGTTGATCGACGCCGGCGCTGAAGTGGATGGCTACGCCAGCGACATCACCCGCACCTGGGGCAACGGCGACGGCGCGTTCGCGGACCTGGTCAATGCCGTTGACCACGAGCAGCAGGGCCTCGCGGACAAGGTCCGCGCCGGCACCGACTACCGCAACCTGCACCTGGAAGCGCACCTGCGCCTGGCCAGCGTGCTGAAGGCGCTGGAAATCGTCGACATGGAACCAGGCAGCATGCTCGAAACCGGCGTCACCTCGACCTTCTTCCCGCATGGCCTGGGCCATCCGATCGGCCTGCAGGTGCACGACGTGGCCGGCTTCTCGGACGTGGATGGCCAGTTGATCCCGCGCCCGGAAGGCCATCCGTTCCTGCGCATGACCCGAACCCTGGCGCCCGGCATGGTGGTGACCATCGAGCCCGGCCTGTACTTCATTCCCTCGCTGCTCGCCAAGCTCAAGGCCGGCCCCCGCGCGAAGTCGGTCGACTGGAAGAAGGTCGAGCACCTGGCGAAGTTCGGTGGTGTCCGTATCGAGGATGAAGTGCATTGCACAGAGGGTGCACCCGAGAACCTGACCCGCGATGCGTTTGCCGAGCTGACCTGAGATCACCATGGAAAAGAGCTTCGAACCGCAGACTTTCGAAACCCGCCTGTACGCGCAGTGGGAGGCCAACGGCTGTTTCAAGCCGTCCGGCCACGGCACCCCGTACACGATCATGCTGCCGCCGCCGAATGTCACCGGCACGCTGCACATGGGCCATGCCTTCCAGCACACGCTGCAGGATGCGCTGATCCGCTATCACCGGATGCGCGGCTTCGACACGCTCTGGCAAGTGGGTACGGACCACGCGGGCATCGCCACCGAGATGGTGGTCTCGCGCAACCTGGCGCGTGAAAACCTCACTCGTGACGGCCTCGGGCGCGAACAATTCATCGAGCGCGTGTGGCAGTGGAAACAGGAATCGGGCGACACGATTTCCCGGCAGATGCGCCGCCTCGGCGCGTCGGGCGACTGGACGCGAGAGCGCTTCACGATGGATGAAGGCCTGTCCAAAGCGGTAATCGAGACCTTTGTACGCCTGTACGAGGACGGCCTGATCTATCGCGGCCAGCGGCTGGTGAACTGGGATCCGGTGTTGAAGACCGCGATCTCCGATCTGGAAGTGGTCAGCGAAGAAGAAGACGGCAAGCTCTGGTCGATTTCCTACCCGCTCGCCGATGGCAGTGGGTCGCTGGTGGTTGCCACCACGCGTCCGGAAACCATGCTCGGCGACACCGCGGTGATGGTGCATCCCGATGACGAGCGCTACGTGCACCTGATCGGCAAGGCCGTGCGCCTGCCCTTGAGCGATCGCGAGATCCCGATCATCGCCGACGATTACGTCGACCGCGAGTTCGGCACCGGCGTGGTCAAGGTCACTCCAGCGCATGACTTCAACGATTACGCGGTCGGCCAGCGCCATGGCTTGCCGATGATCAACATCCTGACGCCCGATGCGGCGATCAACGACAACGCGCCGGAGCGATTTCGCGGATTGGACCGCTATGAGGCTCGCAAGCGCGTACTCGCAGAACTGTCCGGCGCGAACCTCTTGGTCGAGGAGAAGAAGCACAAGCTGCAGGTGCCGCGCGGCGACCGCACCGGCCAGGTGATCGAGCCCTATCTCACCGACCAGTGGTTCGTGAAAATGGACGACCTCGCTGCACGCGGCCTGGAACTTGTTGAAAACGGCAGCGTCCGTTTCGTTCCGGAAAACTGGATCAGCACCTATCGCCACTGGATGTCGAACATCCAGGACTGGTGCATCAGCCGGCAGCTCTGGTGGGGACACCGGATTCCGGCCTGGTATGACGCCGAAGGCGGCATCCACGTCGGCCGCAGCGAGTCGGAAGTGCGCGATAAGCACGGCCTGGGCCTGGACGTCGCCCTGACCCGCGACAACGACGTGCTCGAGACCTGGTTCAGTTCGTCACTGTGGTCGCATTCCACGCTCGGCTGGCCGAACGAGGCCGACATGACGCGCCTTGGCTACGAGCGCTACCTGCCAACGTCGGTGCTTGTCACCGGCTTCGACATCATTTTCTTCTGGGTCGCCCGGATGATCATGATGACCGACCACTTCACCGGCCAGGTGCCGTTCAAGGACGTCTACATCACCGGCCTGGTCCGCGACAGCCACGGCCAGAAGATGTCCAAGTCCAAGGGCAACATCCTCGACCCGATCGACATCATCGACGGCATCAGCGCCGACGCGTTGGTTGCCAAGCGCACCGCCGGGCTGATGCAGCCGCAGATGGAGGCCAAGATCGAGAAGGCCACGCGCAAGGAATTCCCGGACGGCATCCCCGCCTTCGGCGCCGATGCACTGCGCTTCACCTTTGCCTCGCTCGCCACGCACGGCCGCGACATCAAATTCGACCTCAATCGCGCCGAGGGTTACAAGAATTTCTGCAACAAGCTGTGGAATGCCGCGCGCTTCGTGCTGATGAACTGCGAGGGCTTTCCTGCAGGAGCGGCTTTAGCCGCGAACAGTATCGCGGATCAAGCCGCTCCCACACCAGCAACCGACGCCGAGCGCTGGATCCTGGCGCGGCTGGCGCGCACGGTGGCCGAAGTCGAGGTGCAGTTCGCCGCCTATCGCTTCGACCTCGCCGCGCAGGCGATGTACGACTTCACCTGGAACGAGTTCTGCGACTGGTTCCTGGAACTGGCCAAGCCGGCGCTGCTGGGCGATGACGCGGATGCCGCCAACAGCACGCGGCACACGCTGCTGGTGGTGTTAGAGCGGGTGCTCCGGTTGCTGCACCCGCTCGTTCCGTTCATCACCGAGGAAATCTGGCAGTCGGTGGCTCCACGCCTGGGCATTGCCGGTGCCAGCATCAGCACGCAGCCCTACCCCGAGTCCGGCGTCGTGGTGGACGAGCAGGCCGAGGCCGACATCGAATGGCTGAAACTGGTGGTGTCCCAGCTACGCAGGATCCGCAGCGAGCTCAACCTGCCGCCCGGCAAGGCGATCTTCTTGCTGCTGGACGGCGGCCGCAGCGAGGACCGTCGCCGGATAGAGAAATTCTCGGCGCCGCTGCGCTTTCTCACCCGATTGGCAAGCATCGATTGGCTGGCCGCTGGTGCCGCGGCCATCGGCGTCTGCGCCACCGGCTTGGTCGGCGACCTGAAGCTGTTGGTGCCGCTCGAAGGACTGGTAGACCTGTCCGCGGAAAAAGTGCGCCTGGAAAAAGAGATCAAGCGCATTCGCAGCGAAATCGCCAAGTGCGAGGGCAAGCTGGCCAGCGACACCTTCGTGAGCAATGCACCGGCGGCCGTGGTCACGCAGGAGCGGCAGCGCCTGCTCGACTGGAACGCGCAACTGTTGGCACTCAGCGAGCAGCAGCACCTTTTGTAGGAGCGGCTCCCACAAAGCCGCTGCCACGGCCGTCATTCACTCAGGGGGCAGCAACTCGCGCGCCATGACAACGGCGTCTTCCCGGCCCTTGCGCGCCGGGTAGTAGTTCGGCCGGCGGGCGATCTCGTTGAAGCCCTCGCTGTCGTACAGCGCGATCGCTCCCGGATTGGACGGCCGGACTTCGAGGAACACCCGGTCGCTCATATGCCAGCGGGCAATGTCGATCAGCCGGCGCAGCAGGTGCCGGCCGTGGCCGTGGCCCTGGTGCTCGGGCGCCACGCACACGTTGAGCACGTGCGCCTCGCCCGCCGCGCAGCTGATCACGCCGTAGCCGATGATGCCGGCCCGGCAGTCCAGCACCCAGCATTCGTGGCCGACGCGCAGGCAGTCACGGAAAATTCCCGGCGTCCACGGAAATTCATAGGCCTTCTGCTCGATCGCCGACACCGCCTCGATGTCCGCCTGGCGCATGGCGCGAATCTGCGAGGCATCGGCAACCAGTGCGTTCACTTCAATGGTTCCTGCGCAAGGCCCGCAAGGCCGGCCACAAGGCGCGCTTCATCGCCGGGTCGCGCCGCAGCCGCGCCAGGTCCGTGACCAGGCCGGAGACATCCTGGCTGCCAGCCGCCAGCCGGATCGCACTGAGCAAGTTCAGGAATTCGCCAGCTTGCGGCGGCTTCGCACTCGCCGGTGCCTGGGAATGCAGCCTGATGTCGGGTGTGGCGACAGCGCTCGCCTGGGCCGAGCCAGCGAGCAGCATCGGCTGGTGGCCCATGGCACGCAGCATCTGCAGTTGCGACTGGCTCCAGCTCACGCGACCGGTTTCCGCCGCGCTCGCTGCCACAACCAGTACACCGGACCCGACACCGCATACGCAGTAGCCACGGCCAGCAGCACCCGCGGCGGATCGATCAACAGGGCCACCAGGAAACCGACGATCAGCAGCATCACCCAGAACGGCACACGCTCGTTTTTTCGCTCGCCCTTGAAACTGGTGTAGCGAATCCGGCTGACCATCAGCAGCCCGCAGGCGATCGACAGCCCCGCTGCCCAGTAACGCAGGTTCTCGCCGCTGTAGCCAAAATCGTTCATCGACCACACGAAGGCCATCATCAGCGCCGCCGAGGACGGGCTGTTCAAGCCGATGAACCAGCGCTTGTCGACCACGCCAACCTGGGTGTTGAAGCGCGCCAGGCGCAGCGCGGCGCAGGCGACGTACAGGAAGGCCGCGGCCCAGCCAAACTTCGCCGCCAGCGGCCCGTCGGCCTTCATGCCGACCAGCGCCCAGTGGTACATGACCAGCGCCGGGGCCATGCCGAAGCTGACCAGGTCGGCCAACGAGTCGTACTGCACGCCGAATTCGCTGCTGGTGCCGGTCATTCGGGCCACCCGGCCGTCGACGCCGTCGAACAGGCCGGCCACGAAGACGGCGATGCAGGCGTGTTCAAAATGCCCGCTGGCCGCGGCCAGGATGGCGTAGAACCCGGAGAACAGGCCGCAGGTGGTCAGCAGGTTCGGCAACAGATAGATGTGCCTGTTGCGCGGCGCCGTCAGGTCTTCATTGGGTTCCATGCAGCCAGTGTAGCCGCTGGCGCGGCGCTTGCCAGTCTTGCCACGGCGCGGTAGAACGCAGGCAGGCATCGCTCCCGGGTCGAATATGCGCGTGATACATGCAGTACTTGCCGGAGGGGTCGCGGCCGGCGCCATCGGCTGGTGGACCCTGGGCCACCCGGGCTACGAGACCGGCGAGCAGAAGCTGGCGCGCGCACAGGCGGCGCAGGAGGCGGCTGAGCCCAAGCTGTACCGCTGGAGGGACCGGAATGGCGTCCTGCAGATTACCGACCAGCCGCCGAAGGGCCGGAAATACGAGGTGATCAGCCCGCGCGAGGACGTCAACGTAATCCCGATGTCGGAGCCCGCGCCGCAGCCGGACAGATAGCTTCCGCTACAATTGCAGTCCTTTTGCAGCCTGAAGCCACCGATGCGCCTGTCCCGCTTCCACCTGAATACGTCCAAGGAAACGCCTGGCGACGCCGAGATCGTCAGCCATCGGCTGATGTTGCGCGCCGGCATGATCCGCAAGCTCGCCTCCGGGCTGTACACCTGGTCGCCGCTCGGGTTGCGCGTGTTGCGCAAGGTTGAGCACGTGGTCCGCGAGGAGATGGACCGGGCCGGCGCCATCGAGATGCTGATGCCGACGATCCAGCCGCGCGAACTGTGGGAAGAAACCGGCCGCTGGGAGAAGTTTGGTGGCCAGCTGCTCAAGATCAAGGATCGCAAGGAAGCCGAATACGCCTACGGACCGACCGCCGAGGAAGTGATCACCGATTTCGCCCGGCAGGAACTGCGCAGCTACAAGCAGTTGCCCGTGAACTTCTACCAGATCCAGACCAAGTTCCGCGACGAGATCCGTCCGCGCTTCGGCATCATGCGCGCCCGCGAATTCCTGATGAAGGATGCCTATTCCTTCCATCTCGACGCCGAATGCATGGCGATGAACTATCAGGCGATGTATGACGCCTACACCCGCATCTTCGAGCGCCTGGGCCTGAGGTTCCGCGCGGTTGCCGCCGACACCGGCGCGATCGGCGGCAGCGCTTCGCACGAGTTCCACGTGCTCGCCGATTCCGGCGAAGACGCGATCGCGTTCTCCGACGGTTCGGCCTACGCGGCGAACACCGAGATGGCCGAGGCGATTGCCCCGCCCGGCTCGCGGCCGGCGGCGGGCGCGGCCATGCACAAGGTCGAAACGCCGTGGCAGCGCACCTGCGAGGAAGTCGCGAAGCTGCTCGGCATCGAGCTGCAACGCACGGTCAAGTCGGTCGCGCTGGTCGGGGAGCAGGGTTTCGTGCTCGCGCTGGTGCGCGGCGACCACATGGTCAACGAGATCAAGCTGGCCAAGCTGCCGGGACTGGCCGATTACCGCCTGGCCACCGAAGCGGAAATCCTGCAACACCTCGGCAGCGAGCCAGGATTCCTTGGGCCGCTCGGTACCGTGCGCGAGGTGTTCGTGATCGCCGACCGCAGCGTCACCGCGATGGCCGACTTCGTGATCGGCGCCAACGAGAAGGGCTTCCACCTGGCCGGCGTCAACTGGGGCCGCGACCTGCCCGAACCGTCGCTGGTCGCCGACATCCGCACGGTGCTTGCCGGCGACGCCTCGCCGGACGGCAACGGCACGCTCTCGATCGCCCGCGGCATCGAAGTCGGCCACGTGTTCCAGCTGGGCCAGAAATACGCCGAGGCCATGGGCGCGACCGTGCTCGACGCCGAAGGCAAGGCGCAAGTCATGCACATGGGCTGCTACGGCATCGGCGTCAGCCGCATCGTCGCCGCGGCGATCGAGCAGAACTTCGACGACAAGGGCATCGTCTGGCCGGAAGGCATGGCGCCCTGGCAGGTCGCCGTTTGCGTGATCAGCGCCAAGGGCGATACCGTCGTTCCCGCAGCCGCAGCCGCCCTGTACGAGGAACTGCTCGCGCACGGCGTGGAAGCCTGCCTGGACGACCGCGGCCTGCGGCCGGGCGGCATGTTCGCGGACATGGAGTTGCTCGGCATACCGCACCGTGTGGTGGTCTCCGAGCGCGGCCTGGCGGCCGGGAGCTTCGAATATCGCGGCCGCCGCGACAGCGAAAGCCGGCAATTGACCCGGGCCGAAGTATTCGCATTGTTCAGCTGAGCGCGGCGCGGGATGGCACAATTGACACTGGCCGCGCGTTCCTGCGCGGCGACGAGGATTGCCTGCCATGATCGAATCGTTCACCCGTGACCAGCTGATCGCCTGCGGCGAAGGCGAGATGTTCGGCCCGGACAATGGCCGGCTTCCGCTGCCCAACATGTTGATGATGGATCGCATCACCCACATCAGCGACGAGGGTGGCGCGAATGGCAAGGGCCAGATCATCGCCGAGCTCGATATCACTCCCGACCTGTGGTTCTTCCAGTGCCATTTCCGCGACGACCCGGTCATGCCCGGTTGCCTGGGCCTGGATGCCATGTGGCAACTGGTTGGTTTCTTCCTCGTGTGGAAGAAGAACCCGGGTCGCGGGCGCGCGCTCGGCGTTGGCGAGGTGAAATTTGCCGGCCAGGTATTGCCGAGCGCCAAGCTGGTCACCTACGTCGTGGACATCAAGCGCGTGGTCGAGCGCAAGCTGGTACTGGCGATTGCCGACGCGAAGATGCTGGTCGACGGCCGCGAAATCTACAGCGCCTCCGACTTGCGCGTCGGCCTGTTCACCTCCACCGAGAATCTTTGAGGTCGCCATGAAACGCGTCGTCATCACCGGCCTGGGCCTGGTCTCCTGCCTCGGCAACGATCGCACCAGTGTAACCGCGTCGCTGCGCGACTTGCGTCCCGGCATCCGCGCGATTCCCGAATACGCCGAGCTCGGCTTTCGCAGCCAGGTCGGCGGCGAGCCGCAGATCGACCTGGACGCGCGCATCGACCGCAAGCAGCGCCGCTTCATGGGCGATGCCTCGGCCTTCGCCTACGTTTCGATGGCGGATGCCATTGCCGATGCCGGCCTGACCCCGGAGCAGGTATCCGATCCGCGGGTCGGCGTCATCGCCGGCTCCGGCGGCGGCTCCTGTGCCAACCAGGTCGAAGCCGCCGACCTGCTGCGCGCCAAGGGCGTGCGCCGGGTCGGCCCGTACATGGTCACCCGCACGATGTGCTCAACGGTGTCGGCCAACCTGGCGACCGGCTTTTCGATCCGCGGCCTGAATTTCTCGATTTCGTCGGCCTGTGCCACCTCGGCGCACTGCATCGGCGTGGCGATGGAGCAGATCCAGCTCGGCAAGCAGGACCTGGTGTTCGCCGGTGGTGGCGAAGAACTGCACTGGAGCCAGACCATGCTGTTCGATGCGATGGGCGCCCTGTCCTCGCACTACAACGATTCGCCCGAGCGCGCTTCGCGCGCCTACGATGCCGATCGCGATGGCTTCGTCATCGCCGGCGGCGGCGGCATGGTTGTGGTCGAGGAACTGGAGCACGCACGGCGGCGCGGCGCGCGCATCCTGGCCGAGATCGTCGGCTATGGCGCCACTTCCGATGGCGTTGACATGGTCGCGCCGTCCGGCGAAGGCGCCGCGCGCTGCATGCGCCAGGCGCTGGCCACCGTGGACGGGCCGATCGATTACCTCAACACCCACGGCACCTCGACGCCGGTTGGTGACTTGGCCGAGCTCGGCGCGATCCGCGAAGTGTTTGGCGCCGACATCCCGCCGTTCTCCTCGACCAAGTCCCTGTCCGGGCATTCGCTCGGCGCGGCCGGCGTGCACGAGGCGATCTACTGCCTGCTGATGATGGAGCACGGCTTCATGGCCGGCTCGGCCAATATCGAGCGGCTGGATCCGGCCGCCGAGGGGTTGCCGGTGCTCCTGCAGTCCCGCGACGCGACCGTGCGCACGGTGATGTCCAACAGTTTCGGCTTCGGCGGTACCAACGCATCGTTGGCTTTGCGTCGCTGGCAGGAGTAGCCCCTGCGCCAGGCTGGCGCTGGCATAGCTTCCGAACCGGAGGCCGCTCGGGGAAAAGGCAGGTACTATCCGGCGTCCACCAGCGCAGCGAAGGAAGCCCGCCCCATGAGCATCAAACTCGACAACCTGTCGGCCAAGGAACTCGAGGCGCTCATCGCGCAAGCGAGCCAGCGCCGCAAGCAACTGGCCAAGCGCAAGCCGCTCGCGGTGGTGAAGCAGAAGCTGGCGGCGCTGGCCAAGGCCGAGGGCTACACGCTCGCAGAAATTTTCGACGGCGCCGGCGCAGCAGCGGCCACGGGGGCGCGGACCAAGTTGGCGAAAGTTGCCAAGTCCACGCGAACCAGCGCCAGCAAGGGCAGCAAGGTCGCGCCGAAATTCCGCAATCCGGGCAATCCGGCGCAGACCTGGGCCGGCCGCGGCCAGCAGCCGACCTGGCTGGCGGCGGAGATCGCCCGTGGACGCAAGCTCGCGGATTTCGCGATCGGCTGAAGCTCGACCGGCGTCAGAGGTTCCTGCGCGCCGGCAACAGCAGGTTTCCGAACAGAATGCCGGCGACCAGCGCGATCAGTGCTGCGATCACTGCGAATGCAGTATCCAGGCCGAGCATCACGTCGCGCTCGAACACGAAGTTGAAACTGCGGAAGCCAAGCGAGCCTGGCACCAGCAGGATGATGCCGGGCACCCGGATCAGCGCGCTCGGCCGATTGGCGAGTCGACCGTAGAGATTGCCCGCGGCAGTGACCACGATGCCGGCCAGGAACACGCCGCCCGGCAGTGCGTTCTCCGCCACGCCCGGAACGATCGACGCCGCCCTCGTCACCCCGTAGCCCAGCCAGACCGAGGCCATCACCAGCAGGATGTCGCGCCTCGCCGCCTTGAACAGCACGGCAAAGGCATACGAACCGGCGAGCAGCGTCAGCCACGGCATCCAGGAAGGCAAAACGGCACCCTGGTTCGGCATCGGCGTCCAGCCGAGCAGGTTCACCACCTGCGCGGCGGCCACCGCGCCGAAGGTCAGCTTCAGTAGCGTGGTCAGCGCGCCGGCAAAACGCGCCGTGCCGGAGACCAGCTGCTTGGCGGTCAATTCCGATACCGCGGTGGTGAGCGTCAGGCCGGGCATCAGCACGATCAGTCCGGCGATGATTACGCCCTGCAGCGACAACGGTGCGACATAGCTGGCGACGGCGGTGGCGATAAGCGTGACGAGGAAGGCTGCGACCGCTTCGTGGGCATGGTCGAGCCGCGGACGACCGTGGCTGACTTCGGACAACACGCCAATGCCGCAGCCGAGCAAGGCCGCGGTGACCAGGTCGGCCCAACCGGTATGCGGCAACAGGCCGGTGACCGAGGCCGACGCCAGGCCGAATGCGAGCACGGTCCAGAGCGCAGCGTACCGACGGCGCGGACGGTCCAGGGCGCGCATCGCGGCCAGGCCATCGGCGAGATCCCGGCGACCGGCGAGTACGTCTTCGGCGATGCCGTCGGCCGCTGCCAACCGGCCGAGGTTCTCCTCGCCGGGTTCGAGCCGGATCACCCGGGTCAGCGAATATGGAGGGCCGCGCTCGGGATCCGGGAAGCTCAGGATCATTCCAGTCGGGTTCGACCAGACATCGGCGTCAATCTGCAGGTTGCGAGCGACCTGGGTGACGGCGCCCTCGAGGCGCTGGGCCGAGGTCCCGTACATGTGCAGGCGACGGGCCAGTTCGACCAGGAAATCCACGCGGGCCAGATAGGGCGCCTGGGTGTCGGACCCTGCCGGTGAGACTGCATCGTTCATGACCAAAAGCATGGCATGAATCGACTGGTGCTGACGTCCCGCGGACTTTCCTGCATGCTCTGGGGCGAATGAGTACCCGCCCCGACATAGCCCCCAGCCAGAGCGACCCCGAGATCCTTCGCGCCACCGGCGACTGGACGCTAGCCCATGCGACGCATCTGCTGCAGCTGATCGAGGCGGCGCCGGATCGGGCCAAAGACATCGACGGGCGCGACATCAGCAAGCTCGATTCCACTGGCGCCATGCTGCTGTCGCGCTACGCGGTGCGGGTCGGGCTGGGCCTGGCCACCTGCGAGGTGCAGGAAAAATACAACTCGATGGTCGAGGCGGTCCGCGAGATCTGCGAGACCCCGCCGCGCAAGAAGGACAAGGACCTGGGCTTCAGGCGCATGCTCGAGCGCCTGGGTTACTCGGTGGAGGACTACGCGCGCGAAATCCTCGCGCTGGTCGCCTTCGGCGGTCTGACACTGCAGACGATGACGCGTACGCTGCTGAAGCCGGCGAAGATCCGTATCACTTCCACCGTGCACCACATGGAGCAGGTCGGACTGGACGTGGTGCCGCTGGTCCTGTTGCTCAGCTTCATGGTCGGCGCGGTGATCGCTTTCCTGGGCGCCACCGTGCTTAGCGAGTTCG
>JANPDF010000034.1:0-3426 GCA_031431355.1 Gammaproteobacteria bacterium
GCAACTTCGCCGCTGGCGTGGAAGCGCAGCAGAACTCGCCGTACTCCCCCAACCTCGCGTTCGGAGTAACGCCCGCGCACGATCCGTCGTCGAACACCGAGACGGTTTTTTCCCATGCCGAGCTGATCCGCGCTGGCGCCCTGGTCGGCCCGCGCATGTTCAGCACCGGAAGCATCCTTTACGGCGCCGACGGCGACTTCAAGGTGCCGATCGACTCTCTCGAGCAGGCGCGTTCGCACGTCCAGCGCTTGAAGAGCGTTGGCGCCTTCAGCGTCAAGAGCTACAACCAGCCGCGGCGCGACCAGCACCAGATGATCAACCAGGCCGCGCGCGAGCTGGGCATGCTGGTGGTCGAGGAAGGTGGCTCCACCCTCAACCACAACCTGCCGATGCTGCTCGACGGCGCCACCGGCGTAGAGCACAACATCCCGGTGGCGCCGCTCTACCGCGACGTGGTCGAATTGTGGCGGCAGACCGACGTGCGCAATACGCCGACGCTGGTGGTCAGCTACGGCGGGCTCCAGGGCGAATACTGGTGGTATGCACGGCAGCCGGCCGGCGAGAACAAGCGACTGGCGCGCTTCTATCCGCCGGGCATGCTCGACGCGCGCTCCACCCGGCGCGAGATCGGTCCGGACTGGGACTACTACCACATCGAGGTGGCCAAGCAGGCCAAACGCTTGCGCGATGCCGGCGTGGGTATCCAGGTCGGCGGCCACGGTCAGTTGCAGGGGTTGGCGACCAACTGGGAAATCTGGATGCTGGCCCAGGGCGGCTTCAGCAATTGGGAGGCCCTGCGCGCAGCGACCATCGATGGCGCCGACTACCTTGGCTTGTCGGGCGAACTGGGCTCCATCGAGGCCGGCAAGCGCGCGGACCTGGTGCTGGTGGACGGCAATCCGCTGGACAACATCCAGGCCACGATCGACACGGCCTACGTGATGGTGAATGGCCGGCTATTCGACGCCGTCACCATGGCCGAAATTGGCGGCAAGCAACGTCCGGCCCCGACATTCTTCTGGCAGCGGCACGGAACCGGGGTAAGCTTCGGCCAGGAAAATGGACCCGCCGCCGAGCAGGATCAAGATTGATGAAGACCCGTTACTTCCTGCGCCTTCCCGACCCGGCCAAGGCCCGTGGCAGCGACGTCACGCTCGCCTTCCACAGCGAAGGCGCCGAGGGCCTGGCTGCGGAATTGCAGCAGGCCTTGCGCGAGCCGGCGTTGTTCGAGCGCTGGCGGGCGCGCCAGGAGGACCCGGACGCGGTTGATGCCTCGATGGGCGTGGTCGATGCCGAAGCCAGTGTGCGCGGCACGCAGCATGACCTGTCGATCGACCTGGTAGCGACGACCAGCCTGCCGGGCAGCGTATTCAAGCACCGCCTGCGGCTGCTGGCCGGCAGCGGCTGGGAACTGCGCGATGTCACCGCAGGCTGATTGACGCGATCTTCGTCGCGCGCGGCCACCGGCCGCGCCGGCTCGACGCGCCGTCAGCCGGTATTCTGCACGCCCGCCGCAATCCCGTTGACAGTCGCCACCAGCGACTGGAACAGCGCTTCGTCGGCGCGGTCGCCACCACGCCAGCGCTCCAGCAGTTGCACCTGCAGCAAGCTGATCGGATCAACGTACGGATTGCGCAAGCGGATCGTCAGGCGCAGGCGCGGGTCGCCGGCAAGCAACTCCGGTGCCTGCTTGATCGCCAGCACGGCATCGCGCGCGCGAACGAACTCCTCGCCCAGCGTGGCGAAGAAGCGAACATGCAACTCGCCGGACAGCTGCGAGTAGCGCTCGAAGATGCCGAGGTCCGATTTCGCCAGCACCATCTCGACGTCGTCCACCAGGGTGCCGAAGAATGGCCAGTCGCGCGCCATCTCCGCCAGCGGCTCGATGCCGTGCCGGTCGATGGCCTGCGCGAGCGCGCTGCCAACCCCGTACCACGCGGTCAGCCCCGCGCGGTTCTGCGACCAGGCAAACACCCATGGGATCGCGCGCAGTCGCTCGATGCCCGGCGCGGGTTCACCGATCGCCGCACGCCGGCTGGGTCGCGAGCCGAGCCACAGCCGCTCGATGACATCGATCGGCGTCGCTGCGCGGAAGTAGGCCGGGAAATCAACATCGCGGTAGACCAGGCCGCGATACTGGTCGCGGGATTCGGCAGCCAGCTCGATGGCCACCTCGCGCCAGCGCGCTTCCCGCGGCTCCGGCGGACGTGGCCGCAGGGTTGCGCGCAGCACCGCCCCGGTCGCCTGCTCGAGGTTGCGCAAGGCCAGCGAGCGAATCCCGTACTTGCGATGGATCACCTCGCCCTGCTCGGTCAGCCTGAGCACGCCATCCACCGAGCCGCGCGGGGCCGCGATCACGGCGCGCTCGGTCTTGCCACCGCCACGCGAGGCGGAGCCGCCGCGGCCGTGGAAAAACGCGATCGGCAGGCCCTCCTCTTTGCCCAGCGCCGTCAGCGCGATCTGCGCTGTCTGCAGGGCCCAACGCGAGGCCAGCATGCCGCCGTCCTTGGCGCTGTCGGAATAACCCAGCATCACCACCTGCCGGTTGCCGCGCGCATCCAGGTGCTGCCGGTAAAGCGGATCGGCAAACAGCGAGCGAAGTGTGTCCGCGGCGGAGTCGAGGTCATCAATGGTCTCGAACAAGGGCGCCACGTCGAGCGGCACTCGGTCGTGCTCGTCCACGCAGCCGGCAGCGCGCGCCAGAGCCAGCACCGCCAGCGCATCGGCGGCGCTGCGGCTCATGCTGATGATGTAGGGGCCGAATGCGCGCGCGCCGTGGCGCAGCCGTAAACGCGCCACTTCGGCGAACACCGCCAGCGTCGGCGCCGCGGCCGCAGCATCCCTGCTTCCAGGAAAATCCCGGCCCGACTGCAGCCAGTCGCGCAGGCGCTCAGCACGCTGGACTGCCGCGCGCGTCGGCCACTGCGAGTCGGCGAACAGTTCGGCCAGTGCGGCGTCATGCACGGCCGAGTCCTGGCGCAGGTCGAGCGTGGCCAGGTGGAATCCAAACGTGTCAACGCGCCGGCGCAGGCGGCGCACGGCGAACTCGCCGGCGCGCTCGCCGCGATGCGCGTGCAGGCTGGCCTCGATCAGGTCCAGGTCGGCGCGGAACTCGTCAGGCCCCAGGTACGCTTCCGGCTCGTCGCGCGCAATCGCCTGTACGCGTGCCGACACCAGCGCCAGCAGGCGCCGGTAGGGCATGTCAGCGTGGCGCGGTTTCAACCTGGCCGCGGCGGCGGGGAGCCGCCGCGAATACTCGACAATCCGCTGCTCGATCGCCGGGTCCACCGCCACGCGCGATGCCGATTGCGTGAGCACTCCTGCCAGCCGCGACAGGTCGTGCCGGTACGCGGCCAGCACCAGCGTCCGCTGCGCGTCGAGCGCGGCGGCAATCGTCTGCGCGCCCACGTTCGGATTGCCATCCAT
>JANPDF010000035.1:0-16356 GCA_031431355.1 Gammaproteobacteria bacterium
TTCAACCTGCGCCGGATCGACGAAGTGGGTCATGCCGAATTTTTCCGCCATCGCGCGCCGCGCCGGATTCAGGTCGACGCCCACGATCATGTCCGCCCCGGCCAGCCGCGCACCCTGCACGACATTCAAGCCAATCCCGCCGAGGCCGAACACGACGACTTTCGCGCCAGGCTCGACCTTGGCCGTGAAGATCACTGCGCCGATGCCGGTGGTGACGCCACAGCCGATGTAGCAGACCTTCTCGAACGGCGCGTCGGGTCGGATCTTTGCCAGCGCAATCTCCGGCAGCACGGTGAACTGCGCAAAGGTGGACGTGCCCATGTAGTGGTGCAGCGGCTTGCCGCCGATCGAGAATCGGCTGCTGCCGTCGGGCATCAGGCCGCGGCCCTGGGTGGCGCGGATCGCCTGGCAGAGATTGGTCTTGGGATTGAGGCAGTACTCGCATTCGCGACATTCGGGCGTGTACAGCGGGATGACGTGGTCGCCGGCGCGCAGCGATTTCACGCCAGCCCCGACCTCGACCACGACGCCGGCGCCCTCATGCCCGAGGATGGTCGGGACCAGGCCTTCGGGATCGGCGCCGGAAAGGGTGTAGGCATCGGTGTGGCAGACGCCGGTCGCCTTGATCTCGACCAGCACTTCGCCGGCCCTGGGGCCATCCAACTGCACGTTTTCGATCACCAGCGGCTTGCCTGCCTGGTAAGCGACGGCGGCGCGAACTTGCATGGTCTGCTCCTGCTGGCGGTCAAGCCGACACTGTAAAGAAAAAGCCGCCCGAAGGCGGCCTTTCCGATGGCCGGAAACGTGCCGACTACTTCGCGGGTTTGACCTCCATCAGGCCACGGCGGATGAGCAAGGGTTCCACGTACGGCTCGCGGCCGCTGAAGCTGCGGAACAGGCCGATCGCGTCACTGCTGCCGCCGCGCGAGAGCAGCGTGGCGCGGAAGTGGTCGCCGTTCTTGCGGGTCAGGCCGCCGTTCTGCTTGAACCATTCAACGCTGTCGGCGTCGAGCACCTCGCTCCACTGGTAGGCGTTGTAGCCGGCCGAATAGCCGCCACCCCAGACATGCGAGAAGTACGTGGTGCGGTAGCGCGGTGGGATCGGCGCGAAATCAACGCCCGCTTCCTTCAGTGCGGACGCTTCGAAGGCAATCGCGTTGGCTGCGGCAGGCACCTGGTCAGGGGTCAACTGGTGCCAGCGTTGGTCCAGCAGGGCGGCTGCCAGGTACTCGGTGGTGGTGAAGCCCTGGTTGAACTTGGACGCCGCCTGCACCTTCTTCAGCAGCTCGCGCGGCATCGGCGCGCCGGTCTTGTAATGCTTTGCGTAGTTCTGCAGCACGGACGGCCAATCGGCCCACATCTCGTTGACCTGCGACGGATACTCGACGAAGTCGCGCGGCACGTTGGTGCCGGAGAAACGCGGATACTTCACATTCGAGAACATGCCGTGCAACGCATGGCCGAATTCGTGGAAGGCGGTGGTCACTTCATCCCAGGTCAGCAGGGTCGGCTCGCCGGCGGCGGGTTTGGGGATGTTGAGGTGGTTGGCGACCACCGGCTTGTTGCCGAACAGGCCGGACTGACTGACGTACTCGTTCATCCAGGCGCCGCCGCGCTTGTTGCTGCGCGCGTAGTAGTCCACCAGGAACAGGCCCAGCGGGCTGCCATCCTTGTCGAACACCTCGAAGACCAGCACGTCTTCCTGGTAAACGGGGAGGTCGGTGCGCTTCTTGAAGGTCAGGCCGTAGAGCTGGTTGGCTGCGTAGAAAACGCCGTTCTCGAGGACGTTGTTCATCTCCAGGTAGGGCTTGAGCTGGGTCTCGTCGAAGTTGTAGCGCTGCTTGCGCACCTTCTCCGCGTAGTAGGCCCAGTCCCATGCCTGCAGCTGGAATCCGCCCTTTTCCTTGTCGATCACTTTCTGCATATCGGCCGCTTCGCGGCGGGCGTTGGCCACCGCCGGCGGCGCCAGTCCGGCCATCATCTTGTTGACCGCGTCCGGGGTCAGCGCCGTCTCGTCCTCGAGTACGTACTTGGCATGGTTTGCATAGCCGAGCAACTGCGCGCGCTCGGCGCGCAGCCTGGCGATACGGGTCACTTCGTCGGTGTTGTCGAACTCGTTGCCACGGCTGCCGCGGACCAGCGACGCCTTCATCAGGCGCTCGCGGACCGCGCGGTTCTGCAGGGAGTCAAGCGGCGGCTGGCCGCTGGTGTTGAGCAATGCGATCTGGAATTTGCCCGCGTGGCCGTTCTTCTTGGCCAGTTCGGCGGCCGTGGAAATGGCCGCGTCGGACATTCCGGCGAGTTCCGCCCGCGTGTCGATGAGCAGGGCCGAGTCGTTCACTTCCTTCAGCGTGTTCTGACTGAACTGGGTGCCGAGCTTGGCCAGTTCGCCATTCATCACCTTCAATTTTTCCTTGTCGGCGTCGGATAACTGGGCGCCGGCGCGTACGAAATCGGTGTGATAGCGCTCGAGCAGGCGCTTGGATTCCGCATCCAGTCCCAGGTTCTCGCGCTGCTGGTACAGGGTCTTGACCCGATCGAACAACTTGCCGTTTAGGTTGATCGCATCGCTATGCGCGGAAAGCTTCGGCGCCATGTCGCGCTGGATGCCTTCCAGAGCTTCGTTGGTGTTGGCGCCGGTCAGGTTGAAAAATACGTTGGCGACGCGGGTGAGCAGCTTGCCGGTACGCTCCATCGCCACGATGGTGTTCTCGAAGGAGGGCGCCTGCGAATCATTGGCAATCGCGTCCATCTCATCGCGCTGCACGCGCATGCCTTCCTCGAACGCGGGCGCGTAGTCGCTGTCCTTGATCTTGTCGAACGGCGGCATCTGGTAAGGCAGCGTGCTTGCCGTGGCGAACGGATTGCTCGCCGGAAACGGTGTTGACGCGGCGGCGGCAGCGTCCGGGCTACTGGTGTCGGTCATGGCGGGCTTCGAGGGCGTGGAGGAGCAGGCGGCCAGCGACAGGCTGGCGGCAATCATCAGGGCAAGCGGCTTGGTCGACATGGGCATTCCGTTCAGGTCTCGGGGACGGGCACGAGGCACCGGCCGGCGGATGCTAATGCTTCGCCGCGGTGCGGTCATGTGCCGAAAGCCCGGGACGGCCCCTTGGGATTGGCCTGGCCGGGACCGATAATGGACCCATGGACGAAGAACAGGAAAACAAGGGATTCCAATTCCCGGGCGTATTCGAGATCACTGCGATGGGCCCTGCCTCCGCCGGGCTGGACCTGGTGCTTCCCCGGGAGTTGGCCGCGGCCGGACTGACCGTGCTCGAGGAAACCGTGCGCTCGCGGGCATCGAGCGCCGGGCGCTTCATTTCCGTGACGATCAGCTTCCAGGCCAATTCCCGCGCCGACTACGACGCAGCCCATATCGCCCTGCGCGCCCACCCCGAGGTGAAGTGGACGCTATAGGCCACCGGTATTGGCAAATTCGCCAACTCGGCCGGCAGCCGTTCATGGCCGTCTGGCCGGCGATGGAACGACTGACCGACGAACGTGGCGACGATGCCGGCGATGAGCTCTGGCTGGTCGAACACGATCCGGTGTTCACGCTCGGCCAGGCTGGCAAGCCCGAGCACGTGCTGGCGGCGGGGGATATTCCGGTGGTGCGGACCAATCGTGGCGGCCAGGTCACCTACCACGGCCCGGGACAATTGGTGGCCTACCCGTTGGTGGACCTGCGCCGCCTGAGCATCGGCGTGCGCGAGTTTGTCTGCCGGATCGAGCAGGCCCTGATCGACACGCTGGCAACATGGGACATCACAGCCGTCCGGCGTGAGGGTGCGCCGGGCGTCTACGTTGGCGGCGCCAAGATCGGCGCGCTCGGCCTGCGCGTTCGCCGCGGTTGCACTTTCCACGGCCTGGCGTTCAACGTGGGCATGGACCTCGAGCCGTTTTCCCGGATAAATCCGTGCGGATTCCAGGGATTGCAGGTGACCTCAGTGGTAAAATGCGGCGGCCCGTCAACCCTGGCCGAGGTTTCGCCGGTGCTGGTGGCGCAATTGTCCCGCCAGTTGAATTTGCATCCGGTCTTCATTCCGGCCGGCGGCCTGCCGTCGACTCCTTCCGTTCCTGCCTGAGCCCGCCATGTCCGAGCCTGTCGCCAAGCTGATCCCGATCCAGGTGCTCGCTCCCTTGCAGGCCGGCGTCAAGCAGATGGGCGAGGACAAGATCGCGCGCAGCCCGGTCCAGTTCGACGACGTGCCGACGCTGCGCAAGCCAAGCTGGATCCGCGTGCGCATTCCCGCCGGCAACGCCGTCGCCAGGCTGAAGAGCAAGCTGCGCGAGAACCGGCTGGTCACGGTGTGTGAGGAAGCCAGTTGCCCGAACATCCACGAGTGCTTCAGCCACGGCACCGCCACGTTCATGATCCTGGGCGAGGTCTGCACCCGGCGCTGCTCGTTCTGCGACGTCGCCCACGGTCGACCCAAGCCGCCCGATGCCGCGGAGCCCGGCAACCTGGCGCGGACGATCGCCGACATGGGCCTGCGCTACGTGGTGGTGACCTCGGTGGACCGCGACGACCTGCGCGACGGCGGCGCCCAGCATTTCGCCGATTGCATCCGGGAAACTCGCGCGCTGTCGCCGGCCATCAAGATCGAGATCCTTACCCCGGATTTCCGCGGCAAGGGACGGATGGAACGGGCGCTGGACATCCTGGAAACCGCGCCGCCGGATGTGTTCAACCACAACCTGGAAACGGTCCGCGAGCTTTACGCCAACGTGCGTCCCGGTGCCGACTATGACTGGTCGCTGGACCTGCTCGAGCAGTTCAAGGCGCGGCATCCGTCGCTGCCGACCAAGTCCGGGATCATGCTGGGCCTGGGCGAGACGCGTGAACAGGTGGAAGGCGCCATGGCCGATTTACGCGCCCATAACGTCGACATGATCACAATCGGCCAGTACCTGCAGCCAACCCCGCATCACCACCCGGTCATCCGCTATTGGACGCCGGAGGAATTCAAGGAACTTGAGGCGGTCGGCTACGGTCTAGGCTTCAGCCACGTAGCTTCCGGACCCATGGTTCGATCTTCCTATCACGCCGACCGAATGGCGGCTGAAGCGGGAATCGTCGAAGCGGGGTACTGAATGCGTCAGCCAGTACCATCGGCACAGGAATTCAAACCCTTTCGAGCGCAAGCTGGAACCTGCGCGAAGTGATGTTTGAGTCGTGAGTCGGGAGCGGTTTTGAAGCTGGGACCGAATCACTGTTGAAGCCTTCGCACCACGTTGACCGTCGCACTCATTTTGGTCTCAAGGACCGTACATGACCAATCGCAATCTGCTCGTTTTCTCCGCGCTACTTCCGCTGACCCTGGCGATCGCTGCTGGCGCGCCCGCGCCGGCCGCCAACCTGGCGCCCACCGACGCGCAGGCTGCGGCGACGACGTTGGTGTACGGCTTGCTTTCCGACAGCCGCTACGCGTATCGGCCGCGGGTGCTCAACGACGCGCTTTCCGCGGACATCTACCGGCGGTATTTCGAGTCGCTCGACAACGACAAGCTGTTCTTCACCCAGGCGGACATGACGCGCTTCTCGCGCTACCGCAGCCAGCTCGACGACGCGATCAAGAGCCAGGACTTGAAGCCTGCCTACGACATCTTCAACACCTACCTGCGCCGTGTGGACGAGCGCTCGGCTTTCGCACGCAGCCTGCTGGCCAAGCCATTCGATTTTTCGACCAAGGAAACCTGGGCCTACGATCGCGAGAAGGCCAGCTGGGCGCCGGACCAGGTCGCGCTGAACGATATCTGGCGCAAATACGTGAAGAATGATGCGCTTCGGCTGAAGCTCGCCGGGCGTACGCAGGAAGAAATTCGCAAGACGCTGGACAAGCGCTACGCCACGCTGGCATCGCGCGTGCACGAGCTGCGCGGCGATGACGTGTTCGAGAATTTCATGAACGCGTACGCCGCCTCGATCGACCCGCACACGAGCTACATGAGCCCGCGCAGCGCGGAAAACTTCAACATGCAGATGCGCCTGTCGCTGGAAGGCATCGGCGCCGTGCTGCAGCGGCAGGACGAGTTCGTGGTCATCCGCACGCTGGTTCCCGGCGGCCCGGCCTCGAGCTCCGGCAAGATCAAGGTCGGCGATCGCGTGGTGGCCGTGGGCCAGGGTGACCGTGGACCGATGACCGACGTGGTCGGCTGGCGCATCGATGATGTGGTCGACCAGATTCGCGGCACCAAGGGCACCAAGGTGCGCCTGGACGTGCTGCCGGCGGAAGCGGGCATCGATGGCCCGCACAAGCTGGTCACCATCACTCGCGACAAGGTCAAGCTCGAGGAGCAGGCGGCCAGCAAGCAGATCATCAACGTCGACGGCAAGCGCATCGGCGTGATCACGTTGCCTGGTTTCTACATGGATTTCGAAGCGGCGCGCCGCGGCGATCCGGATGCGCGCTCGGCTACCTCCGACGTCGCCAAGCTGCTCGCCAGCCTGAAGGCGCAGCGCGTCGACGGCGTGGTCATGGACGTGCGTGAAAATGGCGGCGGCTCGCTGGTGGAGGCGGTCGAATTGACCGGCCTGTTCATCGACAAGGGTCCGGTCGTGCAGGTGCGCGAGTCCGGCGGTCGCGTCAGCGTCGAGAACGACGACAAGCGCGGCGTGGCCTGGGACGGTCCGCTGGCGGTGCTGGTCAACCGCTCTTCGGCATCGGCCACGGAAATTTTCGCGGCGGCGATCCAGGATTACGGTCGCGGCCTGATCATCGGCGAGCCGACCTTCGGCAAGGGCACCGTGCAGAACCTGATCGACCTGGATCGCTGGCCGAGCAAGAACGGCCCGCAGTTCGGCCAGGTGAAGCTGACCATCGCGCAGTTCTTCCGCGTCGACGGCGACACCACCCAGCACGCCGGCGTGGTGCCCGAAATCCGCTTCCCGGTCACTGTGGACGCCACCGAGTTCGGCGAGAGCATGTTCGACAACGCATTGCCTGCCACCAAGATCGCGATGGCCCCGCACAGCAACCTCGGCAATTTCGCGCCGATCATGCCGTCGCTAATTGCCGGCCACAAGGCGCGCGTCGCCAAGGACCGCGAGTTCACGTGGTGGTCGCAGGATGTGGCCCAGTTCCGCGCCGAGCGCGATCGCAAGGTGATCTCGCTCAACGAGAGCGAGCGCAAGATCGAGCGCCAGCGCGAAGAAACCAAACGCAAGCAGCGCCAGGATGAACGCAAGGCTCTGGGCTTGAACGTGGCCAAGGCCGACGATGACGACGGCTTGCAGGCCAGTGAACGAAACGTCGCCCAGCAGGTTGCCGCCGAGGCGGCTGCCAAGACTCGGCCGGACCCCTTGCTGCGCGAGACGGCGGCGATCCTGGCCGACGCCATCACCAAGCTCAGCGGCAACGCCAAGCTCGCCGCGGAAGTGCGTCCCATCTCGCACCAGGCGCGGGTCTGGAGCGACTGAGGCCTACAGGGGCGTCCTTGCCCCTGCAGGCACTTCCCACATCCCTGTGGGTCGCATGATGCGGATAGCGGGGGGTCTGGGTAGCGGCTAGTCTGCCGGCATGGACATGACAACGACCGATCCGAGGCTGCACAAGGCGCGCAGCCTGCTCGATGCAGACGACCACACGCTCGATTCTCTCGGCGCGGCGGTCGGCATCAGCCCCAGCCACCTGCAACGCCGGTTCCGCGCTGCGTTCGGATTGAGTCCGGCCGAGTACCGCGCGCAGAAAAAATTGCATGCGCTCAAGCGCGAGCTGCGCAGCGGCGGCGATGTCACCCGCGCCTTGCATGAAGCCGGCTATGGCTCGACCAGCCGTGTCTACGAAGATGGCGCGGCGCGCCTTGGCATGTTGCCCGGCGACTATCGGCGCGGTGGGCGCGGCTTGCAGATCCGCTGGACCATTATTGAAACCGAACTCGGGCTGGCGCTGGTGGCTGTCACCGAGCGCGGCCTGTGCGCGGTCGCACTGGGCGACTCGGCGGCGGCGCTGGAGGG
The DNA here is from genome assembly GCA_031431355.1 of Gammaproteobacteria bacterium. GTDB lineage: Bacteria > Pseudomonadota > Gammaproteobacteria > Xanthomonadales > Xanthomonadaceae > Arenimonas. The sequence goes on from JANPDF010000035.1 coordinate 7,958, forward strand.
CGAGCTTCGCGGCGAGTTCCCGGACGCCGGCTTGATCCAGGTCCACGATGGCCGCGACGAATTCCTGGCGCCGCGCGTGCAACAGGTCGCGCGCATGCTGAGCGGCCACGCGGGCAAGCTCGACGTCGAGCTGATCGGCACTGCTTTCCAGCAGCGCGTATGGGCGGCGTTGATGCGGATTCCGCGCGGCCAGACATTGAGTTACGCGCAGCTGGCCGAATCGATCGGGCGCCCGGGTGCGGCTCGCGCCGTGGCTCGCGCCTGCGCACAGAATCGCCTGGCTGTGCTGGTTCCCTGCCATCGCATCATCCGCGGCGATGGCGCGCTGGGTGGCTATCGCTGGGGGCTGCCGCGCAAGGCGGCCCTGCTAAACTCCGAGCAGGCCCCCTAGCAGCGGCTGACCAGACATGCGTCTGTTAGAAGCCAGCCGCGACTGCCATCCCGCCCCGTCCCTTCTCAAACCGCAGGCCCCACGTGAGCCAATTTGCATCGCGGCACGGCGCCAGCGCCGCCAAAGTCATGCTCGCGCTAATGGCGGTGTATGTCCTCTGGGGATCGACCTACTACGCGATCCGCATCGCCTTGCCAGACTACCCGCCATTCCTGCTCACTGCCGTGCGCATGTTCATTGCTGGCGGTCTGATGTTCATCGTGCTGCGCCTGCGCGGCGTGCCTGCGCCCACTCGCAGCCAGTGGCCGTCGATCGCGGTGCTGGCGATTTTCATGACGATGTTGTCCAACGCGCTGGTGAACCTCGCCGAGGAAACGGTTTCGACCGGACTGGTTGCGATTGGCGTCGCCGCGATGCCGCTATGGGCGGGATTGTTCTCCGCTTTGCGCGGGCATCACCCAAGTCGAGGCGAATGGCTGGGCCTGGTGGTCGGCTTCGCTGGCGTTGCCTGGTTGAACCTTGGCAGCGAAATGCAGGTTTCGCTGGTCGGCCTGCTCTCGGTGCTGGTGGCGCCCATCGCCTGGGCATGGGGATCGATCTGGAGCCGCGGCCGGGACCTGCCCGAGCCCTTCATGTCCTCAGCGACGCAGATGCTGGCGGGCAGCGTGATGGCGCTGGTGGTCGGACTCGCGGTCGGCGAGCGCATCCATGGCATCCCGGCGTTGGAACCGACGCTGGCCATGCTCTATCTGGTGGTCGCCGGCTCCATCCTCGGCTTCACTGCCTACGTCTGGTTGTTGCACCACGTGCGTCCGGCGCTGGCCACCAGCTATGCCTACGTCAATCCACCGCTGGCAATGGGCTTTGGCGCCCTGTTGCTGGGTGAGCGCTTCGATACGCACGCCATCGGCGCAATGTTGGTGATTTTGGCCGGGGTGCTGATCATCACGCGCGCCAAGGAGCGGCCGGCACCGGTGGCCGCTGTCATGCCGCACTCAATTCGAGCGGAAGAAAACCCGTAACACGAAATAGAGCACGGCCGCGGAAATGATTGCGTAGTTGAAGTACTTCAACCGCCTCGCCTGGGCCAGCTGTTTTTGCGCATGAGGAAGCCGGGCTGTGGTTTGCCGTTCGAGATCTTCCATCACGCGCTGCATCTCCAGGTCCGCCGCTTCCGGCGCCAGCCTGCCGTGTTCCAGCGCGTTGCCGATTTCCCCCAGACGCTGCAGCGTCGCATCAGTCTCCCGTTGCAGGTCGATTGCCTCGGCCGACATGCCAGGCACCCAGTTCGCCAATAGCTGCGGGCTGACTCGCGCCCTCAGGGTCAACGCAGCTTTGTGGATCTTCGAAGCTGGCTGATCGAGCGGGTTCAATGGGATGGCAATATCGCCGACTGGGGCCTCGCGTCGCTTGGAGGTCAGGAACAGACGTTGCCACCAGAGCCCGTGCCCGAGATAGCGCCCGGGCTTGAACACCGACAGGAACATGGTGCGCTGCGTGGTGTTGCGCATCCGCACCTCGCGAAGGTAGATGCCCTGGATCTGATCCCAGCGGATCGGCCCGTACCATGCATGGTCCAGCGCGAAGGCGTCCATCACCAGGGTCGGCTTGCCCGACCGGAAAGTCGACAGCGCCAGCGACAACAGGAATGCAGATACCAGCAGGAACAGCGTTGCCGCCGAGACTGCCTTCGGATCGATCGCCGTGCTGGTTGCCGTGACGAACGTCGCAATCAAGGCCAGCAGGAAAGCAACTCCGACCAATACGGCCATGGCCTTGCCTGTGTTGGTTTCGAAGCGCTGGCCGGTAAATTCGAAGGAATCCAGTTCCGCCTGTCTTTGCTTCTGCAGCTTCCGCGATTTCATTAAGCAGGCGACGAAGCCAAGCAGGCCCGCAACCATCACCAGCGCATCCTGCACTACATAACGAGTCGGCGAGACCCCGACTTCGCGGGAAAATCGGAAGGCGCCGAAGCAGAAGACGACGATGAACAAGCCGGCCAGCAGAAGCAGACCGATCCGGGCAAGAGCGCGCATGTGAGTCCAGTCAGAATTTCCCCGGAGCCATTGTCCCATGTCGGCCGATCGGAGGCGACCCCGATCAGCCGCCGCGCAAGGCCTCAGTGACTGGCATGCGTGCGGCGCGCACGGCCGGGAACAAGCCGCCAACGAAGCCGATTGCCAGCGCCCAGACCAGTCCCTGCACGACCAGTGCCGGGGTGACCGCGAAGTTGAATGCGATCTGGGTGAAGTTGCCGCCAAGAGTGGAAACCGAATAGCCGTTGAACAGTGCGAAGGCGATGCCGGCGCCGAGCAGGCCACCGGCCAGCGACAAGGCCATCGCCTCGGCCATCACCGACGCGATCACCGGCAGGCTGCCGAAACCCAGCGCGCGCAGCGTGCCGATCTCCGCGGTGCGCGACGACACCGCCGAGTACATCGTATTCAGCGCGCCGAACAGCGCGCCTATCGCCATGATGATGGCCACCAGCGTGGTCACGATGCCGATGGTGCGCGTGGTGCCCGCCGACTGCGCGTTGAAGAACTCGCGCTCGGTCTTGACGTCTACGTTGAGCTGCGGGTTTTCGGTCAGCCGCTTCTTCAGCGAATCGAAGGCATCGCGCGAGGTCAGCCGCACCAGCACCGAGGACACGCCAGAACGACCGAACGCGTTCTGCGCGGTGCCAAGGTCGGTCCATAGTTCGGAGTCGTGGGCATCGCCGGAACGGAAGCGGCCAACGATCTTCCAGTACGAGCCCTTGAATTTCAGCTCGCTGCCGACTGACAATCCGTCGAACTGCGTGTAGGCGCCATCGCCGACGATGATCTCGCGCAGCCCCTTGCGAAAGCGCCGGCCCTCGATGATCTGCAGCTCCGGGCGCAATGCGAAGCCGTTGGATTCGACGCCGCGCAGGGTGACGTTGGCGCCGCTGGTGTCGCCCTTGCGCGGCACTTCGGTGATCACGATGATCTCGCCCGAGGCGGCCGGCAACGCGTCGGCGCCGCGGGCGATCGCCGGGTCCTGCTTCACCAGCGTGCCGGCGGCGCGGTCCAGGAAACTGGCCAACTCGCCGTTGGAACCACCGCGCAGCACGATCGCGCGGCCGGGGTCGCCGGTTGCGGTCAGCGTCTTGTCGAGCCCGGCCGACATTGACAGCATGGCCACCAGCACGCCGACCACGCCACCGATGCCAATCACGATCACCATCGAAGCGCCCAGCCGCTGCGGGATGCTGCGCAGGTTCATCAGCACTATCTCTTGGACTTGGGTCAGCGTACTCATGCCTCAGCGCCCCGCCAGCGCGTCGACGATGCGCAGGCGCATCGCCCGCAAGGCTGGCGGCAGTCCCACCGCCAGCGCCAGGAACAGCACCGCGCCGCCGGCGAACAGCCACACGCCAGCACTGGTGCGAATCGGAAATTCTGGCGGCAGCAGCACTGGCGGCAGGATGGTTGCCAGCGTCATCCCGACCAGCGCGCCAAGCAGGCACAGCAGCAGCGACTCGGCGAGCACCAGGCCAAGCACGCTGCGGTCGGTGAAGCCAAGGCACTTGAGCACCGCCAGCTCCGGGATGCGCTCGCGAACGGCCTGGCTCATCGTGTAGCCGGTCAGGATCAGGATGGTGAAGAACACCGCGCCGCTGATCGCGTTGAGGATGAAGCCGATGTTGCCGAGCTGCTTGAGGAAGCCGAGCTGGAACTCCTGCTCGCTCTGGGTCTTGGTCTCATCGGAGGAGTTCTCGAACTTGCGGTCGATCGCCGCCGCGATCTGTTCCGATTGCATCGGGTCGGCCACGCGCACCACCCACACGCCGGCCAGTCCGCGGGCGCCGGCGACGCGCGCCTCGTCGAACATGGCGTAGTTGAGGTACATCAGGTTGGCGCGCTTGGACCACTCCTCGTCGCGGCCGTCGAAGATGCCGACCAGCCGCCACTCCCACAGGCGGGTGCCGTCGGTCTTGGTCCAGATGAAGGAGTTGAGCGGGATCATGTCACCCACTTTCCAGCCGTACTTTTCTGCCAGCAGCCGGCCGGCGATGGCGCCATCCTGGGTGGAGATGAAGGCGCGCCGCTGCGACTCCGGCAACACCCACTCCGGGTAGGTGTCGTACAAGCGTTGCGGATTGACCGCGAACTGCGGGAAGAAGCTGTTGCCTTCCTGGAAGGTGCCGCCGAAGAATTGCGAGTGCGAGACATAGTCGACGCCTGGCACCGCAGCGATTTGCGGCAGCTGGCGCATCGGCAATGGCTGGGTGAAGGACGTCCGCGCCTGCGTGATCAGCCGGCTGGCGCCAAGGAAGTCGGCGCCGCCGGACATCACCGAGTTGACTGCCTGCAGCAGGCCGATCAGCAGGAACGCGGTCGCCAGCGACACCAGCGTGAACAGCGTGCGCATCTTCTTGCGCAGCAGTGCGCCAGTGATGAGGGGGATGTATTTGGCGATCATGAGTGCTGCAAGCATGCGTCCATGCGTCGCCTCCCGGCCCGGCCATCCGTGGCCGGGCGCTCATCGGGACGCAATGCCTTGTGGCATTGCGTCTTCATCCGATTCGCCCCTTGTCCAGATGCACGGTGCGGCGCGCGTACTTGGCCGCTTGCGGATCGTGGGTGACCATTACGATGGTCTTGCCGAACTCGCGGTTGAGCCGTTGCAGCAGCGTCAACACTTCGTCGGCAGTCTTGCGATCAAGATCGCCGGTTGGCTCGTCGCAGATCAGGATGCGTGGATCGGAGACCAGCGCCCGGGCGATGGCTACGCGCTGCTGCTGGCCGCCGGACAGTTCATTGGGCTTGTGGCTGGCGCGGTCGGACAGCCCGACGAGCTCGAGCGCTACGCTGGCGCGACGAGAGCGTTCGCCACGGCTCATGTCGGTGAGCAGTAGCGGCAACTCGACGTTTTTCTGGGCACTGAGCACCGGCATCAGGTTGTAACTCTGGAAGATGAAGCCGACCGTCGCGGCGCGCCAGGCGGCGAGCTCGTCGCTGGAATGTTCCTCGATACGATCGCCATCGATCTTGAGCACGCCGCCGCTGGGCGAGTCGAGCCCGCCGATCAGGTTGAGCAAGGTGGTCTTGCCGGAGCCGGAAGGCCCCATCAGGGCGACGAAATCGCCCTCCGGAATATCCAGGTCGATCCCGTGCAGCACTTCCACGCTTTGCTTGCCGCGCACGTAGGTCTTGGTCAAGCCGCGGATCTCGACCAGCGGGAACAGGCCGTCGGATGAGGACGAACGAACATTCATCGCTCAGTCTTTCTTTACGGTGACGCGACCGCCGTCCCGCAGCTTGTCGGTAGGCCCGAGCACCACCGTCTCGCCGCCCTTCAAGCCGGCGGTCACCAGTTGGTCGACATCGCGCACTTCGCCGGCAGTCACCTCGACGCGCGAGGCCTTGTCGCCGACGACGACGAACACCGCGCTCTTGCCATCCTTGGCCAGCACCGCGCGGGTCGGCACCCACACGCCCGTGGCCTTGGCGGCGCCGGGCTTGTTCGACTCCAGGAAGCTCACGCGCACGCCCATGTCGGGAACGATGCGCGGATCCTTGGACTTCAGCGCGATGCGCACCTTCACCGTGGCCTTGCTGCGGTCGGCGGTCGGGATGATCGCGATCACTTCGCCGGGAATCTTCCACTCCGGGTAGGCGTTCAACACCGCTTCCACCGGCATGCTCGGCTGCACGCGACCGATGTAGGCCTCGTTGACGTCCACCTGCACTTCCAGCGAATCCATGTCCACCAGCGTGCCGATGCCGGTGCGGATGGAGCCGCCGCCGCCGGAGATCGGCGAGATCATCTCGCCCGGCTGCGCGGCCTTGGTGACGATCACGCCGGCGAACGGCGCGCGGATCACGGTGTTGTCCTGGCCGAGGCTGGCGATCGCCAACTGGTCGCGGGCAACGCTGACCGCGCGCTGCAGGCTGACCAGTCGCGCGGCGCGCGAATCACGCTCGGCGATGGCGGCATCAAGCGAGGAAGCGGCCACCAGTTGCTGCGCCGCCAGTTTCCGTTGCCGCGCCAGGTTGCGCTCGGCCAGGGTCAGCTGCGCGTGGGCTTCGGCCAGTTGCGAATTCGCCGAGGCCAGCTGCGACTGTGACAACTCACGTTGCGCGTCTGCGTCCACCGGGTCCAGGCGCGCGAGGATTTCGCCGGCGGCAACCCGCTGGCCTTCCTCGATCATCACTTCCAGCACCTTGCCGGTGATCTTGGATGAGACCGTGGCGATGCGTCGCGCGGTCACGTAGCCAGACGCATCCAGCACCGAGGCGGGACCGCCCTCGGCCGCCGAGCGCGTCTTCGCCGTTTCCACCTCGATCGGACGCCGGCCCATGGCCAGCACCAGCAGGACCAGCAGCAGGACAGTGCCGCCGACCAGCCAGGGCCAGCGCTGCTTGCGGCGGACCGTTCCGGGCCGGCGGTCGATTCGAAGTTCCTTCAACAGGTCGGCGGGAGCATTCATGGTGTGTCCGGTAGCGCGAGAGCGAGCAGTGTGAGCGTTGCTGCCAACACTGCCAAGCTGCCGGAAGTCAGGAAGTCACGCTTAGGCGTAGCGTGCCTTGAGGAATGCGAATGCCGCGCGAAGGCCCTGCGCCTCGCCGCCGTACGGCTTGCCCGGACGGTCGTTGTCGTTCCAGGCATACATGTCCAGGTGCACCCAGGGCTGCGACTCGGGCAGGAAACGTTCCAGGTAGAGCGCGGCGACGATGGCCCCGGCCATGCGCGAGGGGCTGCCGTTGGTCAGGTCGGCGATCGGACTCTTAAGCTGGCACAGGTAGGGCCGCCACAGCGGCATCCGCCAGACGCGATCGCGGCTGCGTTCGCCAGCGAGCAGGTAATCGGCCGCGATGGATTCGTCGTTGCAGAACATCGCGGGAACATCCGGGCCGAGCGCAATGCGCGCCGCGCCGGTCAGCGTGGCGAAGTCGATGATCAGCGCCGGCTTCTTTTCCACGGCGTAGGTGAGTGCGTCGCACAGCACCAACCGTCCCTCGGCATCGGTGTTGTCCACCTCCACGCTCAGACCCTGGCGGGTGACGATGACTTCGCCGGGTCGGAACGCATTGCCGGCGATGGAATTTTCCACTGCAGGCACCAGCACGGTCAGGCGCACCGGTAGCCCGAGGCCCATGACCAGTTGCGCGAGGCCGAGCGCGTGCGCCGCACCGCCCATGTCCTTCTTCATGTTGCGCATGCCGTCGTGCGACTTGATGTCCAGTCCACCCGTGTCAAAGCACACGCCCTTGCCGAGGATGGCGACGTGCGGATGGGCATCGTCGCCCCAGTTGAGCTCGATCAGGCGTGGCGGGCGGTGGCTGGCGCGGCCGACCGCGTGGATGGTCGGGAAATTCTTCGCGAGCAACTCGTCACCGACCACCGTCGACACGGTGCCGCCATAGGCCTGCGCCAGCCGAACCGCGACCGCCTCCAGTTCCGCCGGCCCCATGTGCTCGGTGGGCGTGTTGACCAGGTCGCGGACCAGCAGGCTGGCGCGCAGCATGGCGAAGTTCTCGCCGCTCTCGGCGTCGGCGTGCTCCAACACCAGCCGCGCCGACGGCCGGGTCGGCGTCACATAGCGTTCGAAGCGGTACGCGCCAAGACCCCAGCCGAGCAGCGCAAGCGACGGGTCGACCGGAACCGGCGAGTTCGGATCGAGCCGGTAATTGCCTGCCGGCAACAACAAGGGCAAGTGCGACAGCGCCAGTGGATCCTCGGCATCGGCAATCGCGGCCAGGGCCAGGCTGGGCACGCCGGCGGCGTCGGGCACCAGCAGGAAGCTGCCGGCCGTTGGCATGAAGGCATTGGCATCCAGCCAGGCCTGGGTCTGCGGCGATTGCCTCTCCCGCCAGCCGGGATAGGTGGCGCGATCGACGACGACCAGTCGACAGGCACCCTCGACGGTGCCGCTGGCGACGAAACAGGCGGGCAGGCTCATGCGTTCTCCATCAGGGGATGCCGGGCATCGAGCCAGTTGGCCAATGCATCGAGGGTAGTGAATTGCAGGTCGGGTGGC
>JANPDF010000036.1:0-2397 GCA_031431355.1 Gammaproteobacteria bacterium
CCTCCTGAAGCCCGGCGATGCGCTGCCCTCGGTTCGGCAGATTGCCGCCGAGTACCAGCTCAACCCGATTACCGTCTCCCGCGCCTATCAGGAGCTGGCAGACGAAGACTTGGTCGAAAAACGAAGGGGACTTGGCATGTACATGACGGACGGGGCGCGCGAGAAGCTGTTGGCCAGCGAGCGCGAGCGCTTTCTGAAAGAGGAATGGCCGGCAATGGTTGAGCGGATCAACCGCCTCGGCCTGGACGTCGAAAAGCTGCTGCGCGCCTCGCATGCCGGAGGTGCCCAATGAGCGCCGTCATTTCCGCCCGCGGCCTGACCAAGCGCTACGGCAAGCAAGTGGCCGTGGACAACGTCAGCTTCGAGATTCCGGCCGGCCGCATCATCGGCCTGATCGGCCCCAATGGCTCCGGCAAGACCACCACGCTGAAGGCGGCGCTCGGCCTGATCTCCTTCGAGGGCGACCTCAAGGTGCTCGGCCTGGATCCGCGCACGCACCGTGACGAGTTGATGGAGCAAGTCTGCTTCATCGCCGACGTTGCGGTCCTGCCGCGCTGGCTCCGGGTCAGCGAAGCCATCGATTTCGTCGCCGGCGTGCACCCGAAGTTCGACCGCAGCAAGGCCGAACGCTACCTGGCGCACACCAAGCTGCGGCCTTCGATGAAGGTCAAGGAAATGTCCAAGGGCATGATCGTGCAGTTGCACCTGGCGCTGGTGATGGCCATCGATGCCAAGCTGCTGGTGCTAGACGAACCGACGCTCGGCCTGGACATCCTGTACCGCAAGCAGTTCTACCAGAACCTGCTCGAGGATTACTTCGACGAGAACAAGACGATCATCGTCACCACGCACCAGGTGGAGGAGATTGAACACATCCTCAGCGACCTGATGTTCATCCGCGACGGCAAGATCACCTTGTCGGCGACCATGGATGAAGTCGGCGAGCGATTCATCGAGGTGATGGTGCCGGCCGAGAACATCGCCGCGGCCAAGGCGCTTAACCCGATCGACGAACGCCTGGTGTTCGGCAAGTCGGTGATGCTGTTCGACGGCGTACCGCGCAGCCAGATCGCTGCGCTCGGCGAAACCCGTAACGTCGGCATTGCCGACCTGTTCGTGGCCCAGATGAAAGGAACCTACGCATGAACACCTACAAGTGGCTTCTCAAACGCGAATTCTGGGAGCACAAAGGCGGCTTCTTCTGGACCCCGGCCGTGATCGGGGCCCTGATGACGCTGTTCCTGGCGGTGTCGATGATCATCGGCATCACGGTGAAGAACGAGCACGGCATGCAGATCAACGGCGAGCAGGTCACGAACCTGTCCAAGGTGGTCAGCGCCGAGCAACGCACGCAGATTGTCGAGGCGATCAGCCAGGGCTACATGGGCACCTCCGCCCCGCTGTTCTTCGTCATGGCCTTCGTAGTGTTCTTCTTCAGCCTCGGCTGCCTTTTCGACGAGCGCAAGGACCGCAGCGTGCTGTTCTGGAAATCGCTGCCGGTGTCCGACACCGAGACGGTGGTGAGCAAGGCGGCGATGGCGCTGGTCGGCGCGCCGCTGATCACCCTGGCGTTCGCGGTGGTGGTGAGCGTGCTCGCGCTGGTGATCATCCTGATGGGCGCCGCGGCCTCGGGCCTGAACATCTTCGGCGCGGTGCTGGCTTCCCCGGCCGTGTACACGGCTCCCTTCCTGATCGCGGCGCTGGTGCCCGTGTACATGGTCTGGGCGCTGCCGACCGTGGGCTGGCTGATGATGGTCTCGGCATGGGCGCGCACCAAGGTGTTCCTGTGGGCGGTGGGCGTCCCCGTGCTGACCGGCGTGCTGCTGCTCTGGTTCAACGAGATGTTCAGCTTCGGCTGGAATCTCGAGTGGTTCTGGAAGAACATCGTTGGTCGCGGCCTGCTCAGCGTGGTCCCGGGCTCGTGGTTCGGCTTCGTTGACCCAGATAGCGGCATGAACATCGATCACGGTTCGATCGACTTCAGCTTCCTGGTCGCGCAGAGCTGGAAAACGCTGGCCAGCGCCAATGCCTGGATTGGCGCCGCGATCGGAGCCGCGATGATCTTCGTCGCCGCCCGCCTGCGCCGCTGGAAAGACGAAGGCTGAGTTGAAGTAGCGTTGCAAGGTAAGAGAGCAGCGAAGTGGTAGATAGGTAGAGGCAAATGTCGCACTCAGGAAGACGCCCCCTCGGGGGCGTCTTTTTTTGGTTCTTCGCGGAAGTTCGGGGAAAGCAGCTGTGAGTTATGCGAGGGCGGGCGCGCAGTGCGAATCGAGCCGTCAGGCGGCCGCCGTTCGCGATCCAACGTCAGGATGCCGCTTCGAATTCAAACCGGCGTTGGCCATTGCGGGCGGCTGTCGGTTCCCATTTTTACCAAGCCGATATCGGGCGTCGACTAAA
>JANPDF010000037.1:0-8505 GCA_031431355.1 Gammaproteobacteria bacterium
GTCCGGCTCATGGCCTGCTTACAAGTGCTTGAGGCGGTCGCGCAAGGTGGCCACGCAGCGGCGGCTGACCTCCAGCGGCAACTTTCCGTGCCGCAATACCGCCTGGACCTGCCCGTCGGGCAAGCGCCGCAGCTCCAGGAACTCGTCGTTGGCAACCAGGCAATTGCGGTGGATGCGCTGGAACCGGTCGGCGAATTCCTGCTCGAGCGATTTCAGCGATTCCTCGATCAAGTCCTCGCCGCGCGCGTGGTGCACCAGCACGTACTTCTCTTCCGCCTGCAGGTAGTGCACGTCCTCGATCGGGATCAGGCGCAGGCTGCCGCGCATGCGTGCGGCCAGATGCGTGCGCTGGCGATGCGAAGCCGGCACCGGTGCTGGGCTGGCGGCCTCCGCGCCGCTGCGGGCGCGGCGGGCACGTTCGAGCGCCTCGAGCAGGCGCTCCAGGCGCACCGGCTTGACCAGGTAGTCCACGGCGGCGGCGTCGAACGCGGCCAGCGCGTGCTCGTCGTAGGCGGTGCAGAAGATCACTGCGGGACGCGGCTCGATGCGCGACAGGTGCCGGGCCGCTTCCAGCCCGTCCATTACCGGCATGGCGATGTCGAGCAGCACCGCGTCCACGGCCAATGCCTCGGCCTGCTCCACCGCTTCGCGGCCATTGCTGGCCTGCCCGGCGATTTCCCAGCCATCGACATCGGCCAGCATCGACAGCAGCCGTTGGCGCGCCGGTGGCTCGTCGTCGACGACCAGGAGTTTCATGGCAGCGGCAGCTCGATCTCGCATTCGTAGATGCCGTTCTCGAAGCGGCGCGACAACCGGGCGCCGGTACCGAAATGATAGGCCAAGCGCTGCTCAATGGAATCCTGCGCGTGATGGTTGCCCTCCTCGAGCGGCGACGGGCTGCCCGCCGGGTTGCTCACCCGGATGCGCAAGCGCCCGCCCTGTACGTTGATCGCGATCGACACCAGCCCGCCCTTGGCCAGGGGCGCGATGCCATGAATCACCGCGTTCTCCAGCAGCGGCTGCAGCACCAGCCGCGGCATGCGCAGCTCGCGCGGCGCGTCCTCAGCCACCTGCCATTCCACCTGCAGCCGGTCGCCCAGGCGCAAGGCCTCGATCGCCAGGTAGCGCTGGGCCAGGTTGATCTCCTCGGCCAGCGTGGACTCGCCATGCCCGGCGCCCAGCGCGGCGCGGAATAATTCCGACAGGTCTTCCACCGCGCGCTCGGCGGTCACCGGATCGCTGCGCACCAGGCTGGCAATGGTATTCATCGAATTGAACAGGAAGTGCGGACGGATCCGCGCCTGCAGTGCGTCCACCTCCGCCTTGGACTGCGCCTTCACCCGATCGCGCCATTGCTCGCTGACGTAGAAGTAGCGCAGCGTCAGCGCCGAGATCAGCATCGCCAGCCCGGCCACGCACAGCATGAAGCGCAGGCGCTCGGATTCCGGCAAGGTGTATTTGGTGCCCAGGCCCAGGTCGATCTGTTGCACGGCCCAGGCGCCGAAGGCGGCCACGGCCAGCGGCAGCAGCAGCGCAACCAGCATGCCGAGCGCGGGTGGCATCGGATCAATCAGTCGCCGCGACTTGCAAAAAATCACCGCGATGGTGAGCCCCAGCCACAGCGCGAATGCGCTGGTGGCCATGAACTCCTGCAGGTTCCAGCGCTGGCTGTCGGTGGGCGCAAGCCCGACGATGACCACGACCAACTCCGAGATCGCAAGCACGGCGGCGATCCGCGGCAAGCGGCAGAAATCAGGGAACCACGAGCGGCGCAGGGCGTCGGCCATGGCCGAAGTATGGGTCAGCGCTCGCTGAAACGCAGCGTCAGCCAGTCGCCGAGGTCGCGGATCTCGTCCGCGCAGACGCTGTGCGCCATCGGATAGCTATGCCATTCGACGCTGACGCCGAGGGCCTTGAGGGCATCGCGGCTGCGGCTGCCGAGGTTCTGGGCAACCACCTGGTCCTGGCTACCGTGGCCGAGGAAGACCGGTGTCGTGCGCCCACCCGCGGTCATCTCGGTCGCGGTTTGCGCGGCCAGCGGCAGGTACGCCGACAGCGAGGCGATGCCTGCGACCGGCGCTTCGCGGCGCAGCCCGTTGGCCAACGCCAGCGCGCCGCCCTGAGAGAAGCCAACCAACAGCAGCCGTGATGGCGGCACGCCGCGGTCGCGTTCGCGGCCGATCAGCGCATCCACTTCGGCGATCGACTGGCGCAAGCCGGCCTCGTCGGCGCGCTGCTCGATGCTCTGGCTGCTGATGTCATACCAGGCGCGCATCGGCATGCCGCCGTTGATGGTGACCGGGCGCACCGGCGCGTGCGGAAACACGAAGCGAATGCCGGGCCAGTCCGGGCGCACCAGCTCAGGCACGATCGGCGCGAAATCATGGCCGTCTGCACCCAGGCCATGCAGCCAAAGGATGCTCCACGCCGGCTTGGCGCGCGTGGTCTGCTCGATGGTCTCAAGCATCGGTCGGGGTGCCTGCGATCGGTGCCATCTCGCGCAGTACGGCGCGATTCTTGCCGCCGCCTTTGGCCTGGTATAGCGCTTCGTCGGCCAGCGCCAGCAAGTCGGTCGGCAGGCCGCCACGCACCGGCATCGTCGAGGCGCCGCCGATGCTGACGGTGACCACGCGGCCGCTGCCCAGCGATTCATGCGCCAGGTTCAGCGCCTCGACCGTGCGGCAGATGCGGTCACCCATCACCTGGGCGCCTTGCTGCGAGGTGCCCGGCAACACGACCACGAATTCCTCGCCGCCGAAGCGCGCGGCCAGATCGGCCGGGCGATGCAGCGCCATGCGCACGGCGGTGGCGACTTGCTTGAGCACCTCGTCGCCGGCCAGGTGGCCGTGGGTGTCGTTGAATTTCTTGAAGTTGTCCACGTCGATCATCAGCACCGAAAAATCATTGAGCTCGCGCGCGGCGCGTTTCCATTCGGTGCCCATGTATTCGTCCAGGTAGCGGCGGTTGCTCAGCCCGGTCAGGCCATCGACGTGGCTCAGCCGCTGCAGCGCGCGATTCATCTCGATCAGCTTTTGCTGGCTCTCGTCGAGCGCGCGGTAGGCGGCGTCGCGCTGCAGGCGGTTGAGGTAGGACTTGGAATGGTGGCGCACGCGCGCGATCAGCTCGACGCGATCGGGCAGCTTGACCAGGTAATCGTTGACGCCGGCGGCAAACGCCTCGCTCTTGATCGTCGCGTCCTCCTTGCTGGACAGCACGATCACCGGAATGTCGCGCGTGGCCGGATTGGCCCGGTAGCGGCTGACCAGCACCATGCCGTCGACGTCGGGCATGACCAGGTCCTGCAGGATCACCGTGGGGCGCAGTTTCTCGGCCATCGCCACCGCGTCGTTGGCGCTGCCGCAGTAATGGAACTGGATATCGCTTTCGCTGGCCAGCGCGCGGCGCACGGCTTCGCCGATCATTGCCTGGTCATCGACCAAGAAGACAACGATCGAATTCTCATCCGAAGGAAGTCCACTTCCCCCGTCTGGAACCTCGTGCACTTCTTGCATCATCCCTTCGTTCTCCATTCCTTCCCCGCCGCCACCTGCACCAGCCTCGGCGCAATCGCGTCCAATGTCAGGATCTCCACCGCCGCTTTCAGTTCCGCCGCCGCTTTTGGCATCCCGTACACCGCACTGCTCGCCGCATCCTGGGCCACGGTGAAATGACCCTTGTCACGCAATGCCTTCAGGCCGGCCGCGCCGTCGCGACCCATGCCGGTCAGCAGCACGCCCGAGACCTCGCCGCGCCAGTGACGAATGACGCTCTCGAAAAATACGTCCACCGACGGACGATGTACGTACGCCGTCGGCTCGGCAGTGTAGCCGAGTCGGTCGGCGCCCTTGAAAACCAGGTGGTCGCCGGTGCCGGCCAGCAGCACGATGCCTGAGGTTGGATGGTCGCCTTCCGTGGCCACGCGCACGGGCCAGGGCGAGAACTGGCACAGCCACTCGGCCATGCCGGCGGCAAATTGTGAATCGATATGCTGAACGATCACCACCGCCGCGGCGAGGTCTGCGGGTAACCCGGCCAGCAGCTTGGCCAAGGCGCCCGGGCCGCCGGAAGACGCGCCGATCGCGATCAGGCGCTCGCCGCTGGCCTTGCGCGCGCCAGCGCTACGCACCGGCTTGGCCGGGCGCTCGCCTATCAGCCGGCCAATGGTCTTGATCTTGCGCAGCAATGTCGCGGCCGCCTCGCGGTCTTCACCGAGGCCGAGCGCCGGGGTATCGACCGCGTCCAGCGCGCCATGGCCCATCGCCTCGAATACCCGCCAGCTGTTGGCGCCGATGCTGGCGGTCACCACCAGCACCGCGCACGGGCTGTTGGCCATTATCTGGCGCGTGGCCTCGACGCCGTCCATGCCGGGCATGATCAGGTCCATCAACACCAGATCCGGCGTTTGCGCGGCGCACAGCGATACCGCCTCGGCGCCGTTGGTCGCGGTCCAGGTGATTTCCAGCTCCGGGTTGTAGGCCAACGAACGCCGCAAGGCCTCCACCGCCAGCGGCGAATCGTTGACGACCGCGACCTTCATGCCGCCGCCTCGCCGTGGGCGTCGCCGACCAGGTCGTGCACGGCCTGCAACAGTGTCTCGTCGTGGAAGCTACCCTTGGTCAGATAGAAGTCAGCGCCGGCCTCGAGGCCGCGCTGGCGGTCTTCCTCGCGATCCTTGTAGGAAACGATCATCACCGGCAACGCCTGCAGGCGCGGGTCGTTCTTGATCAGCGTGACCAGGCCGATGCCGTCCATGCGCGGCATGTCCACGTCAGTCACCACCAGGTCGAAATTGCCGACGCGCACCGCGTTCCAGCCGTCGGCGCCATCCACCGCAACCTCCACCTCGAAGCCGCCGCTCTCGATCAGCTTGCGCTCCAGTTCGCGCACGGTCAGCGAATCGTCGACCACCAGCACGCGCTTGCGCCGTGGTCCCTTGCGCGACTCGTCGACACTGCCGACCTTGTTGAGGTGGCCGGTGGCGATCAATTTGTCGATCGAGCGGATCAGGTCGTAGACATCGACGATCAGCACCGGCGAACCGGTCTCCAGCAAGGCGCCGGCACTGATGTCCTTGATCTTGCCCAGGCGCGGATCCAGCGGCTGCACCACCAACTCGCGCACGCCGAGGAAGCGCTCGACCACCACGCCGTAGCGCCCCGAATGATCGCCGACCACCACCACCGGCAACTCCTGCCGGATCGAACCCGGATCGTGGCCGCCGAGCACCTGCACTGCGGCGACCAGGCCGACCTGGCGGCCGTCGCTGCTGAAATGCTGGCGGCCCTCGAGCACCTGGATGTCGGTGCGCGGCACGCTCATGGTGTTGACGATGAAGGCCAGCGGGAAGGCGTACGCTTCGCCGCCGATCTCGACCAGCAGCGCGCGCACCACCGACACGGTCAGCGGCAGGTGCATCTGGAAGCGCGCGCCCTTGCCAGGCTCGGTGGTCACGCGCAGGCTGCCGCGCAATTCCTTGACCATCGTCTGCACGGCATCCAGGCCAACGCCGCGGCCGGAAATCTCGGTGACCTGGTCGCGCACGGTGAAGCCAGGCAGGAACAGGAATTCAAGCAGCTCGGCCTCGGTCAGCTGGTCGGCCATCGATTGTTCGGTGAGCCCGCGCAGCACCACCGTGCGCCGCACCTGGTTCAGGTCGATGCCGCGGCCGTCGTCGCTGACGCTGATCTGCAGCATGCCGGCGGTGTGCCGTGCTTCCAGGCAGACGCGGCCTTCGGCCGTCTTGCCCGCGGCCACGCGCTCCTCGGCGAACTCCATGCCGTGGTCGATTGCATTGCGCAACAAATGACTGAGCGGCGCTTCCAGCTTCTCCAGCACATCGCGATCGACCTGCGTCGATTCGCCGATGATTTCCAGGCGGACCGGTTTGCCAAGCTCATGGCCGAGGTCGCGGACCATGCGCGGAAAGGCCTGGATGCGGTCGGCGAACGGCCGCATCCGACAAGCAATGGCTTCGTCGTACAAGCGGCGCGCGACACTGGTGGAACGCTGGTCGAACATCTCCAGTTCGCCCAGGCGCTGGCCGAGGAAGGTCTCGCACTCGGCGAGCTTGAGGCGCAGTTCGACCAACCCGGCGCGTGTCAGTTCGTCGGCGCCGTGCGCGGGCAAGGATTCCTGCACCACGCCCAGGCGTCGGGTTGCGTCAGCTTGCATGCGCTTGAGCCGGAGCAGCGATTCGGCGAACGGTGTCAGCCAACGCGATTCCACCAGCGATTCGCCACTCAATCCGAGCAGGCGGTTCAAGTTCTGCGCGGCCACGCGGAGAGTCCGATCCTTGCCATCACCAGCGGCGGCAGTCGGCGTGGCGATCACCGCTTCCAGTTCACCTTGCGGAGCCGGCGGGTGCCCAGCGGCGGGTGCAGGCGTGGCGGCCGCGCGGGTCCGCGCCGCCTTCGGCCGCGCAGTCTTGGCCATCGCAGGCGCAGGTTGCGGCATCGGCGCCGGCACCTGCGCGACGAGCGCGGCGGCCAGGTCGGTCTGGAACGCGCTGACCGGCGGCGGCGTGGCTTCCATCCACGGCGCGGCGTCGGCTTCGTTGGTGTTGGCGATCGTCACCAGCAGGTCGAGGCCGCGCAGCAACAGGTCGATGCGGCTCTTGTCCAGCCGCACGCGTCCTTGCTGGGCGGCAACGAAACAATCCTCCATCGCGTGGGCGACCGAGACCGCGGCGCTGAGTCCGACGATGCGCGCAGCACCCTTCAGCGAATGCGCCGAGCGCATGCAGGCCTCGAGCTCGCCGGCGTCATCGGGCTGCCGTTCCAGCGCCAGCAGTCCGGAGGTCAGTATTTCGCGCTGGCCGTCAACCTCCAGCCGGAACAGGTCGTGCATCGAGAATTGGCTGAGGTCCTGGTTGCTCATGCCAGGTTCCGATTCAGGCTGTGGAACAACAGCTCCTGGTCGAGCAGGCCGACCGAGAGCTCGCGCCAGCCGAGCAAGGCCCGCGTGTAGCTGGCGGCGGCCTTGGCCACGGTGGTCGGCACCGGCTTCAGGTCGGCATCGTCGAAGCGTTCGGTGCCGTGCACTTCATCAACCGGGAACGCCAGCCGGCTATTGCCATCGCGCATCACCAGCAGGCGGCGGACCGCCGTGCGCGACTGGCCCAGCGCGTTGATGTCGCCGGCGGCCTCGATGCCGAGCAGTTGCCCGAGCGATACGCAGACCAGCAATTCACCGCGCACGTTGGCAAGGCCCAGCACCACGCCGCTGCGACGGTGCGGCAGCGAATGGATGGCGCGTAGTCCCGCCACTTCGTCCAGCGCGGTGGTCGGCAACGCCAGCCACTCGTGCGCGATCCGGAACAGGAACGCCGAGTGCACGGCGCGTTGCTCGCGCGCCTTGGGCACGGCGAACAGGCGCGTCGCCGCGCCACGGTCGCCGCTGTCGCCCTCGCGATCGAGCACGTGGCCCGCCGCCGCCGTGTACACCGGGCAGTTGCGGCAGTGGATATGCACGGCCAGCTCCACGCAGGAGCCGTCACCGTGCACGCCAATGCGGTTCCAGCAATCGACGAGTGCCGGGCGCTGTTCGCTGGCGATCGCGGCGGACGGGCTCATCCGCTCTCCTGCGCTTCGACCCGGCGCAGCCGCTCACGCAGGACCCGCGCCGCATCCGGCTTGCCCTGCTGGTCGAGCAGCAGCACCAGGTGGCTGAGCGATTCGCGATGCCCCGGATCCAGGTACAGCGCTTTGCGAAACAGGCCGATCGCCGCGGCGCGATCACCGGCGGCGTCGCGGACCAGTCCAAGCAGGCTGTAGGCGGCCGCCGACGCACCATGCTGTCGCAGGTGCTCTTCACCGACGGCTTGGGCATCCTGCAGGCGGCCCTGGTCGGCCAGGCGACGTGCCTGGTCCAGCGAGATCGCTTGTGCGCTCGTTTGCGCGGCGACCTGCGCTGCGCGTGACTCGGCCGAGACGCGCCGCTCCGCTGCCGTGGGACCAGGCGCAGCACGTGTAGCCGCGCGTCGCTCGGGCCGCTGCGCGGGCACGACGCTGGCCTTGCCTTTCGCCGGCGCTGCAATCGGAGCGGCGGCTTCGGCCCGGCGAAAAGCGAAGGCCATCGGCAGCTGCGCCGAGACCAGCCGCTGGCGCGGCAACAGTCCGGTTTCCGACGGCCCGACGAACAGGCAACCGCCGGGCGCCAGCAAGCGCAGCAATACCTCGAGCGCGCGCGCCTGCATCTCCTGGTCGAAATAGATCAGCACGTTGCGGCAGAAGATGTAGTCGTAGCTGCCCTGGCCCGGAAGAAAGCTCGGCGCGAACAGGTTGCCCTGCTGGAAGCGGACGCGCTCGCGCACGCCATCGGAAAGTTGCCACTTGCCATGCGCGGCGCGGAAATGCCGCGCGCGAAACTCGAGTTCCTGGCCGCGGAAAGAGTTGCTGCCATAGCAGGCGCGACTGGCGAGGTCGAGCGCGCGCGCGCTGATGTCCACGCCATCCATGCTGAAGCGGTTCGCCGGCACGCCGGCATCGAGCAGCGCAATCGCCATCG
>JANPDF010000038.1:0-3554 GCA_031431355.1 Gammaproteobacteria bacterium
CTGCCGATGCCGGCGCGTGCATCGGGGCTCAGGCAGCCCGTCCATGTCGAAGACGTTGCCGGCGCTGTGATGAACTGCCTCCCGGTTCCAGCCACCTTTGGCCGCCGCTTCGAGCTGCCGGGCGGGGAAGTGCTCCCGTTCGACGCCATGGTCGCCCGCACCCTCGCGCGGCATGCGCCAGGCGCACGGCTGCTGCGACTGCCGACGCCACTGTTTGAATTCGCAATGCGGGTGGCGATCCGCGCGTCCGGCTCTCATGCCTCCCCAGGAATGCTCGCCCGAGTCCAGGCCGACCAGATCGCAGATTCGTCTGCGGCCCACGAGGCCTTCGGTTACCAGCCGAGGGCCTTTGATCCGTAAGGGAATGTTCCAGATTGCTGCAGCGCAGCAGCAAAAGATCCAGTTTTCCATACGCTAGGGCATTGCTTCTTGGCGTAACGGACTTTTAATATGGGGGTACAGTAGCCCGTCGGGCCCGGGGAGGGGTCGCCAGATGAAAATCGCCAGTCGATTGCCAATTGGCACGCAACCGTTCCCCACCGTCCGCGACCTGTCTTCGCCCCGAGTGACTTGCCCTGATGAGGATCAACAGCAATGAAATCCATTAAACCTGCTCGCGGGCTACTTGCCCGTGCTCCACTGGCCACGGCCGTTGCTGTTGCCCTGCTGTCCGCGCCCGCCGTCCAGGCTTTCGAGTTCGAGAAGGGCGGCCTTACCGGCAGCCTCGACACCACCATCAGCTACGGCGTCTCGGTGCGCACCGAGGACGCTGATCCGGACTTGATCGGCAAGTCCTATTTCGACCCGGCGCTTTGCATCCAAAACATTCCGCTGGGCGCAATTCCGGTCGGCTCGGGCCGCTGCGGCTCCAGCGGCGTCCCCGGTTCCGTGTACCAGGCCGCCGCAGACGGTCGCTTCTCGGTGAACCGCGATGACGGCGACCTCAAGTACGACAAGAACGATGCGTTTTCCAACGCGATCAAGATCACCTCCGAGCTCAGCCTGAAATGGGGCAACTCCGGCGCCTTCGCCCGCGCCACGTATTTCTATGACTTCGAGAATGCCGGCCGCGACGACCTGACGGAGATCGCCAAGGACAAAGTCGGCTCCGACTTCCGCCTGCTCGACGCGTTCGTGTATCACGACTTCAGCGTCGGCGGACACAAGGGCAGCATCCGCCTCGGCCGCCAGGCCGTGAGCTGGGGCGAGAGCACCTTCATCCAGAACGGCATCAACGTCATCAACCCGATCGACGTGTCCAAGCTGCGCGTTGCCGGCGCCGAGCTCAAGGAAGCCTTCCTGCCGATCGACATGATCTGGGGTTCTTTCAGCTTCACCGACAACCTGTCGGTGGAAGCGCTGTACATGTTCGAGTTCGAGGAAATCGAAGTCGATCCGTCGGGCACGTATTTCAGCTCCAATGACTTCGGCTCCCCGGGCGGCACCTACGTGATGCTCGGCTTCGGCACCGCGCCACAGCCGGTCAACAATCCTGAGAACTACTTCGCCACCTGCCAGGCGCCGCTCGGTTCGGGCTTCGGCAACTCCGATAGCGGCCTGCCGCCTTCGCTGCAGGGCGTCGCCTGCGGCAACTCAGTACCGCGCCTGCCCAACATCCAGGCCAGGGATGAAGGCCAGTATGGCGTGGCGATGCGCTACTTCGCCGAGAATCTCGGCAACACCGAGTTCGCGCTTTATTACCTGAACTATCACAGCCGCTTGCCGCTGCTGTCGGGCATGTCCGTCTCCACCGCCGCGTTGCCGACCGTGCTCGCGGCCTTTGGTGGCAAGGGCACCCCGGCCGGTTTGACCGCTGGTTTCTATGTCGAATATCCGGAAGACATCCAGATGTACGGCATGAGCTGGAACACGACCCTCCCGGGTGGCGTGGCCTGGCAGGGTGAACTGAGCTACCGGCCGAACGTGCCGCTGCAGGTGGACGACGTCGAACTGCTGTTCGCCGCGCTGCGTCCGCTCAACGGCATCCTGCCGGCAGCGCTCGACTTCTGCAGCCAGCTATATAGCAATTGCGGCCCGACCAACCTGTTTGAATCCCTGCCGCTGTTCAGCAAGCCGGTCCAGGGATGGCGTCGCCACGAGGTGAGCCAGTTGCAGATGACCTTCACCAAGGCCTTCCCGACCGTGCTCGGTGCCGAGCAGTTGGCGCTGGTGGGCGAAATCGGCGCGACCCATGCCGACCTGCCGCCACAATCCGAGCTGCGTTATGAAGGCGAGGGTACTGACACCGGCGGCGGCTTTGACGTCAACGACTGCCAGTTCATCACCGTGCCGGGTGTCGGCCTGATCCCGGTCCTGTCGACCTGCCCGCAGGGCGCCTTGCGCAACCCGCTGACGCTCACTGACGGCTTCGCGACCAACTTCTCGTGGGGCTACCGTTTGGCCGCCCGCGCCGACTACAACAGCGCCTTCGGCACGCCGCTTACGCTGTCGCCACGCATCGCCTTCAACCATGACGTCAGCGGTACCTCGCCTGGTCCGGGCGGCAACTTCCTTGAAGGTCGCAAGTCCGGTACCGTAGGCATCGAGGCCAACTACCTGCAGAAGCTGGTGTTCGACCTGAGCTACACCGCCTTCTTCGGTGGTGGACACTTCAATCAGATCTCTGACCGGGATTTCGCTTCATTCACCGTCAAGTATTCGTTCTGAGCCATTAGGGAGGGCAGACGATGAAGATGATCAAGAAGACCGCGTTGGCTATTGCCAGCGCCGCGTTGCTCACCGCTGGTGTGGCTCAGGCGAATACGACCCCGGACAAGGCGGGGCAGCTTGGAAACTCGCTGACTCCGATGGGATCTGAAAAGGCCGGCAACGCTGCCGGCACGATCCCGGCGTGGGACGGCGGCATCACCCGACCGCCGGCAGGCTATCGGGCGGGCGGGGACCACCCCGATCCGTTCGCGGCCGACCGGCCGCTGTTCCAGATCACGCCGGCCAATTACAAGCAGTACGCCGAAAAGCTTGGCGCGGGCCAGGAGGCGATGTTCGCCAAATACCGCACCTTCCGCATGGACGTCTATCCGACCAGGCGCAGCGCTTCGTTCCCCGCACGCACCTATGAGTTCACCAAGAAGAATGCGACGGCCTGCAAGCTGATCGCCAACGGTGAAGGCATCCAGGGCTGCGCGGAAGGCTTTCCGTTCCCGATCCCGAACAATGCCTACGAGGCGATCTGGAACCACAAGCTGAAGTACAAGGGCTTGTCGGTCCGCAGCTTCTCCAACCAGGCGGCGCCAACCGCTGGCGGCGCCTTCACGCTGGTCCGCCTGCAGGAAGAGATCCTGGGCCTGTATTACAAGCCGGGCAACACGTCGGAATCCATCAACAACGCGCTGCTGTACTTCAAGCAGGACGTGATGGCCCCGCCGCGCCTGGCAGGCGGCGTGCTGCTGGTGCATGAAACCTTGAACGCGAAAGCGCAGCCGCGCCAGGCATGGGTGTACAACCCCGGCCAGCGTCGCGTCCGTCGTGCGCCCAACGTCGCCTACGACAACCCGGGCACGGCGTCCGACGGCCTGCGCACCAACGACATGACC
>JANPDF010000039.1:0-29809 GCA_031431355.1 Gammaproteobacteria bacterium
TCTCGCCCGAAGGTTGCGCGTCCATCCTGTGGAAGAGCGCTGACAAGGCGCGCGACGCCGCAGAGGCGCTCGGACTCACTGCCGTGCGGCTGCTCGAGCACGGACTGATCGATCGCGTGATTCCAGTGCCGCTCGGCGGCGCCAATCGCGATCCGGCGGCCATGGCCGCTACGCTTAAGCAAACCCTGATGGACGAGCTCGCCGAGCTGGACAAACTCGACACGGAGGCGCTGCTCGACAAGCGCTATCTGCGGCTACGCTCCTACGGGGCCTACGAGACCGCGTAGCGGTGTTCGCCACGCTGCCGGAAACGGTCCTGCCGCCGACGCCCGGGGCCGTCCTGGTTGGATTCAGCGGCGGCCTGGACTCCAGCGTCCTGTTGCACTGGCTGGCGGAACAGCCAGCCATTCGCCAGCACACGCTGCGGGCGATCCACGTTTGCCATGGCTTGCATCCCGACGCCGAACGTTGGGTCGAACATTGCCGAGCGGTGTGCGCGGCTCTGGGCGTCGAACTGCTCGTCGCCAGGGTCAACGTGCGGCTCGATTCCGGGCTTGGGCTGGAAGGCGCGGCGCGCGAAGCCCGATACCAAGCGTTCGCTGAACACTTGCCCTCAGGGGCGACGCTGGCGCTTGCGCATCATCAGGATGACCAGGCTGAAACGGTCTTGCTACGCTTCCTGCGGGCGTCCGGCAGCGACGGGCTGGCGGGCATGCCTGGCCAGCGTGTGCTGGGGCCAGGGCTCGCCTGGCGCCCGCTGCTTGAGCGTCCGCGCTCGGAGTTGCTCGCCTTCGCTCACGCGCGCGGAATTCGCTGGCTGGAAGATCCCGCCAACCTCGACCATGGCCTGGACCGCAACTTCCTGCGCCACCGGATCCTGCCGGCACTGCGCGAGCGCTGGCCGCATGCGCCGGCTGCCCTGGCGGCGAGCGCTGCGCTGCTGGCCGAGGACGCCACCCTGCTGCGCACCGAGGCCGCCCGGCTACTGGCTACCACGCACGGGTCCGATCCGCGCTCGCTTTCGGTCCACGCGTTGCTCGAACTGGACGTCGGATGGCAGGCTCGCGTCCTGCGTGAATGGTTCAGGCAGCTGAAGTTGCCTCCTCTGCCGCGCCGGACGATCGCCGCGATCGAGTCGCAACTTTTGCATGCGCGGTCCGACGCCCGCGCGCAGTGCCGGCTCGGGTCGGTGCTGCTGGAGCGCTGGCGCGACAGCCTGCATGTGCAGGTCGACGTCGGCGAACTGCCCGCCGGCTGGCAGCAACCCTGGGATGGCCGCGAAGCATTGCAATTGCCGACCGGCGATTCGCTGGCCCTACTGGCACCGGAAGGCAGTGCCCAGGCTGCTGTCGAGGAGGCCGTCACGGTCTCAACCAATGCCGGGGTTGCGGTCGGGATCGAAGGATTCGAAGTCTGCGCTCGCGCAGGCGGCGAGCGCATCCGCCTGGCCGGACGGCCACACACGCACTCTCTCAAGCATTGCCTCCAGCAGATGGGCGTTCCGCCATGGGATCGTCGCCGCCTGCCCTTGCTCAAGGCTGCCGATGGCGAACTGCTCGCCGCCGGCGACGACATCCTCTCGGAACGATTCGCCCGCTACTGCAGCGAGAACAACGTGAGCCTGCGCTGGATCCGCGCTGACTCCTCCGCTGATTGACCCCCGCGTAGCGACCCCGCACACTTTCACGCATGGCCAAGACCCCCACCCTCCCCGCGGCAGCAAGCTTCGAACGCGCGCTGGACGAACTGGAGCAATTGGTCCAGAAGATGGAAAAAGGCGAACAAAGCCTCGACGAATCGCTGGCGGCGTACGAGCGCGGGATTGCCCTGTATCGCGAATGCCAGAAGGCGCTCGAGCAGGCCGAGCAACGCGTCCGGCTACTCGCAGATCCGGCCAATCCCGCAGCCGCGGAAGACTTCCCGGACAATGCCAACTGATTCGCTGATTCCGGCGTGGACCGCACGCATCGAATCCGCGCTCGATCGTGCCCTTCCGATTGATTCCGCCTCACCGCGACTGGAGGCGGCGATGCGCTACGCAACGCTGGGCGGCGGCAAGCGCCTGCGGCCCCTGCTCGCGTACGCGGCGGGCTATGCGTTCGGCGGCGACGAAACGCGGTCGGATCCGGCTGCCGTCGCGGTCGAGCTGATCCACGCGTTTTCCCTTGTGCACGATGACCTGCCTGCGATGGACGACGACGAGCTGCGCCGCGGACGTGCCACTGTCCACGTCGAATTCGACGAAGCGACGGCAATCCTGGCAGGCGACGCGTTGCAGGCCCTGGCATTCGCCGTGCTGGCCGAGGCGCCGCTCGAGGCCGACATCCGCATCGCCCTGGTGCGTGAGCTTGCAGACGCAAGCGGTGCGGCAGGCATGTGCGCCGGGCAGGCGTTGGACATGTCAGCGACCGGGAAAGTGCTTGAGTTGGCGAGCCTGGAGACGCTGCATTCGCTGAAAACCGGGGCGCTGATTCGCGCGGCGCTGCGCATGGGTGCGATCAGCGCTCGTGCGCCGGAGAGCGGGCTGGAATCGCTGGATCGCTACGCCCGTGCCCTTGGCTTGGCGTTCCAGATCCGCGACGACATCCTTGATGTCGAGGGCAATGCCGCGCAACTGGGAAAGACGGTGGGAAAGGACCAAGCGCAGGGAAAATCCACCTATCCCGGCTTGCTGGGTCTGCAGCTGTCCAGGGAGCGACTCGGCGAACTGTCGGCCACGATGCGCGACGCGTTGCGGCCGCTCGGGGCCAGGGCCGCGCCTCTGCGCAGCCTGGCGGAGTTCACCGTGGCGCGGGCTTCGTAACCCGCGCCACCAGCCCGATTACTTGATCAGGCGCAGTGCGAACGGGTAGCGATAATCCACGCCTTCATTGGCCTTCATGCCGGCCATGATGCACAGGATGATGTTACCGATCAGGAGCACCGGATACAGTAGGAAGCCGATCAGCAGGAAGCTCAGCAGGATAGCCGCGAACCAGGCGATCGCGATGGTGATCTGGAAATTCAGCGCTTCCTTGGCCTGGCCGATCAGCCAGCCCTTGTCGGTCTTGTCCTTGTTGATCAGCCAGATGATCAGCGGGCCGATGAACCCGGCCACGATACCCGAGAGATGGCCGATCATGGCCATGGTCCGGTCGTCTTGAGACACGTCACTCATGATGCTTCCCCTTGGATGTCGAGGACGCACCCTCCGTGCGCCTGTCCGGCAATCTCGCCTGCCGGGCTGAGGCTGTCAAGTTCAGGATTCGCCGGCGACCGTCATTTTCCCCACCAGGATCGAGCCGACGAGGATGTGCGACCGGCGATCCACGTCAGCGCCAACCGCTTCGATCGACCTGAACATGTCGCGCAGGTTGCCGGCAATGGTGATTTCGTCAACGGCATGGCTGATTTCACCGTTTTCCACCCAGAAACCCGACGCGCCCCGCGAGTAGTCGCCGGTGATGGTGTTGACGCCCTGGCCCATCAACTCGGTAACCAGCAGGCCGGTGCCCATCTGGCCCACCAGGCTGGCGCAATCGCTGGCGTTGCTCGCAACTTCCAGGTTGTGCACCCCGCCGGCATTGGCGGTCGTGGCCAGTCCCAGCTTGCGCGCTGAATAGCTACCCAGCACATAGCGGTCCAGGACGCCATCCCGGACCAGGTCCTGCGCACGGGTCGCGACTCCTTCCGCGTCGAATGAGGAGGAACGGAAGCCACGGCGCAGGAACGGATTCTCGGTTATCGAAAACCAGTCCGGAAACAGCTGGGTCCCAACTGAATCGAGCAGGAAACTTGCGCGCCGGTACAAGGCACCACCGGATACCGCGCCAAGCAAGTGCCCGACCAGGCTGCGCGCCATCTCCGGCGAATACAGCACCGGGAATGTCCCGGTGGTGATCGGACGCGGGTCCAGACGGGCGACAGTCCGTTCTGCTGCGCGGCGTCCCACGCTGGCGGCCGACTCCAGGTCATCGGCATCCAGCGCAGTGCTATACCAGTAGTCGCGCTGCATGCCGTCGTCCCGGCCTGCGATCAGCGAGCAACTGATCGAGTGGCTGGTGCTACGTTCAAAGCCGACGAAGCCATGGCTGTTGGCGTAGGTGGACAGGCTGGCGCCTGAGTTGACCGCCGCGCCATCGGAATTGCTGATCCGGGGATCTGCCTCGCGACCCTTGCCCTCGGTCGTCAATGCCAGCGCGATGGCGCGGTCGGCATCTATCGCCCACGGATGCCACAGGTCGAAATCGCGCAACTCGGTCGCCATTAGCGATGCATCGGCGAGGCCAGAAGCGGGATCGGCTTCGGTGAACCTGGCGATGGCGCAGGCCTGCTCGACCGTCGCGACCAGGCTCGCCGGCTGAAGATCGGCTGTGCTGGCGCTCGCCTTGCGCTGGCCGAAGTAGACGGTCACTGCCACGCCGCGATCGCGGGTGCGCTCCACCGTTTCAACCTCGCCCATGCGCACGTTTACCGACAGGCCGCTTTCCTCGCTGATGGATACCTCTGCCTGGCTTGCGCCGCGCGCGGCAGCCAGTCGCAGCACTTCCGCAGCCAGTCCGGCTTGCCGGCCGGAGTCCTGTTCAATCTCTGATTTGGCGATGTCGATGCTCATGCCCATACTATGCGCGATTCCGGGAATTTGATGAACATGACGCGAGGCGTTGACGAAGAGTCTGGAGAGTTTCTCGGTCGCAGCCGCGGCGACATGCGTCGCGAGGCGCTGGCCGTGCTCGATCTCGCCCATGGCCTGGTAGAACAGCCGGCGGCGCGCCTTGCGCAGCTGCCGTTGAGCGAAGACCTGCTGGCGCTGGCCGTGGCGGCACAGCGGGTGACGGCGCAGATCGCGCGCAAGCGCTCGATCGGATTCCTGGCCAAGAAGCTGCGCCGCGAGGATGACGAGACGCTGGAGGCGATCCGTGCCGCCATGGAGCACGACAAGGCCGATTCACGCCGCGACACCGCTGCGCTGCATCGGATCGAGGCCATGCGCGACCACCTGATCGCCGAGGGCGATGCCGCGCTTGGCGAGTTGCTGCTCGAATATCCGCATGCGGATCGCCAGCACCTTCGGCAACTGGCACGCAACGCGCGTGACGAAAAGCTCAAGAACAAACCTCCCCATGCCTTCCGCGAATTGTTCCGCGAGTTGCGCGGACTGATGCAACCGGGCCACGAAGAAGCGTAGCTCAGGCGCGAGTGCCGCCCACGGTCATCGCGTCGATCTTCAGTGAAGGTTGGCCCACGCCCACGGGCACGCTCTGCCCGTCCTTGCCGCATACTCCGACGCCGGCGTCCAGTTGCAGGTCGTTGCCGATCATGCTGACCCGATTCATCGTCTCCGGCCCGTTGCCGATCAGCGTTGCGCCCTTGACCGGCCGGGTGATCTTTCCGTTCTCGATGAGGTAGGCCTCGCTTGCCGAGAACACAAATTTGCCGCTGGTGATATCGACCTGGCCGCCACCGAAATTCGGCGCATACAGGCCACGTTGCACGGACGCAATCATCTCCGCCGGGTCATGTGCGCCGGCCAGCATGTAGGTATTGGTCATGCGCGGCATCGGCAGGTGCGCGAAACTTTCACGACGGCCGTTGCCGGTGAGCGGCATGCCCATGAGCCGCGCGTTCAGCGTGTCCTGCAGGTAGCCGCGCAGGATTCCGTCCTCGATCAGCGTGGTGCACTGGGTGATCGTGCCCTCGTCGTCAATGTTCAACGATCCGCGGCGCCCAGCCAGGGTGCCGTCGTCCACGATGGTGACGCCGGGCGCGGCAACGCGCTGGCCAATGCGACCGGAATACACCGACGTGCCCTTGCGATTGAAATCGCCTTCCAGCCCATGGCCCACGGCCTCGTGCAACAACACGCCGGGCCAGCCCGGCCCGAGCACGACCGCCATCACGCCCGCCGGAGCATCGACTGCTTCCAGGCTGACCAACGCCTGCCGGAGCGCTTCCCGCGCCGTCGCTTCCGGCTTGCCCCCGGAAAAAAGCTCTTCGTAGGAATATCGCCCGCCGCATCCTGCGTAACCGGATTCGCGCCGGCCGTTTTCCTCCACGAACACCTGCACATTGAAGCGCACCAATGGCCGCACATCGGCCGCAAGCACGCCGTCGCTACGCGCGATGAGCACGGTGTCCAGCGCGCCGGACAGACTCACGATGACCTGCTGGACGCGCGCGTCGGCCGCGCGAACCAGCGCGTCTATCTCGCGCAACGCGCCGACCTTGGCTTCGGCGGCCATGCCTTCTATGGGATCGCGCGGATCGTAGAGCGCCCGACCCCTGACGGCTATGCGCTGTCCCGCCGGCTGGCTGCCGCCATCACGACTGATCGCCCGCGCGGCAGCGGCCGACTCGACAAGGGCGTCGCTGCGGATATCGTCGGAGTACGCGAAGCCGGTCTTCTCGCCACTGATCGCCCTGACGCCGACGCCCTGTTCGATTGCGTGCGAGCCGTCCTTGACGATGCCGTCCTCGACCGTCCAACTCTCGCGCCGGCTATGCTGGAAATAGAGGTCGCCGAAATCAACACCGGGCCCCATCAACCTGGAGAACGCCTGGTCGAGTTCGGAGACACCCATGCCGGAAGGCGCAAGCAGTCGGGTCTGGGCAAGTTCAAGCGTCTGGCTCATGGGTCTCTCGGATTGATTGCGTCACTAACCTGACAGATGCGGACTGTCACCAACAGAATCAAGGTTGTACGGCGGTTGGCGAGTCGCCAACTGGCTTGCGGACGGGCTCGCGACTCGGGCCCTTCTCGATTACTTTCACTATCGGCTTCTGCCACGGCCCGGTCACGCGGTAGACAACGCGCGTGGTCTGCTTCAACGGGCGTTGCAGCACGGCTTGGGCGACCGCGCCGACTGCCGCGCCGGCAGGGCCGGCAGCCAGCAGCCCTATTGCAGGCAGGAGCCCGCCGGCCTTCGGCAGCACCTCCACGCGTTGGTCGTAAACCATTTCGCGGAGCCCGGTGGCGCCGGTTACCCGTATTTCAGCAGCGGGGCCATCAATTCGAAGGTTGTCGGTACGCGCCTTGCCGCCGTTGAAGACGAAGTCGCCCTTCACCGAGTTGAAGGCAAATCCCTTCTTGAAGAAATCGCTGAAATCCAGCGAGAGGCGGCGCGGAATCTCGGCCAGGCTGAGCAATCCCAGGATTCGCCCGGATCCACCTGGCTCCACGTCCAGCAGGCGTCCTTCGCCAACTTCAGCCTTGAGCGTGCCGCTCAAAGTCGCCAGGCTGAAGGCGCCGGGCGATCCGGGCCAGCTTCCGGCGAGCGTTGCCTTGGTCTTGCCACCGTCAACGATGTCACCGTAACCAAGCGCATCCAGCATCTGGCCCAGGCTGGCCGCGTTGAAATCGAGCCGGAAGTTGGAGCGCGATCCGCCCGGGCTGCGAATCCACTCACCGGCCGCATCCAGGCGCAGGTTCTTGGCTTCGGTATGCAGCCTGTCAACGCGCATTCCGGCGGCGGTCGGCGTGGTGACCAGTTCGGCGCGGCCGAGCTGCGCCTGGCCGATGCGCAGGTCCGCGAAGGTGAATCGGAGTGGCGGCAGCGCAGCCGGATCGTCCACGACCACCGTGGACGCTTCCGCGGCTCCCGCTACCGTCTCGTCGGACGGCAGGTGCATGGTCGCAAAGCGGCCCTGCACGCCACGCGAAATCTCATTGGGGACGTCGATGCTGCCGTCTATGCCAGCGCCCTTCAATACGATCTGGGTGAGCGCCGGACCACGGCGCAATTGCAGCCGCGCATCGGCAAACGGCCGGTCAATGAAGATCAGCCGGGTCGCCTGCACGTCGATGTCGCTCACCGTGGAATTGGATTCGCCCTTGCCGGCGAATGCCACCCAGCCGGTGGAATCGAGCACCGGCACGATGCCGCGGATGGACAGTCCCTGCGCCGGCGATGCAGCCAGCGGACCGTCGCCGAACTGGATGGTGCCGTTGATCGGTGCGTCCTTGCGGATCTGTCCGCGGATGCGCATCAGGTTGCCCAGCCGAAGGTTCAAGTCGCCTTTCTCGATCGGCAATGCCATCTGCAGTTCGAGCGCCAAGCTGTCCTGCTCGGGCTTCTTCAGCGGCGCCGGCATCGTCACCGCGATGCCGACCAGGTCGCTGGTCAATCGCAGCTGCGACGGCGGTGGCTCGGCGCGGCCAAGGGAAGGAGGAATTCGCACCACGAGCTTCCAGTTGCTTGACCCGCTCACCCATGGCTTCAACCAGGCGAGGTCGACGTAGCGGTCGATCAAGGTCGCGGCGGTGAAGCGCCCGTCGAGCGTGGCGACGGCGGCAAGCTTGGCGTCGCCCGTCGTATCGCCGACCCGAAGATTGAACACACCGGGTTGGTTGAGCAGTTGGACGCTCAGGTTTTCGGTCTCGAATCCACGATGCGAGAAACGGGTCCGGCCCTTGACCTGGGTGAAGCGCAGGTCCCAGCGCGAGTCGGCGAGCGTCGCGTCGGCGAGATCGAGGGTGCCCTCGATCGACCGCTCGCCGAGGCCCTGCCGCAACGGCAGGTGCAGGATCACTTCCACGGCCGACTTTCCGCTGATCGTGACTGCGCGCAGATGCTCTCCGTATTCCTTGTTCAAGGGGCTCAGGATCATCAACTGGCGCAGTTGTTCCCCGCTGCTCGTCGCATCGATGTCGAGGTCCAGCCAGGGCTGGTGGAAATCGGCGATGCCGCCGCGCACGTTGCTGACCTCATTGCCCTCGAGGATGCCGCGTCCCTCCAGCGAGAATCCCGGTCCGTCGAATGCAAGCTCAAGATCCATGTCCTTTGCGGCCGGCCATTGATCGTTGAACTTGAGTGTCGCGTTGGCGATCCGGGCCCGGGCGTCGAGCGTTCCGGTGTGATTGCGGAACGGCCAATCGTCGAGGTCGCCGCCAATCGCGATGCGGCCATTGATGATCTCGCCGCTCACCAGCGCTTCATCCAGCCAGCGCACCGTTGCCGCCGGCATCTTGTTGAGTATCCAGAATTTCTTCGCAGTCTGGAACGTTGCCGGATCCAGATCCGCGGCAAGATTGAGGATCGGCGCGCTGGCGTCACCCTGGAAGCCGATCTGCACGCGGGCACGAGCTCCGAAATCGCTACCCTTGATCCGCAACACGCTGGAGTCCAGGGTCCAGCCCTGACCGTTCTTCCACAATGCCAGCGTGCCGCCGAGGCGAACATCCAGCGGCTGCCGCAGGGCCGCCGGCCAGGTGACGTTGACCGGCGTGGAACTCAGTCGCATCACGCCACCCGCTTCATCGAACTGGATGCGTCCGGCAACGCCGGATAGGCCGGGCCGATTCAGATAAGGCAGCAGCGTGAGGTCCGAAATCACCAGCGAACCATGCATCCGGCCGTTGCGGCGGCCATGGATCTCGACGTCGCGCAGCACCGCCTGTGGATTGGATTGCAGCAGGAACAATCGCAGCCGGTCCGGAAAACGGTCGCTCAGCGCCAACATCGCAGCCAGTGGCGACAGGTCCAGCTCCTTGCCGTGCAATCCGAAGCGTTCGCCGCCTTCCAAACGCAAGCCGTCCAGGTGCGCCACCCTGTCCCCGTTGCTCACGTTGAGCAGCGGTGCGTGCATCCGCCAGCCGCCATCAGTGGCGACCCAACGCGCGCTCGCCTGCAGCCTGTCGAAGTCCACGCGAGCTGCGCGGCGTTGGCCATCAGCCACTTGCAATGGCACGGCGGAGCGAAACCGTGCCTTGGCGATGTCCGCCTTGAGCGTCACTTGGCTGATCCGTCGGTCGCTTATCCGGGCCCAGACGGCCAGCTCGCCCACGCCCGCCTGCGGAACGATTCCGATGGCAGCAAACAGGGGCGCCCAATGCGACAGCACCAGCTTGTCGCCGCCAGCCCACAGCACACCGTCGTTGCGGCGGCGCTGGAAATCGAGCACGGCGGAAACCGGCGCGTTCTTGACGTCCAGCCACGCCGACACGCCGACGCGAAGGCGTGGGCCGTCGACGCGGATACGCGCATCGGTGCGCGGAATGCGCATGTCGACGTTCAGTCGCGGTGCGCGGATGGCCAGCTTTGCTTTCTCGATTTGCAGCTCGCCGAAGCCTTCGAGACGGTCCAGCGGGTCGACTGCGCCGCCCTGCCCCGGCAGTCCGACCACTTCCCATCTGCCGTCGTTTCCCTGGACCAGCGTTAGCGCAAGCTCGCGGATCTTCAGCTCGGTCAACGGCTGCCCGGGCAGGAGGCCCGAGTACACCGCGACCTGCAACTGGGCGCGCCCGATGTCCAGCTGCGACGGGCCCTCACCGATATGCAAACCTTCGAGCGTAAAACGTGGTCCTCGCCGGGTCCATTCGCCTCGCGCGCTGGAAAAACTGACCGGCTCGCCCACGCGCGCAGTCAGCCAGGCGGCAATCTGCTCCGGGTGGCTCTCGACCATCGGCAGCATCTGGTTGGCTACGCCCACCAGCAACGCCACCAGGATCAGCAGCACCAGCAATCCGTAACCAACCCATCGGCGAGCGTGGCGAAGGCGACGTTGCAGGGGCGTGGTCACGGCGATTAGAGCAGCACCACGTCAAATTGTTCCTGCGCGTATTGCTCGTCGGCCTGGAAGCGGATGCTCTTGCCGAGGAACTCCTCCAGCTCCGCGACCGATGCCGATTCTTCCTCAGTGATCTTGCCGACGACGATCGGCGATGCGATAACCAGCAGTTGCGAGGCCTCGAACTGGCGGACTGCGCGGGTGATCTCCCGGAAGATCTCGTAGACGATGGTCTCGCAGGTCTTCAGGCTGCCGCGGCCGCCGCACTCGTGGCAGGGCTCACACAGCTGCCGTTCCAGGCTTTCGGTGGTGCGCTTGCGCGTCATCTCGACCAGCCCGAGCGGGGAAAAGTCGTGCACGGACGTCTTCGCATGGTCCTTGGCCAGCCCCTTCTCGAGCGTCCGCAATACCTGGCGCTTGTGTTCCTCGTCGGTCATGTCGATGAAGTCGATGATGATGATCCCGCCGAGGTTGCGCAGCCGGAGTTGGCGAGCCACGGACTGCGCTGCCTCCAGGTTAGTCCGGTACACAGTCTCTTCCAGGTTGCGTTGGCCGAGGAAGGAACCGGTGTTGACGTCGACCGTAGTCATTGCCTCTGTCTGGTCCACGATCAGGTAGCCGCCGGACTTGAGAGGAACCTGCTTGAGCATCGCGCGCTGGATTTCATCCTCGACCCCGAACAAGTCGAACACCGGACGCTCGCCGCTGTAGTGCTCCACCCGCTCGGCCAAATCCGGCATGAATTGCCGGGCGAAGTCGAGCAGGCGTTCGAAGGTTTCCCGCGAGTCGACGCGCACTTTGTCCACCTCGTGGCTCATCAGGTCGCGCATTGCGCGCAAGGGCAGCGAGAGGTCGTCGTAGATCGGCTTGCCAACCGCCGTGCCGGCGCTCGCATCGCGGATGATCTGCCAGGCGCGACGCAGGTAATCAACGTCCTCGGCCAGTGCCTCGGCGCTCTGTCCTTCCGCATTGGTTCGCACGATGTAGCCAAAGCCCGAGCCATTCACCAGCCCGGCCATGATCGCCTTGAGCCGGGTCCGCTCGCCCTCGTCCTCGATGCGCGCCGAAACGCCGATCACGCGGGAGTACGGCAGCAGCACCAGGTAGCGCGACGGTATCGAGATCTGCGTGGTCAGCCGCGCTCCCTTGCTGCCGATAGGATCCTTGACCACCTGCACGACGACTTCCTGCCCTTCGTGCACCAGCGAGGAGATCGACGGGACCGGCGCCGGTGGTGATGCCTCGACGCTTCCGGCTATCACGCCGATCGCATCCGGCTCCGGCTGCTCCTGCGGGATGCGCAGGATGTCGGACGCATGCAGGAACGCCGCGCGCTCCAGGCCAACATCCACGAACGCGGCCTGCATCCCGGGCATCACCCGTTGCACCCGGCCCTTGTAAACGTTGCCGACGACGCCTCGTCGGGTAGCGCGCTCGATGTGCAGCTCCTGGAGCATGCCGTTCTCGACCACTGCGACGCGGGTTTCTCGCGGTGTCACGTTGATCAGTATTTCTTCGGACACCTGTTTCCCCAATCAGTGTGAGGCTGCGAACTTGCGCAGCAGCATCGCGGTTTCGTGCAACGGCAATCCCATGACGCCCGAATAACTCCCCGCCAGGTGCGCAATGAAGGCTGCTGCGCGGCCCTGCACGGCGTATGCGCCGGCCTTGCCCAGACACTCCCCCGACGCGACGTAGCTGGCGATCTGCTCCTCGTCAAGCCGTGCAAAGGTCACCTCGGATTCACGGATCGCATGCTCCTCGCGGCCAGCGCTGACCAGCCACACCGCAGTGATCACCCGGTGCGTTCGCTCGGACAGCTCGCTCAACATGCGCCGCGCGTCGGCCTCGTCCGCGGGCTTGCCATAAACCCTGTCTTCGAGCACGACCTCGGTATCAGCTCCCAGTACCAGAGCACCGGGCACGGCCATGACGGCCAACAGGCCGGCACCTGCCTTCTCCCGGGCCACCCGATTGACGTAGTCGACTGCCGGCTCGCCTGGCTGGCGCTGCTCGGCGACGACCACATCCAGTACGCTGAACTGTAGCCCGAGCTGCTTGAGCAGGTCGCGGCGGCGAGGCGATTGAGAGGCGAGGTAGAGCATCCGGGAAGGATAGCTGCTTGGCCATTGTTCTGGCCGCCCTGCGGCGGGCGAATTGACATGGACTTCGGTGATACTTGGCTCCGGTTCAGGAGCTGTCCATGCGCAAGGGTTTTTTGGTTTGTTTTGTCGGCGCCACGCTGGCTTCCGGTTGTGGCGCCATCGCTACTACCTCCGCCAGGCCTGAGCCAGGCGTGTCGGTTCCCGACATCCAGCGGCCGGGCCAGGAAACGGCTGAGTGGTGGTTCCGCGCAGGCGCCGCCGCGGCCCGCAGCCGCGGCGCCGGCCGGGCCCGGGCGCGAAACATCATCCTGTTCGTCGGTGACGGCATGAGCCTGCCGACGGTTGCCGCGGCGAGAATCCTCGAAGGCCAGCGGCGCGGCCAGCCCGGCGAAGAAAACTGGTTGAGCTTCGAGCAGTTCCCGGCAACCGCGCTGAGCAAGACCTACAACACCGACAGCCAGACGCCGGACTCAGCCGGGACAATGACCGCGATGGTTACCGGGGCCAAGACCCGGCTGGGCGTGCTGAGTGTTGGCCAGGCGGCCGTGCGCGGTGATTGCGCAGTTGGCATGGCGGCGAGGATGGTCACCATGCTCGAAATGGCGGAAGTGGCCGGGCTTTCGACAGGAATCGTCACCACCACTCGACTCACCCATGCGACTCCCGCCGCGACCTACGCGCATCTCCCGGAACGGAACTGGGAATCGGACAGCGACGTGACTGCCGAGGCTGCTGCCGCCGGTTGTCGCGACATCGCCCGGCAGTTCGTGGAGTTCGAGTTTGGCGACGGCATTGACGTGGCGATGGCTGGTGGCCGCAGCAATTTCCTGCCGGCGGGCCAAGCGGATCCGGAATATGCGGAATTCCCTGGTACCAGGCTCGACGGGCGCGATCTGATAGCCGAGTGGCGCCAACGCCACGGTGCATCCGGTTTCGTGTGGAATCGCTCGCAGCTGACGGCGCTCGACCTCGCGCGCACTCCCCGCCTGCTCGGGCTGTTCGAGCCTGACCACATGAACTACGAGCACGATCGCCCGCGCGATCGTGCCGGCGAGCCAAGCCTGGCGGAGATGACCCGCGCGGCCATCACCGTCCTGGAGCAAAACCGAAAAGGCTTTTTCCTGATGGTCGAAGGGGGACGCATCGACCATGCGCACCATGCGGGTAATGCCTACCGCGCATTGACCGACACAATCGCGTTCTCCGATGCAATCCGGGCCGCCGACGAAGCCACCTCCAACGCCGATACGCTGATTCTGGTGACCGCCGATCACTCGCACACGCTGACCTTCGCCGGCTACCCGCAGCGTGGGAATCCCATCCTCGGCAAGGTGCGAGGCTCCAGCGGGGAAGACAAGGCGGCGAGCCTGGCCAATGACGCTCTCGGTATGCCGTACACCACACTGGGCTACGCCAATGGTCCAGGCTACCCTGGCGCCAGCGACCAGCAGGCACGCGGACCGAAACGGTTTCCACACATAGTCTCTGGCGCGGCCCCGACTGACGGCCGCTCCGACCTCAGGGAGGTGGACACCGAGCATCCCGACTACCTGCAGGAGTCCGCCCTGCCAACCGCCTCCGAGACCCATGGCGGCGACGACGTCGGCGTCTGGGCCAGCGGACCGGGCTCGGCCGCTGTGCGCGGATCCATCGACCAGGAAGTTATTTTCCACCTGCTGGTGCAATCGCAGCCTGATCTCGTGAAGCTGCTCTGCGAACTGGGCTCCTGCGAGCTTGGCGTGCCGGTGAAGCTGCCTGACTTTTCCAAGCTGCCCCGGTCGCGACCGGCGGTGGCTCGCTGACTGCCGGAGCCAGACTCAGCCGCGGTGATAGGGATGGTTGGCCAACAGGCTTGCCGCGCGATACAACTGCTCGGCTGCGACCAGGCGAACGAGCATGTGCGGCAGCGTCAGCGGGCCAAGCGACCAGCTCTCGCCTGCTGCGGCGAGTACTTCGGGCGCGTGTCCCTCTGGTCCGCCAATCAGGAACGCGAGGTCGCGCCCAGCCTGGCGCCACGCTTCAAGCCGTGCCGCCAGTTGCTCCGATGTGTACGGCTTGCCGTGGCCGTCCAGTGTCACCACATGGGCCTGCTTCGGAATCGCCGCGAGGACGCGCGACCCTTCGTCCGACATTGCGCGCACCGCATCGCGGCCCTTGCCACGCAGGCCGGGACTCACTTCGATCAGGGATAAGGGCAACCAGTGCGACAGGCGCTTCTGGTACTCGGTGAAACCGCTGGCGACCCACTCGGGCGCGCGTTCGCCGACGGCAATCAGCGCAGCCTTCACGACTCAGCCTTCGACATTTTCCTCGGGAGGCTGGTCGCCCACCGTCCACAGGCGCTCGAGTGCGTAGAACTCGCGAACCCGTGGCAGCATCACATGCACGATCACGTCGCCAAGGTCGACAAGCACCCATTCCGCTTCGCGCTCGCCCTCGACTCCGAGCGGCATGACGCCGCATTTCTTGGCGAACTGCACAACCTCGTCGGCGACCGACTTGACGTGGCGTGTGGATGTTCCGGAAGCGACCACCAGGTAGTCGGCGATGCTGGTCTTGCCGCGCACGTCGATCTCGATCGTGTCCTTGGCTTTCATCTCCTCGAGCGCGGCGTGGACTTGCTCGAGCAGGGCTTCCGGGGTGGGTGCCGGAATCGGCATCCGGGTCTTGATGACGTGGGCTTTTGAGGTCAAAACATTTCTCGTGGGGCGGCTCGGGCCGGCCCCGCGATTATACCCTCAGCGATTCTGCCCGGGCCGGTACAGGCGCTGCTCCCGGATATACCGTGCAACCGGGGCCGGAACCATGCTCTCCCAGGCCAGGCCTTCGGCAATCCGCCGCCGGACCTCGGTGGCCGACTCCAGTCGAAGCGGGTGCATGGGCAGCGGCGCATAGCGGCCGGCCGGCGCGTTCGCCAGGTCACCGGGTAAGCTCCATCGACCGGACAACTCAGCATGCACGGCCGGGGCCCGGCCCTGGAGCCAATCTTCCGACACCGATGTGCCGGGCCGCTCAACCCCGAGGATGTGCGCCAGATCCAGGATCCTGCGCCAGTCCCGCCACGTGTCCAACTCGAGCAAAGAGTCGATTCCCAGCACCCACACGATGGACAGGCCTGGGTCCACTTCCGCGCGAAGTTGCTCCAGCGTCTCCACTGTGAAGGACGGACCGTCACGGTGCAGCTCTCGGCGGTCAACGAAAAGCCGGCGCTCGCCACCCACCGCAAGGTCGAGCATGTTCGCGCGCTGCTCCGCGCTGGCGCCGGGAGCGGCGCGATGTGGTGGATCCGCAGCAGGCAACAGGCTGACCGGGGAGTCAAAGGCGAAGACAACTGCCCGGGCAATGGCGAGGTGGCCCTCGTGCACCGGATCAAAGGTACCGCCGTACAGGATCCGCATCACGATGCCAGCTGTTGCCGCGCCTTGGCATTGGCCATGCCGGCCAGCAGCCGTTCCAGTTCCAGCCAGGCATCGCCAGGAAGTCGGCCCTTGGCAATCAGGTCGATCCGGCCTGCCTGCGCGACGAACGCCTCCCATGCCGAGGCTGGATGCCGTTCGACGGCACGCCGGTACACCGCCTGTTTGCTGTCCCAGATGCGCGCCTCGCGCATCGCGTTCATCAGGTTGCCGCCGCTTCCGGCGGCGCGGGCGAGCGCGGCCACCTTGAGCAACTCCATCGCCACGATCGGAAGCAGCCCGGGTACCTGCTCGCCCTCCGCGCGCAGCGAACGGAGCATCCGCAGGGCGCGCGCAAGGTCTCCGGCCATTGCCGACTCAGCCAGCTTGAACACATCGTAGCGCGCGGAGTCAGCGACCAGCCGTTCCATCTGCGCACCGTCAAGCCGCTTACCCGGCGCCAGCAACGCCAGTTTCTCCACCTCCTGCGCGGCCGCCAGAAGGTTTCCCTCGACACGCTCGGAGAGCACTTGCAGGGCTGCAGGCTCCGCCGACAGCCCGCGACTGCGAAGCCGGCGGTCTAGCCAGTCGTGCAACTCGCCCGGCTTGATCGGCCAGACAGTCACCACGTGGCCGAGCCGCGCGATGGCCTCGCTCCACTTGCCCACGTGCTTCTGGCTCCACTCCTGCGCGGTGATCATCAGCACCGTGTCCGGAGGCGGATTTTCGCAGTACTCCAGGATCGCCTTGCTGCCATCCCGATCCGGCCTGCCGCTTGGCAGGCGCAGGTCGAACAGGCGACGGCTCGAGAACAGGCTCAGCGCGGCCACGCCCATGGTCAGCGCGTTCCAGTCGAAATCCTTGCCGGCTTCGAGCACTTCACGTTCCGAATAGCCTTCGGCAATCGCCTTGGCGCGGAGCGCATCGGCCATTTCCTGCACCAGCAGCGGCTCGGCGCCTGCGATCAGGTAGACCGGACGCAGCGACTCGCCGGCAAGCTGGCGTTCGAACCGGTCTGGCTTCAGGTCCATCAGGGCTTCTGTCGCAGCACGATGTCCAGGCGGCGAAGTATGGCGGCCTGCATGTCACGGCGCAGTTCGCGCTGGATCAGCTCCTGCTCGGCAGGGCTACCGGCGGAGGCGGTGATGTCATAGGTGTATTCGCGCGACATCTCGATGCTCTGCGGGTCGATCAACAACTTCCCGCTGGCGTCCACCAGTGCGAAATCGACTTTGTATCGGGTGATGTACTCGCGAACCCGCGCAAACTGATCGACCGACAGCGGAGCGGTGCTCCAGGCCTCGCCAGTGACCTTCAACGCTGTCGAAGGCGAGCCTTCGACGGCGGCGATCGCGCCAGCGCGATCGAGCGCCCGCGCAAGCTCGAGCCCGAGCGGACTGTACGGGTCTGCTGTTTGCACGGCGATCGGCCCGACCGTGGCCGGAAGCTGAAGTCGCGCGCGCGGATGGAAGCCGCATGCGCCGAGCAGCGCGACCGCGAAGGGGATGATCAGCAGACGCATGGAAAACTCCGCGGGACTGGGCGAGCGTGCGGTAATGGTACCGCGAAGGTCACAGTCGATGAGCAGTCCCGGGAGCCGATGCTGGCTCGCGGGGACCGAGCGCACGCTGCGTGGATCAAGCGGCGACGATGTTCACGATCTTGCCTGGAACAACGATCACCTTGCGGATCGACTGCCCTTCCAGGAACCGGGCGACGTTGCCGTCGGCCAATGCCAATGCCTCGATCTCCTCACGCGTCGCGGCGACGCCAACCTCGATGGTGCCGCGCAACCTGCCATTGACCTGCACGGCAAGAGTCAGCACGTCTCGCGCCAGGGCTGAAGGGTCGGCCTTCGGGAAGGCCAAGTCTTCGAGCGTCGTCTCGCCATGGCCCAATTTCTGCCACAGCGCGTGCGAGGTGTGCGGAGTGATCGGGTTGAGCATCAGGACCACTGCCTCGAATGCTTCCTGGCGCAACGCACTGGCATTCTCCGACGCCTCGTCGTAGCGGCCAAGCGCGTTCAATAGCTCCATCACCGCCGCGATGGCGGTATTGAACGTATGCCGGCGGCCGTAATCATCGGCGACCTTCTGGATGGTTTCATGCACGTGTCGACGAATCGCAGTGGCCGTGGGCGACATCGCCGCAGTCTGCAGCGGTGCCGGCCGGCCCATCGCAACGTGCTTGCCAACCTGCGCCCACAGCCTGCGCAGGAAACGCGACATGCCCTCGACCCCCGATTCGTTCCAGTCCAGGGACTGTTCCGGCGGTGCGGCGAACATAGAGAACAGGCGCACTGTGTCCGCGCCATAGCGATCGACCATCGTCTGCGGATCGATGCCGTTGTTCTTTGACTTCGCCATCTTTTCGCTACCGCCGATCTGCACCGGCAGACCATCGGCGCGAAGCACCGCGCCAAGCGGCCGGCCGCGTTCGTCGCGCTGCACGTCGACGTCCGCCGGGTTGTGCCACTCGCGGCCGCCACTGGGCTGCTCGCGATAAAACGTGTCGGCGATGACCATGCCCTGGCAGAGCAGGTTCGTCGCAGGCTCGTCGCTGTGCACCAGGCCCGCGTCGCGCATCAGCTTGTGATAGAAGCGGAAATACATCAGGTGCATGATCGCGTGCTCGATCCCGCCGATGTACTGGTCGACCGGCAACCAGTAATTGGCCCGCTCGTCGACCAGGTCGTTTGCGCCCGGGGACGTGTAGCGTGCGTAGTACCAACTCGATTCCATGAAGGTGTCGAAGGTGTCCGTCTCGCGTTCGGCGGGCCCGCCGCAATCGGGACACGTCGTCTGCCGCCACTTCGGATCGGCCTTGATCGGCGACTTCACCCCGGTGAATTCAAC
Organism: Gammaproteobacteria bacterium; assembly: GCA_031431355.1. Taxonomy (GTDB): domain Bacteria; phylum Pseudomonadota; class Gammaproteobacteria; order Xanthomonadales; family Xanthomonadaceae; genus Arenimonas. The sequence continues at coordinate 18,841 of JANPDF010000039.1, forward strand.
GTCCTCCGGCAACACGACTGGCAGCTGCTGTTCCGGGACCGGCACCGCGCCGCATTTGTCGCAGTAGACGATCGGTATCGGGCAACCCCAGTAGCGTTGCCGGCTGACGCCCCAGTCACGCAGGCGGAAGTTGACGCGACGTTCGCCCTTGCCTTCGCGTTGCAGCTTGTCCGCCAGGAAGTCGAACGCCTGCCGGTAGTTCTTGCCGTCCAGCTCGCCGGAGTTCACCACCATTGCCTCGGGACGGGTCTTGTCCGCGTACCAGTCCTTCCATTCCTTGACGTCGTAGGCGAACTCCGGCGCCAGGTGCGGGGGCAGCGGCGTGCGCAAGGTAATCACCTGCCGGATCGGCAAGCCGTAGCGGTGGGCGAATTCGAAATCGCGCTGGTCATGGCCGGGGACCGCCATCACCGCACCGGTTCCGTAGCCCATCAGCACGAAGTTGGCCACCCAGATCGGCAACAGTTCTCCGCTGATCGGGTGACGGGCGAACAGTCCCGTCGCCCGGCCCTTCTTCTCCTGGGTCTCCAGCTCTGCCTCGGAGACGCCGCCGTGCCGGCACTCCTCGATGAATGCGGACAACTCCGGATCGCGCGTGGCTGCCTTCAGCGCGATGGGATGCTCGGCGGCCACGGCAAGGTAGGTGACGCCCATCAGCGTGTCCGGGCGTGTCGTGAAGACAGTCAACGCATCGTCGTCGCCATCCACCGCAAAGCGGATATCGAGCCCCTCGCTGCGCCCGATCCAGTTGCGCTGCATGGTCTTGACTGCGTCGGGCCAACCCGGCAATGCATCCAGTCCGTCGAGCAGTTCCTGGGCATACGCGGTGATCTTCAGGAACCATTGGGGAATTTCCCGCTTCTCCACGATCGCGCCGCTGCGCCAGCCGCGTCCGTCCACCACCTGCTCGTTGGCGAGCACGGTCTGGTCGACCGGGTCCCAGTTCACGACGCTGTTCTTGCGGTAGACGATGCCCTGCTTGAACAGGCGCGTGAACATCAGCTGTTCCCAGCGGTAGTAATCCGGCCGGCAGGTCGCCAACTCGCGACTCCAGTCAATGGCGTAGCCCAGCGCCTGCAACTGCCCGCGCATGTGCTCGATGTTGGCGTACGTCCACTTGGCCGGCGCAGTATGGTTCTTGATCGCCGCGTTCTCCGCGGGCAAGCCGAACGCGTCCCAACCCATTGGCTGCAGGACATTGAACCCGCACATGCGCCGGAAACGGGAAATAACATCGGCGATCGTGTAGTTGCGGACATGGCCCATGTGCAGGGCGCCGGATGGATACGGCAGCATCGCCAGGCAGTAGTACTTGGGCCTGGACGAATCCTCGATGACCTCGAAGGCGCGCGTCGCGTTCCAGTGGGCCTGCGCAGCGATTTCCACCGCCTTCGGGACGTAGGCGCCGGGGTCTGGGATGTCATGCATGGGAATGGAGCCGGAAAGGACGAGAAATCAGGCCTCTAGAGTAACGCAGCAGGCAATGAGGAAAAACTCCATTCCACCCGGTCGCCGGGCGAATGCCGCGGCGGCAGTCCCCGGCGAGCGGTTGGTAAACGATTGGCACATGGCCGCCCCTGCCGCGTGCCGCAAGATGCGATCCATTCCCGGCAGACGCCCAGACCATGATTCCAGCGATATCCACGCGCGGATTGACCCGCCAGTTCTCCGGTGGCTTCGGCATCCGCGGACTGGATCTGAATGTGCCGCAGGGCGCCATCTACGGCTTTCTGGGGCCCAATGGTGCCGGCAAGACCACCACCATCCGACTGCTGCTCGACCTGTTGCGGCCCGACACTGGCGAGATCTCCCTGTTTGGTCAGCCGCTGGGGCGGCATGCCCGGCAGCCGCTGGGCCTGGTTGGCGCGCTGGTCGAAGCACCATCGCTCTATGGTCACTTGAGCGGTCGCGAAAACCTCGAAGTCACCCGTCGCCTGATTGATGTCCCGCGCTCACGGGTGGAATCGGTGCTTGCACGCGTCGACTTGCTCGATTCAGCCGATCGATGCGTGCGCGAGTATTCCCTGGGCATGCGCCAGCGCCTGTCAATCGCATTGGCATTGCTCGGGGAACCGCGCCTGCTGATCCTGGACGAGCCAAGCAACGGGCTGGATCCGGCCGGCATCCAGGACATGCGCCGACTGCTTCGCCAGTTGGTGGCCGACGATGGCATAACCGTGTTCGTTTCCAGCCATTTGCTGGCTGAAATCGAGCAGATTGCCAGCCACGTTGGCGTGTTGCAGGGCGGTCGACTCCGCTTCGAAGGACGGCTCGAAGAGTTGCGCTGCCGGGTGAAGCCGCGCGTGATCATCCGCTGCGACAATCTCCTCAGGGCGCGCGACCTGCTTGTGGCGGTTGGCGAAAGCGTTGCCTGGCAGGACGAGCAGACGCTCGTGGTCAGCCTGGATCGCAAGTCGAGCGAACAGATCAATCGTTTCCTGATCGAGCACGGCCTGCAGGTCGGGCATCTCGCGCGGGAAGTGGCCTCGCTGGAAGCGCTGTTCTTCGACCTCACTATCGACAGCTCGCTGGAGGACGCTGCATGAGCCCCTTACTTCGCGCCTTGTCGGCGGAATCGCTCAAGCTTCGACGGACACTGGCATTGTGGATGTGCCTGATCGCTCCGGCGACGGTGGTGGCGCTGTACGTCCTGCAGGTGAGCTTCACCAAGTTCAGCGGCAACCGGCCGCCGATGGCGGCGGCCGAGGCATGGTTCGCCTTTTCCCAGAGCATCCTGGTGCTGTGGTGCTTCCTGATGCTGCCCCTGTTCGTGACCTTGCAGTCGGCATTGCTGGCCGGGCTGGAGCACGCCGACAACCAGTGGAAGCACCTGCTCGCGCTGCCAATACCCCGTCGCGTGCACTACCTCGCCAAGGTAATCGTGCTCGTCGCCATGGTGCTTGCTGCCTTCGTTCTGTTGCTCCTGCTCATTCCGATCGGCGGCTGGCTGTTGATGCACGTGCAGCCTGCGTTTGGACTGGCCGGACCGCCGCCCTTGGCCAATCTGGCCAGACTGGCGGCGGCGGGCTTCGCTGCCTCCCTGCTGATGGTCGCCCTGCAAAGCTGGATCGCAATCCGCTGGCGCAGCTTCACCATCGCGGTAGCCGCGGGCATGAGCGCGACCGTGGTCGGCTTCCTGATCGGCCAGTCCGAACGATTTGGGCACTGGTATCCGTGGTCGATGGCCTCGCAGGTACTCGCGGGGCAGGGCCAGCACCTGCAATTCGTCGTCGCCGCTGGGATGATCGGCGGGGTCGCGGCCACGGCCCTCGGGCTGTTGGACTACCTGCGCGCCGAATACGCCTGAGCCCGGAGAGACTTGATTCCACCGTCGCTGGCACAATCTGCAGGAGATCCCCTGACGGAAACTGCCATGGACGACGCTTCCCATGTGTTCGACGCGACTCTGCCGAGCTTCGAGCAGGACGTCATACTGAAATCAAAAGAGACGCCGGTGCTGGTCGATTTCTGGGCCACCTGGTGCGGGCCCTGCAAGAGCCTGGGCCCGATCCTCGAGAAGCTCGCGACCGAATTTGCCGGCGGATTCCTGCTCGCCAAGGTTGACGTGGACAAGGAGCAGCAGCTTGCTGCGTACTTCCAGGTCAAGTCGGTGCCCACGGTCGTGCTGCTGAAAGACGGCCAGATCGTCGACGGCTTCCCCGGGGCGCTCCCGGAAGGCCAGGTCCGGGAATTCCTCAAGCACCACGGGGTCGAGGCCAGGCCGGCTGAGCCCGAAGCCGAGCCAGTGGCTGCCGCCGTCGACCCTCACGACGCGGTGGTAGCCCTGCGCGCCGCCATCCAAGCCGAACCGGCAAAGGACGAATTGAAGCTGGAACTGGCGCTCGCCCTGCTCCGGACAGGCGCCAACGACGAGGCTGAAAAACTGCTGGATGCACTGCCGGCCAACCTGGCTACCGACGAACGCGCTATCCGGGCCCATGCCCGGCTCCGCTTCGCCAAGCTGCTCAAGGACGCCCCTCACCGGCAGACGCTGGAGGCGGCGATAGCCGGCGATCCGGCCGACCTGCGGGCCCGGCACTTGCTGGGCGCGCGCCTGTTGCTGCAAGGCGATGAGGAAGCGGGCCTGCAGCAATTCATCGAAATGCTGCAGCGCGACAGGGGCTACCAGGACCAGTTGCCCCGGAAAGCCCTGATCGATGCGTTCCGCATCGTCGAAGATCCTGATCTGGTCGGCACCTACAGGCGCCGGATGGCCTCGCTGCTGTTCTGACTGCGGAGACCGGGGAGGCCGGCAGCAGTTCCCGCGCCGCACCGGCTGGCTTATGCTGACCGATCAGTCCCCGCGCCACGGCTCCCATGCAATCTGAAGAGCTCTCCCCGGAAGAACTATCGACCTTGCTTGGCAGCTACATGCCCGACATCCCCGGCTACCGGGTGATCCGACGCATTGGCAAGGGCGGCATGTCGTACGTCTACCTCGGCGTCCAGGTATCGCTGGACCGCCAGGTTGCCATCAAGGTGATGTCGCCGGAAGCGCTGACCGACGAGAAGAGCAAGCAACGCTTCGAGCAGGAAGCGCATACGATTGCCAAGCTGGAACATCCATGCATCGTCGGCGTGCATGAGGTCGGCCGCACTCCGCAGGGCCTGTTGTATTACGTGCTCCCCTACCTGGCGCGCGGTCATCTGGGCCAGCGCGACTTCACCAACGACGAAGGCCGCATCATCGAAGTGTTGCGCGCGCTGCTGTCGGCGTTGGAGTACGCGCACACCCGGGGAATCGTGCATCGGGACGTCAAGGCAGAAAACGTGTTGTTCGACAACGCGGACCGGCCCTTGCTCACCGACTTCGGCATTGCGCTCAAGCGCAACGACACCAGCCGGATCACCACGGCAGGGCTGGCCATTGGCAGCGGTGGCTACATGGCGCCGGAGCAGGCGCGCGGCGAAGCCGTGGACGGCCGCGCTGACCTGTACAGCGTCGGCGTGTTGGCCTACGAGTTGCTCACCGGTCACCTGCCCTTCCTGTCTTCGGACCCGCTTGGCCTGGCGCTGATGCACGCCCAGGATCCGATTCCCCGGCTTCCGGCGGAACGCAAGCATTGGCAGGCGTTCCTGGACCGCTCGATGGCGAAGTCCGCCGACAACCGTTTCCGCAACGCGCAACAGATGCTGGGCATGCTCAACCAGATTTCGGCGAAGGAACGCACGGTGTCCGCCGATGTCGAGCCAGCCGGGCGGCTCCCGGGCGCGGTGTCGGCGAAGTCCTGGCTGCGACCCACCCTGATCTCGGTAGCAGCAGCCGCGATTTTGCTGGCTGCGGCGCTACTGATGCGTCCCGGCAAGGACGAGGCCGCGGATTCGAAGTTTTTTACCGGCAAAGAGCCCGCCCCGGCGCCGGCCAATCCTGCGCCCCTCGCGCCGGCTGCGGATCCCGCGCCGGCCGCCGCCGCACCGCTGGCAACGGCAGACGCGCCTGTTCCAGCGTCCGTCACACCAACTCCAACGACATCAATTACAACCGCGGCCGGCCAATCGCAGTTTGCGGCCGTCGTGGCCAGCGTCACTGTGAATTCGCTCGAATTCGATCCATCGCAAGCTGGCAGTCGCCAATTGCATGCCGCCGAACGCCAGGTACGCCAGCAGCGGCTGAGCACCCCTGCCGGTGACAACGCCATCGAATCGATACTTGAGGCCGTGCGCCTCGGAACGCCGCCGAACGAAACTTCCGGCCTTGCCGACCAGGTAATTGCAGGCTTGGGCAGCGCACTCGCGGCTTCCCTCAAGGCCGGCGACCTGGACGCCAGCAAGTCGACCTACGTGCGTGCGCAACAATTCGCCAGCCAGACTGACAAGCTCAAGTCCGAATCATGGACAAGCTTGCGCAAACCAATCCCGGCCCTGCTGGTCACCCGCATCAACAAGGCGGCCGACAGCGGCGAAGCGACTTCGCTCGACAAGGCGAAGGCGCTGGCGAAGACGCTGGAAGTGGATCCCAAACAGCTCGAGCCGGCGTGGTCGCGAGCCGTCGTGCCGCCAAAGCCCGGCAAGGTAATCAGCTCGCCGAACCTGGGTCCGGCCCTGGTCCTCGTGCAACCCGGCAGCGGATCGCGGCCGGGAGTGGCGTTCATGCGCGAGGAGGTTTCCCGTTCGGACTACGCGCAGTTTGCCAACAAGACCAATCGTCCAAGCGCGCGCTGCCGTAACCGGCTGGCGCCGATCAGCCTGAAAAAGAGGACCTGGCAATCCCCGGGCTTCCAGCAGACGGGCGAGCATCCTGCCGTCTGCGTCAGCTACGAAGATGCCCGCGCCTACGCCCAGTGGCTCAGCCAGCGCAACGGCGCTACCTATCGGCTTCCGACGGCTTCGGAATGGCGTCAGATCGCCGCCTATCGTGGCTCAGGCACGCCCTGCCGGGACGGCCGGGTCAGCTGCGGTCAGGAAGGCACGGTGCCGGTGGCGCAAGGTCCCGCAAGCCCGCTCGGACTGACTGGCGTGCGTGGAAACGCGCGCGAGTGGCTGAGCGATTGTGCCGGCAACTGCCGCGAACGCTCGGTCAGCGGCCTTGGCTGGCGCGACAGCGCGAATCGCGCGGACCCGACCCGCACCGGCGGACTGGACGCCGATTCCGGATTCGACGACGTCGGCTTCAGGCTCGTACGCGAGGTTCCATCGCGTTGAAGCTGTCGGCGCGCGACTGAGCCGGGCAACTCGGCAGCCCCGGGCTGGCGCCAACTCTGCCGGTACAATGCGCCATGGGCAAACTGCAGAAGTACTTCCTCAGCGGACTGTTGACCTTGTTGCCGATCTGGCTGGTCTGGATCGTATTCAAGTTCGTGTTCACGCTGCTCTCGGGGATCAGCGCCCCGCTCACCGCACCGTTGGTGGCCGCCATCGCCGCCGGGGATCCACGCCTGTTTGGCTGGCTGGCCGACTCCTGGGTGCAGACGGCGATCGCATTGGCTGTCACGGTGGGCTTCATCCTGGCGATCGGCGTCCTCGCCCGGCGCGTGGTCGGGCAAACCCTGCTGCGTTGGTTCGAGTCCGGGATCGCACGCATTCCCCTCGCCAAGACTATCTACGGGAGCGCCCGCCAGCTGCTCGACTTGTTGCAGACCAAGCCTGATGGGACGCAACGGGTGGTGCTGATCGATTTCCCGCACAACGAGATGAAATCAGTTGGCTTCGTGACGCGAATCCTGCGCGATGAAAACACCGGCGCCGAACTGGCCGCCGTCTATGTACCGACGACACCCAATCCCACGTCGGGCTACCTGGAAGTCGTCCCGGTCGAACGGCTGACCCCGACCGACTGGACGGTGGACCAGGCCATGACCTTCATCATCTCCGGCGGCGCCGTCAGCCCGGACAAGATTCCGTTCCACCGGGTCGTGGTTCCATGATCGGAGACGCCCGGGCGCAGAAGCTGTTCGTCGTGCTCGCTGCGTTCTTTGTCGTCAACGCGGTGCTGGCAGAGTTCATCGGAGTGAAGATCTTCGCGCTTGAAGACACGCTCGGCTTGCAACCCTTCGAGTGGAACCTGTTCGGCCAGAGCGGGTCGCTAAATTTCACCGCGGGAACGCTGCTCTGGCCGATCGTCTTCATCATGACCGACACCGTCAATGAGTTTTATGGCCGCAAGGGAGTGCGCTTCATCAGCTGGCTCGCGGTTGGGCTGATCACCTACGGCTTCCTGTTTGCTTTCGCGGCGATACACCTGTCGCCTGCCAGCTGGTGGGTCGGATCCGCGCAGTCCCAAGGCGTTCCCGACCAGCAAGCGGCATTCGCCGCGATCTTCGGCCAGGGACTCTGGACGATTTGCGGCTCCGTGATCGCCTTCCTGATTGGGCAGCTGATCGACGTGTCTGTGTTCCATCGCATTCGTCGAGCCACCGGACCCCGCCATGCCTGGCTGCGTGCCACCGGCTCGACAGCGATTTCCCAGTTCGTCGACAGCTTCGTCGTGCTCTACATTGCGTTCGTGATCGGACCGCAGCGTTGGTCAATGGACCTCTTCTTTGCTGTCGGCACGCTGAATTACATCTACAAAATGGCAGCCGCACTGGCACTGATCCCGCTCCTGTACATTGCCCGCGGCCTGATCCGGGGTTACCTTGGCCACGCACAGTCGGAACGAATGATGGAGGCCGCCGCAAGCGCATGAAACCTGGTATCGCCCTCGCTGCCCTTGTCTTCTTCGCGTCGTCGTCGCTGGCCACGACGGTGGACAATTGCGCGACGGTGCTTGGCTCGATTTCGGTCGAGTTGCGGCTGGCGCGCGCGCTGCCCGCGTCCAGGCGAAGCACTTTCATCTGTCCCAAGGAACGCCAGACCCGGCCACTGATCGGCGCGGAGCGGCAGCGGCTTTTGAATTCGCTTGGCCCACCCGACGCCGTCGCCAGTCCGGCCGACGACAGCGGCCATGTGCAATGGTCCTATTACTTTGGTAGCGCCGCAGCACGCGCCGGCAGCTCCGGGTTTACCGAGTTGGTCTTCAGTCTGGATGAACAGCGGCAAGTCGTCGCCGTCGACTGCCGGCTAACCTCCCAAGCCGGCCAATCGCCCGCGTTATAATGGATCACTGCCAAATTCCCGCAGCAAGACGGAGCGTCCCATGCCCGAGATGATGAAGGCGCTGGTCAAGCGCGAAGCTGGCAAGGGCATCTGGATGGAACAGGTGCCGGTGCCGGTACCGGGGTCCAATGAAGTCCTGATCAAGCTGGAGAAGACCGCGATCTGCGGTACCGACCTGCACATCTACAAGTGGGACGAGTGGAGCCAACGCACGATCAAGCCGGGCCTGGTGATCGGCCATGAATTCGTAGGCAGGATCGTCGAGCTTGGCGCCGGCGTTACCGGATACAAGATCGGTGACCGGGTGTCAGCCGAAGGCCACATCGTGTGCGGCCACTGTCGCAACTGCCGCGCCGGTCGCCAGCACCTGTGTCCCAATACAGTCGGCATTGGCGTCAACCGGGCTGGTGCCTTTGCTGAATACATCGCGATGCCGGCAAGCAACCTGTGGCCGATACCGGATCAGATCCCGTCCGAGCTGGCTGCATTCTTCGACCCTTATGGCAATGCCGCGCACTGTGCACTGGAGTTCGACGTCATCGGCGAGGACGTGCTGATCACCGGCGCCGGCCCGATCGGCATCATCGCCGCCGGGATATGCAAGCACGTCGGCGCCCGCAACGTGGTCGTCACCGACGTCAACGACTACCGCCTGAAGCTGGCGGCCGACATGGGCGCGACGCGGGTGGTCAACGTTTCCAAGCAGTCGCTGCGCGAGGTCGTGAAGGACCTGCACATCGAAGGCTTCGACGTCGGCCTGGAGATGAGCGGCAACCAGGCGGCGTTCAACGACATGCTTGATTGCATGTACCACGGCGGCAAAGTCGCGCTGCTCGGCATCCTGCCCAAAGGCGCCGGCATCGACTGGGACAAGGTCATCTTCAAGGGCCTCACCCTGCAGGGGATCTATGGCCGTCGCATGTATGAGACCTGGTACAAGATGACGCAGATGGTGTTGACCGGCTTCCCGTTGCAAAAAGTCCTCACTCACCAGGTCCACATCGATGATTTCCAGAAAGGCTTCGACCTCATGGAAGCGGGCAACTGCGGCAAGGTCGTCTGCAGCTGGAGCTGAGCACATTCGCAGTGGCAAAAAAAAGGGCGCCTGGGCGCCCTTTTTTATTTCCTGCTGGATAATCAGCCGCCTAGTGCAAGAGTTAACACGATCGCGTCGGAAACCTTGTCGCCTTCGATGTTGGTGTCGTAGTAGTTGATCGCCGCGTTGACTGGGCCGAACTGGCGGCTTACGCCCAGGTTCCAGTCGGTGTAGCCGCCATTGTCGTCGGAGAAATTGGAGCGGCCGACGCCGGCATTGAGGCTGAATTCGTTGCCGAGTTCCCAGCTTCCGGCGACGTTGAAGTACATGCTCGAGTAGTCGAGGTTGGCATAATCCGGCGCGTAGGCGAGGGTGAAGGTGATCATCTCGTTGAAGGTGGCCTTCGCGAAGAACTCGTTGTAGTCGAGGCTTCCGTAGACATCCTTCTCGCCAAAATAGGAGTAGCGGACGATCGAGAAATCCAGGTTCACCATCTCGCTGGCGTCGACGCTGTAGCCGACGAAGGTGTCGAGCTCCAGATCCGGGCCATCGGGGTCGACAAAGTCGACGTTCGAGGCCCAAGCGCCGATGTAGAAGCCAGAATCGCCAAAGGCGTAGTCGAGCCCGCCTTGCAGCGCGGGATCGAAGTCGGTCTGGGTGATGCCGCGGAACACGTAGTCAGAAGTGACCGCGAGGTTCCAGCTGAAGTTGGACGCCGCTTCTTCCGCCGCCTCGGGCGGGGTGGCGGCCTGCTCGGTCTGCTGCGCCGGATTGGCGCTGGCCTCCACTTCCTGGGCCAGGGCCGACATCGGCAGGGCGGAGCAAGCCAGGATCAGGGCGAGTGCAAGTTTATTCAAACGCATGGGGTCATCTCCGTAGTCATGGGTGCGTGGCAAAGCCCGGTCGGGCGGTGGTAGGGGTGGAGCGGTGGCCGCCGCTTGCCATCCCCGGGGCGCGGCCTGTTGAATTTTTAACACAGTTTAGACATAAATTGCGATACGCATGCGTATGGATTTTGACCACCGCCGGTTTCGACACATGGACGATAATTGCCTATTGTCCTGCGGAGCGTCAGCCAGATGAGCAATTCGACCATCAGCCGGTTCAGCGCCACCCTGGATGCGATTCGCGCCGACGGGCTGTTCAAGTCCGAACGGGTCATCGTCGGCCCGCAATCGGCCGAGATTGAGCTGGCGGACGGCCGCCGGGTGCTCAATTTCTGTGCCAACAACTACCTCGGGCTGGCCGATGACCCGACAGTGATCGCCGCGGCCAAGGATGCGCTGGATAGTCACGGGTTCGGGATGGCGTCCGTGCGCTTCATTTGCGGCACCCAGGACCTGCACAAGCAGCTGGAGAAGAAGATCTCCGCCTTCTTCGGGACCGACGACACCATCC
>JANPDF010000040.1:0-1924 GCA_031431355.1 Gammaproteobacteria bacterium
CGCGTCGCCGGCGGCAAGAGCACCGTCCAAGCGCCCGGCAGCCCCAGCCAAGCGCGCAGCGAAGCGCCCGGCCAAGGCACCGGCCAGGAAGGCCGCCCCCGCCCGCAAGTCCACGCGCAAGTCGCTGCCGAAAGCCGCCAAACCGGTAGCCCCACGCTCCTGATACCGCTTGTGCCCGCCAGCCCACACGAAGCTCGTAAGTCCCCTCCCCTCACGACTTCCGGCTGGCGGGCCCTTTCAATGCGCTGAACAAACGCCCGGTACTGCCGGGCGTTTTTTCGTCCGCGACAGCGCCCGGTTCGCGTTATCCTCGGGTAAGTCCTGGTTGCCGATGGAGGCATGAATGTCCGCTCCAATCCTGGCGGTTGCGGTGGCCGTCATCGGCATCGTCCTGTCCGCCTTGTGGTTTGGCGTCAGCAGGCGCCGGAAGGCGGAATCCGATGTCGGCATACAGACCCTGGCCAACCTCAAGTGGAGGGACTGCATCGCCGTCGTGCTGGAGGCGCTGCAACGCGAGGGCTATGAGCGCGGCGAGATCGGCGAGACCAACGGCAGCGGCGGCACCGAATTCCTGCTCCGCCGCGAGGGCGAGGACGTGCTGCTCGGCTACAAGCATGGAACCGCCTACCACCTGACCGACATCAATGTTCGCGAGTTCATCAACGCAACCAGCCTGCATGGAGCGCGGTCCGGCATCCTGCTAACCCTGGGCTCCACCACGCCCGCCGCCAGACAGGTGGCTTCAAGCCACAACGTGCAGTTGATCGATGGTGCAGCGCTGTGGCCCATGGTTCGCCAGTACCTGCAGCCCAAGCTGCTGGAAGAGGTCGGTCGGCAGGCGTCCGCTCAGACCACGAAGGGTCTGTGGAGCGGCATCGCGGCGAGCGTCGCCGTAGGCGCGATTATTTTCTTCCTGAACCAGCCGAAGGTGGCGCCGAAGGGGCCTGAGCCGGTCGCCGCCTCCGACGTCCAACCCGTTCGCGCCGAGCCGGCCGCGCCGCGCTCCGACGCCGCCATGCTCGAGCAGATCAACGCCACCGCCAAGGCGATGGCCGAAGTGGCCAAGTTGTCGGATGAGCAACTGGCCCGGCGCCACGCGGATGCTGCGCACCAGGTGTCATTGCTGCCCCAGGTCGACCGGGCCGCCTGGGCGGCGCAACGCACGCTGCTGGTAACGCTCAACCGGACCGACGGCAAGGACAAGGTGCTGATCGACGAGATCTGCCGGATCCTCCTCCAGAACGAGGAAATGCGCTTCACCCGCGTGCAGCTGGAGTCGCCCGAGTCGACTCGCCAGGCCGTGCGCTGGCGCCTGTGCAACTAGACCCGCGCCGCGCTGGTCCTACCAGTGCACGCCGCGCATCACAGCGGCAAAGGCGATCTGCTCGTTGGTAGGCTGCTCGCTGCGCAGCGCCTTGCGATCGCCCTTGGCGGCGGCTGAGTCCGGGAACATCTCGAAGGCCGTGTTCATGATCACTTCGTAGGCCTTCGGCGCGACGGCATTGAGGGTCGCCGCGAAGATGCCCATGCGCGTGGCGACGCGGCTCGGCCTCTCGATGATCGCCTTGACCACCAGGTCGGCCGCTTCTTCCGGCGACAGGGTTGGAATCGAGTCGTACATCTTGGTGGGCGCGATCATTGGCGTCTTCACCAGCGGCATGTTGACGGTCGTGAATGCGATGTTCTTGCCGCTGAACTCAGCCTGCGCGCAGCGGCTGAAAGCATCGAGCGCCGCCTTCGACGCGACGGAGGCGGAGAAGCGCGGCGAACTGGCGAGCACGCCAATCGAGGAGATGTTGATGTTGTGGCCGCGGTGCCGCGTGGACATCGCCGGCAGGAAACCCATGATCAGGCGCAGGCAGCCAAAGTAGTTGAGCTGCATCGTCCGCTCGTAATCGTGGAACCGGTCATAGCTGGCCGAGAC
>JANPDF010000041.1:0-9051 GCA_031431355.1 Gammaproteobacteria bacterium
ACGCCACCCGTGCGTCGATTCAGGTGGAAGCGCAGCGATAGCGAGTGCAGGTGGCGGAACACCGACAGCATCACCATGCGCGATGAGCGCGCCATCACCCGGGCGAACACGATCTGGCGCATCTCGGTGAATACGCGTTCCGACAGTCTCGCGCCGCCGTAGGCAAGCAACAGCGCGACCGGGATCACCGCGGCGGAAGCAGTGATGCCCAGGGTGTCGATCAGGCGCTTGAGCACCATCGGCACCGCAAGCCCGGCCACCTTCGCGGTCAGCAGGCAGAGCATGGCGATGGCGATGCGCCCGGAGTACGGCTTCAGGAATGGGCCGAGCCGTTTCAAGACCTGCGCGGTCGGTCGTTCGCCGGCGGGCCGCGCCAGCGAAATCTGGCTCACGTCACTGTTCATCGTTGCTCAATTGGGCTCGGGGCCGGTCGATTCAAGCCAGCTGCTATGCTGACACGAAATTCGAAAACAGCGTCCCAATGATTCCGCACCTGTCAATTTCCAGGGCCCGGCTGGCCTTCATCCTCGGCGCCCTGGCTATGCTCGGCCCGTTCTCGATCGACACCATCTTCCCCGCGTTCGCGGTGATGGAATCGGACCTTGGCGTCAGCAAGGTCGCGATGCAGCAAACGATCAGCGTGTACCTGCTTGGCTATGCGGCGATGTCGCTGGTGCACGGGCCGCTGTCGGACGCGCTCGGGCGGCGCCCAGTGATCCTGGCGGGCATCGTGGTGTTTACGCTGGCCTCGATCGGCTGTGCCGTCTCGACCACCATGGCGCAAATGCTGGCTTTCCGCGCCGTGCAGGGCCTTTCGGCAGGCGTTGGCCTGATCGTCGGCCGTGCGATCGTGCGCGACGCCCTGGACGGCGATGACGCCCAGCGCCTGATGAGCAACATCTCGATGATCTTCGGCGTGGCCCCGGCGATCGCCCCGATCATCGGCGGCTGGATCCTCGGCTGGAGCAACTGGCAGGCGATCTTCTGGTTCCTGTCGGCTTTCAGCCTCGCGTTGCTGCTCGTCACCGCCGTCGCCCTGCCCGAGAGTCATCCGGTCGAGCGGCGTTTGCCGATGAACCTGCGCGCGCTGGCCGGCGCGTATCGGGAGATCATCAGCAACGGCCGCTTCCGTCTGCTGGCGCTGGCGGGCACGGCAAACTTTGGCGCGCTGTTCCTGTACATCACCTCAGCACCCGCGTTCGTCATCGACATGCTTGGATTGAACGAGCAACAGTTCGGCTATTTCTTCGCCCCAACGATCGCCGGCATGATCCTCGGGGCGTGGTTCAGCGGTCGCTCGGCAGGTCGGATGAGCGGGGTGCGTCTGGCCAACATCGGCTTCGTTTTCTGCGGCCTGTCAGCTGTATTCAACATTGTCTACAACCTTGGCTGGCCGGACCCCCGGCTCCCGTGGGCAGTGCTACCCACGGTACTGAGCGCGTTCGGGATCGCGCTGGTGTTCCCGATCCTCACGATCGCCATCCTCGATATGTATCCGACGATGCGCGGCACGGCGTCCTCGATGCAGGCATTCGTCGGCCTGCTTTCCAATGCGCTGATCGCCGGCGTACTGTCACCGATGCTCAGCGGCCATCCGCTGCACCTCGCGCTCGGCGCCGCCGCGTTCACGGCAGTCGCCTACGGCATGTGGCGCTGGTACCTCGCGCACTGCGACCGTTGGCCCGAAGTCAGCGCCGAGGCATCGAGCCTGGCGCCTACCGACGAGATGTAGGGGAGGTATCGAGCGTGTACACGACGAACTGCTCGTCGCGCTGGTAGCCTAGCTTTTCGTAGAGTCGCTGCGCGCCGTAGTTGTCGAGCGCCGTCTGCAGGAAGACTTCGGCCGCGCCAGTCTCGGCCGCAAGCGCGCTCGCCTTCGCCATCAGCGCTTCGCCGACTCCGCGGCCACGGGCAGAAACCTCCACGTACAGGTCGTTGAGCACCCAGGCAGGCGCCAACGACAGGCTGGCGAAGGTCGGATACAGCTGCATGAACCCGACCGCGCGATCGCCGATCCAGGCAAGGAAAATCACTGAATCAAGCTTGTCCAGTCGCCCGGCGATGAACGCGCGCGACGCCGATGGCTCGATCTGTTTCTCGTAGAAGGCCAGATAGCCATCGAAGAGGCGCGCTGCCTCATCGAGTTCGGCAATCACCGCGCGCCTCACCTGCACCACTGGGCTCATCACCGGATCGCATCCGGGTTCAGCGCGCCTGCCGGAGCAAGCGCGCTGCAAGCCAGCAACCCCGTTGCCATGGACGGGGCGGGCATCACTTGGCGGTGACGGGCCAACCGCATTGCTTGCCCTTGTTCTGGGTTTCGAGCCAGCCCTTAAGTGGCGCGAAGTACTCGAGCACAGGACCCGCATCGAGGCTTTCGCCGCCGGTCAGTTCCTTCAGTGACTTCTGCCACGGCTGTCCAGCGCCCTTCTGCATCATCGCCCAGTAGCGCTTGCCGGCCTCGGGACTGTTGGCGAAGCTGCACTCGTTGAGCGGACCTTTGAAGCCGGAAGCGTCGCACAGCGACTTGTAGAACTGGAACTGCAGGATGCGTGCCAGGAAGTAGCGCGTGTACGGCGTGTTGCCCGGCACGTGGTACTTGGCGCCCGGATCGAAGAAGTCCTCGCCGCGCGGCGTGGCTGGCGAAACGCCCTGGTACTTCGCCTTCAGGTCCCACCAGGCCTTGTTGTACTGGTCGGGCTTGATCGAACCGTCGAACACGCCCCAGCGCCACTTGTCGATCATCAGCCCGAACGGCAGGAAGGCGACGCCGGTCAGCGCGCGGCCCATCTGCGAATTGATCACCGCTTCCTGGCTGACGGTCGGCTTGTCCACCAGACCGATCGAGTTGAGGTAGTTGGGCGTCATCGACAGTACGATGGTGTCGCCGATAGCCTCGTGGAAGCCATCGTTGGCGCCGTTCTGGAACAGCGCCGGCAGCTTGAAGTAGCCGAGGTAGTAATAGATGTGGCCGAGCTCGTGGTAGATCGTCTCCAGGCTGTCCTGGTCGGGCTTGATGCACATCTTGATGCGCACATCGTCGCCGTCCATCGTCATCGGCCATGCGCTGGCGTGGCAGACCACGTCGCGGTCGCGCGGCTGGATGAACTGCGCCTTGTCCCAGAACTTCTCCGGCAACTTGGGCATGCCCAGGCTGACGTAGAAAGTCTCGGCGCTTCTGACCATGTCCTTCGCTTGCGCGAGGTCGGCCGCGCGGGCCACGTCGACGCCTTCGGCGGCATCAGGCTGGCGACCGTTGGTCTTGGTGAAATCAGCAAGAAGGGCAGCGTACTTGCCATCGCGCTGCTTCTTCAGCGTGGCACTCACGTCGAGCTTGGCCACGCCCGGGTACGGCTCCAGCATCGGCCACAGGTGGCTCCAGTCCTGCTGCCACAGGTTGCCGGTGAGGTGCGCCGGGATCATGCCGTTGACCTGGCCCTGCGCGCCGTATTTCTCGACCAGCTTGTTCTTGGTGTAGCACTGCAACTGGTCGTAAAGCGGCTTGACCTGGCCCCAGAGGCGGTCGGTCTCGGCTTTGAAGTCGTCCGGCTTCATGTCGTAGCCGCTGCGCCACAATGCGCCGGTGTCGGCGAAGCCCTGGTCGCGCGCGCCTTCGTTGCTCAGCTCGACGAAGCGCACGTAGTCCTTCCTGATCGGCACGGAAATCGTGTGCCAGCCCTCCCAGGCCTGCACCTGCTCGTCGTAGCTGCGGTTCGGCGCGTCGGAGAGGATGTCGTCGATCTGGCCGATGTCCTTGCAGCTCGCCGGGTTCTTCGAGTCCTTGCACCACTTGCCGGCGCCGTAGTCTCCGCTCATCTTGGTCTGGACCCTGGTCAGCTCGGCCAGGTGCGCGGCGTCGTTCGGCGGCGGCATGGTGATGCCCAGGCGCAGCAACTGGATCGCGCGCGTGGTTTCCGGCGACATTGGCGTTCCGTCGAAGCGGCGCGATTGCCGGACGTACTCGCCCAGCCGCGCCAGTCCGCGCTCGTTCGCCTTCGACGAAACCAGCTGCGAGTCGTCGTTGATGTAGGTGTCGGCCAACCACTGCGCAGAAGTCATCTCGACGTAGTCGTCACGCATCTCCTTGTTGACGCGGGCGATGAACTGGTCGGCAGTCTCGTTCGGATTCATCGTCGGCGCGGTGGCGCCGGAGCCGGAGCCTGCGGCAACACTGGCGAGCGAAAGCAGGCTGGCGGAAATTGCCAGCGTCAACAAGGCGCGTTTCGAGATCACGTGGGGCTCCGGATGCAGGGGGCGTAGGCAGGGAAGGGGCAGGCTAGACCGGCGAGGGCAGGGGCGCAAGTGGAGGCGCAGCCGCTAGCGACTGCCAAAGGGCGGGAATTTGTGAAACGAGGAAATGCCGGGCGTCCTCGGCATCGTTCTCGAACCAGGCCCGGCTCGAGCCGAGCCTGAATGAATAGCCCCAGGCGTCCATGTCGGCCATGAGCCGGGCACTGCCGACGCCGTCGATCTTTGCGGCCAGCAGGATCTGCAGGTAGCAGGCGGCATCCTCTTCGAGCACTGAATCGGTTGCGTCGGTATGCACGCTGGCGCGGCGTTCTGCAGGCATCACCAGCAGGTGCGCGGCTTCGTGCAGCACCGAATGCACGGGCGTATCGGCTCGTGCGAACACCGTGGAGCCGATCAGTCCCGCTTCCGAGTCGCCCCAGTAACTTCCGGGTATCGGCTGGATGTCGCCTATCAGCGACATTTCAAGGCCGAGTTCCGCGAGCAGCGAGCCGAGCGCAGCCGCGTCGACGTCCGACACCAGCAGCACCGAAGCGTCGAGAGCAGGCTGCATGCGTCAGCCGTTGGCGACGGCCGCTTTCTCGGGCAGCGCAACCGAGATGTCGAGCACTTCGTTGTCGCCGTCCTTGATCAGGTCGACCTTTACCGCATCGACATCGACATTGACGTACTTGCGGATGACTTCCAGCAATTCGCGCTGGAGCATCGGCAGGTAGTCGGGCGCGCCACGCATGCTGCGCTCCTGCTGGATCAGGATGCGCAGGCGATCCTTGGCGACGCTGGCCGTATTCTTGTTGCGTGAGCTGAGGAAATCGAAAATGCCCATGGCTCAGCCCCCGAAGATCTTCGAGAAGAAACCCTTCCTCTCCACGGTTGTGAAGCGGAGCGGGACGCTTTCGCCGAGGATGCGCGCAACGGCGTCGGTGTAGGCCTGGCCTGCGTGCGAAACGTCGTCCAGGATGACCGGGACGCCGGCATTGGAGCTCTGCAGCACTTCCGGCGATTCCGGGATCACGCCGATCACCTTGAGGCCGAGGATGTCCTCGACATCGCCGATTGAAAGCATGTCGCCCTTTTCGACGCGGATGGGGCTGTAGCGGGTCAGCAGCAGGTGCTCCTGCACGCGCTCGCCGTTTTCCGCCTTGCGCGTCTTGGAGGCAAGCAGGCCGAGGATGCGGTCGGAATCGCGCACGGAAGAGACTTCGGGATTTACCACCACCACGGCGCGGTCGGCGAAGTACATCGCCAGGAAAGCGCCTTTCTCGATGCCAGCAGGCGAGTCGCACACGATGAAGTCGAAACCTTCGTCGGCAATGTCCTTGAGGACCTTTTCCACGCCTTCCTTGGTCAGCGCATCCTTGTCACGCGTCTGCGACGCAGCCAGGACGTACAGGTTCTCGAACCGCTTGTCCTTGATCAGCGCCTGCTTGATCGAGGCTTCCCCGAGGACGACGTTGACGAAATCGTAGACCACCCGCCGCTCGCAACCCATGATCAGGTCGAGGTTGCGCAGGCCGACGTCGAAATCGATGACGGCGGTCTTCTTGCCGGCCTTGGCCAGGCCGCAGGCGAGGCTGGCGCTGGTCGTGGTCTTTCCGACCCCGCCCTTGCCCGAGGTCACTACGATGATTTCAGCCAATTGTGTTCTCCATGGATGCCGCGGTATGGGTTGCGTGGAAGCGGGTCATGCCAGTTCCTCGAAATGCAGGCGCTCGGCTTCCAGCCATATCTGCACGGCCTTGCCGATCAGATTGGCCGGAACTTCCTCGAGCACTTTGTAGGTGCCGGCGATGGCGACCAGTTCTGCGTTGAATTCGCGGCAGAAGATGCGCGCCGACGTGGACCCGCTGGCGCCGGCCAGTGCGCGGCCGCGCAAGGCGCCATAGATATGGATGGAGCCGTCGGCGATGACTTCGGCGCCGGCGCCGACGGTCGCGCAGACGGTCAGGTCGCGGCTCTGCGCGTAGACCTGCTGTCCGGAGCGGACCGGCGCCACCTGCACGAGGCCGGGTTCGACGATCGCCGCCGGAGCGGCGGAGCTGGCGGCGGCGGACTTCTTCGCGGCAGCCTTGCCTTGCGCTACGTCTCCGACGCTGGCGCCGGCAGGTGCAGCATCCGTGGCGACTGCCACAGGGGCCGCGCCCGAGGCCAGTTCATAGGATGCGCGGAACTTGGCGAGCAACGGCAAGTGCACTTCGCGCGAGAGGCTTTCGATCGCGCTGGTGCCGTAGGCGATCCCCACTGGCAACACGCCAGCGTTGCGCAAGCCATCGACGAGCGCGCGTACTTCCGCCGGCTCTGGACAGGCGCTCAAGCCGCCAAAGTCGAGGATCACCGCAGCCCGCTGGAACAGCTTCGGCGCAGTGCGGACGCGTTCGCGCATTTCCGCGGCAAGTTTTTCGACATCGAGCGTGCGAACGCGAAGGTTGGCGATGCCCACCTGGCCGATCTTGAGTTCGCCTGCCTGTTCGTAATCCGGAATGGCCGCCATGCTCAGGTGCCGGTCGCGCGCTGGGGCTTGCGGCCGGGGAGGGAGCGCGCGCTCAGCCAGGGCTGGTCGGGCAGGTGGCCATCATAGGTCTGGCGAACGAACGGATGGCTGCAAAGTTCCTTCACCAGCATGGCTGCGCGCAGCCCAGGGCCGGACATGACCTGCTGACCAACTTCGCGGAAGCCGAAGCTGCCATGGAAGAGCAGGGCGGGATGGCTGCTTCCCTCCAGGAAAACCTCGGCTGCCAGCCGCGGCACGCGCACTTCGGAAAAGCTTTGCACGTCGCCATAGAACACGCGGCCGACGCCGGCGCCGCGCCGGGTGCTGGCGATGACGATGCGATCGATGTACAGGAATTCCGGATAGCGCTCACGGAACCACAGGAAATTCGGACTGTCGTGCGGCGCATCCTGGGTCAGCGCGACCAGGAAGCCCGCGAGCAGGCCGTCCTTTTCGGCGACCCGGAAATAATCGGCGTTTTCCCAGAAGAATCGAAGCTTGCCGGCGTCCATCGGCAGGATCCCTGGACCGGCTGCATTGTTGAGTGCAAGAACCAGATCCAGCTCGTGCTCGCGCACGTCGCGGATGATGATCGACATTTCTATTCCATCTCCCCATTTCCAGGACCCGCCGTGCCGGCGAGTCCCGATCCGGGCCGGATTATCGCATGGACATCGCCGGCCCGGCGACCGACCGAAATAGGTTAAATGCACGTTACCGTTACTTTCGGGCCGCATGATCCCGGCACCGGTCGCCTAAGATGCAGCGATGCCGATCCGCTTGTCCCACACCCAGTTGCTTCGCTACGCCGGCCTGTTCACCTGGGCCGTGGTTGGCATTCCGCTGGTGCTCAACAGCTGGTACTTCCCGGTCGGGGAGGCCGAGCAGTTGCTCGCCTCGGCGCCCGACATCCTCGGTTCGACCATCGCCTACTTCGTGTTCGGCGCCGCCTACTGGCTGGTGACCCGGGAACTGGGCGTGCGCAGGCCGCGCAAGTTCGACATTGCGCTGCTGGCGATCCTGACCATTTCCGCGATCGCCTTCAGCAAGCTCACCGGCACTGGCCTGGGCAGCATCCTGCTGATGCTGGTTTCGGGCGTGATCCCCTGGCTGATGCCGCTCGGCATCGGCGTCGCCTGGCTGATCCTGCAGCACGTGCCGCTGGTGCCGGTGTTCGAAGGCCTCGGCTTCACTCCGGTATTCGCGGTGCTGCAAGCGGTGATGTACGTCGGCTATTCGAGCTTCACCTTCATCACCGGATTGGTCGCCAGGCAGCAAGCACAGGCGCGCGAGGAACAGCGCCGGCTCAATGCCGAGCTCCGCGCCACCCGCGCCCTGCTGGCGGAGAGCTCGCGGATGAGCGAACGCCTGCGGATCTCCCGGGAGCTGCACGACCTGCTTGGCCATCACCTCACCGCGCTCAGCCTCAACCTCGAGGTCGCCGGGCACCTCACCGAGGGCAAGGCACTGGAGCACGTCCGCCAGAGCCATACCCTGGCCAAGCTGCTGTTGACCGACGTCCGCGAGGCAGTCAGCGAAATGCGTGAGGAACGCGGCATTGACCTCACCAACGCGCTGCGAGTGCTGGTTGAAGGCGTTCCGGCACTGCAGGTAAACCTGAAATTGCCGGATTGCCTGCAGATCGAAGACCCGCAGTGCGCACAGGTGCTGCTGCGCTGCGCTCAGGAGATCATCACCAATACCGTGCGGCATGCCGGAGCCAGCCACCTTGAATTGCGCCTGTCGCAGGACGATGCTGGCATCCGGCTCGAGGCCCGGGACGACGGCCGGGGCTGCGCCAACGCAATCCCGGGCAATGGGTTGCGCGGAATGCGCGAACGACTTTCCGCTTGTGGCGGACAAGTGGATATCATCACCTCACCCGGCCAGGGCTTCGCCCTGGACGTGCGTATCCCGCTGGAGGCGGCCCCATGATCAGAGTCTGTCTGGTTGACGACCAAACCCTGGTCCGGCAAGGCGTTCGTTCCTTGCTGGAGCTGGCCGAGAACATCGAGGTAGTCGCCGAGGCATCGGATGGTCGACAGGCGGTCGAGATGATCCCAGGTCAAGCCCGACGTCGTGCTCATGGACATGCGCATGCCGATCATGTCCGGGCTGGAGGCGCTGCAGGCACTGGCCGCCATGGACCAGTTGCCGCCAACCATCATCCTGACGACGTTTGACGACGATCAGCTTGTACTGGCGGGGATCAAGGCCGGGGCGCGCGGCTACCTGCTCAAGGACGTGACCCTGGACCAGCTGGTGTCGGCGATCCAGACGGTCGCGCAAGGGGGCTCTCTGGTACAGCCTGC
>JANPDF010000042.1:0-9364 GCA_031431355.1 Gammaproteobacteria bacterium
GTGCCGGCGTCGGCCAGGTCGAGCGCGCAGTTCAATGCCGTCTGCCCACCCATGGTCGGCAGCAAGGCGTCCGGCTTTTCCTTGGCGATGATGCGTTCCACGGTTGCCGGGTTAATCGGCTCGATGTACACCGCATCAGCCATGTCCGGATCGGTCATGATCGTCGCGGGATTGGAATTGACCAGGATTACCCGGTAGCCCTCCTCGCGGAGCGCCTTGCAGGCTTGCGCGCCCGAGTAGTCGAACTCGCAGGCCTGGCCGATCACGATCGGGCCAGCGCCGATGATCAGGATCGACTTTATATCAGTGCGCTTTGGCATCAGCTTTTTTCCATCAACTGGATGAAGCGGTCGAACAAGCCGGAGACATCATGTGGGCCGGGACTGGCTTCGGGATGGCCCTGGAAACTGAAGGCCGGAGCATCGGTTAACGCGATGCCCTGGTTACTGCCGTCGAACAGCGATCGATGGGTGACACGGACATTCGCCGGCAGCGTGGGCTCGTCGACCATGAAGCCGTGGTTCTGGCTGCTGATCATGACGCGGCCGCTATCGACATCGAGCACGGGATGGTTGGCGCCATGATGGCCGAACTTCATCTTCGACGTGGTCGCGCCGGTAGCCAGTGCAAGGAGCTGGTGCCCCAGGCAGATGCCGAACATCGGAATGCGCGCGGCGATGAATTCACGGATCGCGGCAATGGCGTAGTCGCAGGGCGCCGGATCACCCGGGCCGTTGGAAAGGAACACGCCGTCAGGCTTCATGGCGAACACGTCGGCGGCGCTGGTCTGGGCCGGAACCACGGTAATCCGGCAACCGCGCTCGGCGAGCATGCGCAGGATGTTGTATTTCACGCCGTAGTCGAAGGCAACCACGTGGAAGCGGCCGTCGGTACTGCCAAACGTGTTCCGGTCCAGGTCCAGCGATCCTTCGGTCCAGGTGTAGTGCTTGCGGGTGCTGACTTCCCGCGCCAGATCCATGCCTTTCAATCCCGGGAACTTGCGCGCCGCCTCGACGGCCTTGTCCACGTTGATGTCGCCGGCCATGAGCACGCCGTTCTGGGCGCCGCGATCGCGCAGCATCCGCGTCAACTTGCGGGTGTCGATGTCGGAGATTGCGACAACGCCGCGGGTCTTGAGCCATTCCGGCAGTGCCACCTGGCTGCGCCAGCTGCTCGGACGGCGCGGCACGTCACGGACGATCAGGCCCGCGGCGAAGACGCTGTTGGACTCGTCGTCCTGGCTGGTACAGCCGGTATTGCCCACGTGTGGATAGGTCAGCGTGACCAGCTGCCGCGCATACGACGGGTCGGTGAGGATTTCCTGGTAGCCGGTGATCGAGGTGTTGAACACGACCTCGCCGGTAGCCATGCCGGGCGCGCCGACGGAAAAGCCTTCGAACACGGTTCCGTCTTCGAGGGCAAGAATGGCTGTTTGATTCACTGTGCTCGCCTTGTCTGAGGTGAATCCCCCGGACCACCGGGCTGCGGCAGGCCGCGAACCTGGCAGAGGCCGGGTTCGAGATTGAAAAGGGGATTCAGGCGAGCGGGAATTTTAGCCGGATGGGACGCAAAAAGAAACGCCCGGCCGAAGCCGGGCGTCGATTGCATCATGTGGCGTGGATCAGATTCCGAGGCTCGGCTTGTAGGTGCTGACCATGTCCTGCGCACGGACGGCCTGCCCGGTGCTGAACTGGTTCATGCACGCGTCGTCGGTGTAATCCATGAAGTTCAGGATCGGATCGGCACCCGGCGAGGTGCAGGTATCACGGCCGGTCGGGCAACCATAAGCTGCGCTGGCCTCAGCCGGCGTGTCGGAAACCGAGTCACCCGAGCCGGTGCAGCCGCCCTGGAAGGTGTGGTACATGCCAAGGTAATGGCCGACTTCGTGGGTCGCGGTGTCACCCAGGTTGTACGGAGCAGCGGTGCCGCCCGGGAACGACTGGTTGAGGAGGACCACGCCGTGCATCTTGCTCGTTTCCGCGTAGCTGTTCGGGAAGCGTGCATAGCCCAGCAGGCCGTTGCCGAGGCCGCAGGAGTACATGTTCAGCGTCTTCGCCGGATTGACGGCGAGGGCATTCTTCATCTGCTTCTCGACGCTGGAGCGGGCGCAGCCGTTGTACCAGGTGGTGTTCTTGGTGACCAAGGTGCCGGCCAGGTTGAAGCTGAAGCCGGTGCCCGCGTAGGCCGCATTGAGCACGCTGATCTGGTTGTTGATCTGGGTCGAACTGATACCACCGGCGCCAGCGGCCGTCTGGATAATGTGCACAAAGACCGGAATGTTCCGGTTCACGGCAGTGGCGATCAGCGAAGCGCGGTCGCTGCTGCGGAATTCGCGCAGGCGGCGGTCGACTTCGTCGCGCTCAAACGGGCTGGGATCGATCACGCCGCAGCGCAGAAGGCTGGTCTTCACGCCAGTCACCTTGTCGGTGATGGTGACCTTGGCGAGGTGGGACGGAGTCTGCGACGCGTTGTCGCGCGCTGCGTAGGCTTGGGTGGCCATGCCCAGGGCAGTGGCGGCGACGAGAAGCTTGAGACCATTCATCAATAGAATCCCCGTAAAAAAAGGCCGTCAGGGCTGACGGGCTTGACAACTGTGACCAATTTCCGGGGCGCTCGCATTCTGCACTGCACCAATTCAACAAAATCAATGACTTATATTTTTGGTTCGGAGCAGTTCGCCGAACGAAAAATAGGCAGCAGACCGGCCATGCAGCTGGGCGGCGGCCTCCAGCGCCCCGCGGGCAAAAATATCCCGACTGCTCGCATCGTGCCGAAGCTGCAGGGTCTCGCCGATTCCGGAGAAGGTGACCACGTGCTCGCCAACGACTTCTCCCTCGCGTCGCGACTCGATCGAAGGGACCGTGCCAGACCCTTCCGTGATCGCGCTGGCCAGGGTCAGCGCGGTGCCGGAAGGCGCATCGAGCTTGTGCACGTGGTGCGTTTCGACAATCCCGACCGGCCAGCCAGGAAGGGTCGCTGCCGCGTGGCGGGCCAGTTCCTCCAGGACCGCCACGCCAAGGCTGAAATTGGATGCCCAGACCACGGGAATGGTCTTCCCCGCTTCAACCAGCATCGCCCGCAGTTGCTCGTCGATCCCGGTCGTTCCACTGACCAGGCCAGCTCCGCGGTCGCGGCAGAGCGATACCAGCGCAGGGAGTCCCTCGGCGAGGCTGAAGCCGATGGCGACATCGAACGCCGGGCATTGCCGCAAATTCGCTGCGCTCAGTGATGGCGCTAAGGGGTCGGAGATGCCGGCACCTCCGCGGGAGACGGCGGCGGCGATCGAAAAGCGCGGGTCGGCTTGAGCCAGCCGGAGTACGGCCTGGCCCATGCGGCCGCTGGCGCCATGGACCAGAAGTCGAATGGGGTTCTGCATCGGCAAACGCTAACCGGCCGGACGGCGACCATGCAAGCGTCGGCGACGCCAACCTGGAATCAGTAGTGCTAGTCTCGCCACATCGGCCTGGGGAGAGTCCGCATGAAGCATCAAGTCATCGCCTGCGTGCTCGCAGCCGGGCTGGCGGGAACAAGCACGATCCGCGCGCAAACAGCGAGCGAAGCGCTCGACGCATCGTGGGTCGCCGCCTGTGCCGAGGCCATCCCGGGCACCAAGTTTTATGATCGGTGCCAGGAGATCCTCAACGCAGGACCGGGTTCCGCGGCGCGCAAATCAGCCGCGGCACTCGGCAACAATCTCGAGATTTTCGCCGCCCAGGGCCGATTGATGATGGCGATGGCGAAGGCTCGGGGCCGCGCCGCGGCAAAGGTCGTGGCCAAGGCGTCGAAAGCCAACGGCAACAATTTCACGTTCGCGGACGCCAGCGCCGAAGGTAGCGCCGATCTGATCGCCAGTGGCGGCCAGTGGTCCTTCATTGGCAGCGTGTCGCTGATCGATGTTGACCACGACGATACCGGGTTCGAGCGCGGATACCAGGATTCCGGCCACTCCTACCTGCTTGGCCTGGATTACCGCTTCAACGACCACTGGACCGGCTTGCTCGCGTTGCAGCGTGAATCGCGCAACGTCGAGTTCGAAATAGTGAGCGGCGGACTGGATTCCAGGACCGACCTGTTGAGCACTGCCGTTTCCTTCAACGGAGGCCAGAGTTTCTCCGCGAGTCTGGCCTTGAACGCAGGCCGACTCGAGTCCAACCTCCGCCGCGAGATCGACTACACCCTCACGCTCAATGCGGGGCAGCCAAACGAACGTCGGGTCACCATCACCAGCAGCGGCGAAAGCGAGAATTCCGCGTCGGTGCGCAGTGCAGACCTCAGCGCCGGCTGGGATCGCGGCGCCGGGGCCTGGACGCTTCATTACGGCGCAGGCTTGTCCTGGCAGCGCACCGACGTAGACCGGATCGCAGAAAACAACGAGGTCGGCCTGGATTTCCTCATCGTCAAACAACAGGTTCGGAGCCTGCAGGCGGGCCTCGAGTTTCAGATCGCGCGGGCCTATTCCGTGCCCTACGGCGTCTGGCAGCCGTATCTCCGACTGGGCTGGAAGCACGAGTTCGCCGACGACCCGCGCCGGGTCTTTGCGTTCTTCCGCGGCGGAAACCAGGTGTTTCGCTTGAGTTTCCTCACCGGCGAACCGGACCGAAGCTTCGGTGAAGTTGGCGTCGGCGTGATCGGCTTGTTCCCGCGCGGCTGGCAGGCATACGCGGGATGGCAACGCACTGTCGGAAACGAATTGCTCGTCGAAAACCGCTTCGACGCGGGCTGGCGTCGCGAGTTCTAGCTCAGGACGTCATCCGGTCCCAGAACGCCTTGACGCCATCCAGGAAACCGCTGGAACGCGGCGAGTGCCTGGCGCCCTCCTCGCCTTCGAAAGTCGCTTCGAAATCCTTCAACAGTTCCCTCTGCCGCGCGGTCAGGTTGACCGGCGTCTCCACCACCAGACGGCACAGCAAGTCGCCATGGGCATGGCTGCGCACCGATTTCACGCCCTTGCCGCGCATGCGGAACAGCTTGCCGGTCTGTGTTTCCAGCGGAACCTTGATCAGGGCCTCTCCTTCCAGCGTCGGCACGACCACGTCGGCGCCAAGGGCCGCCTGCGAAAAGCGGATCGGCACCTCGCAGTACAGGTCGTCGCCGTCGCGCGTGAAAATCTTGTGCTCGCGCACGTTGACTTCAACGTACATGTCGCCGGCGGACGCGCCGGCTGGTCCCGCCTCACCCTCGCCCTGCAGTCGAATACGATCGCCATTGTCCACGCCGGCGGGAATCTTCACCTGCAGCGTCTTCTCGCTCTGCACCCGGCCATTGCCGCGACAGGTCTTGCACGGCTTGGCAATCGTCTGGCCGCGCCCCGCGCATGCCGGGCACGGTTGCTGCACCGAAAATATTCCTCGCTGCATGCGCACCTGCCCACGGCCGGCGCAAGTCTTGCAGGTCTCCACCTTGCCGTCTTCCGAACCGGAACCGCTGCACGGCTCGCAGGCCACCAGGGTCGGGATGTCAATCTGCTTCTCGACGCCGAACACGGCTTCCTCGAGATCCAGTTCCATGACGTAGCGAAGGTCGGCGCCACGGCGTGGGCCTTGCTGGCGGCCACCGCCGAAGATGTCGCCGAAGATGTCGCCGAAGATGTCGTTGACGTTGCCGAACCCGGGCCCGCCGCCACCGCCACCGCCCATGCCGTGCTCGAATGCCGCGTGGCCATGCTGGTCGTAGGCGCGGCGCTTGGCCGCGTCGGTCAGCACCTCGTAGGCCTCCTTGGCTTCCTTGAAGGCCGCCTCGGATTCCTTGCCGCCGCCGTGGTTGCGGTCCGGGTGGTGCTTCATCGCCAGCCGGCGATAGGCCTTCTTCAGCTCGTCCTCGGTTGCGGTCCGGGCCACGCCAAGGGTTTCGTAATAATCGCGCTTGCTCATCAACTCATCCGGCTCATTGGAAAACGAACTGCCCGCGATGCCCGACGAGTCCTGTCGATACATCACGGGCAGTGGGTGCAGCCTGTCCTGGGGGCTCGGTGGCGTCAGCCAAGCCGCGGCCCCCGGTACCCGTCATTTTACTTCTGCTCGTTGTCCTTGACCTCGGTGAACTCGGCGTCGACTACGTCCTCGGCCTCGCTCTGGGGGGCCGAGCCGGCACCGCCGGCGTCGCCGCCAGGTCCGCCCTGGCCAGCCGAAGCGGCCGCATGGAGCGACTGCGCCGCCTGCTGCAGGGCATTGGTCTTGGCCTCGATCTGGCCCTTGTCGTCGCCCTTCATGGCGGTCTCAAGGTCAGCAAGCGAGGTCTCGATGCTGCCCAACTGCTCGGGGGCGACCTTGGAGCCGTGCTCCTTGATCGCGGTCCGGGTCGCGTGGATCAGGCCGTCAGCCGAATTGCGCGCGGTGACCAGCTCGTGGAATTTCTTGTCTTCCTCGCGATTGGCCTCGGCGTCGCGCACCATCTGCTGGATCTCTTCCTCGCTCAAGCCGGAACCGGCCTTGATCTCGATCCGCTGTTCCTTGCCGGTCTTCTTGTCCTTGGCGGTGACGTGCAGGATGCCGTTGGCGTCGATGTCGAACGCCACTTCCACCTGCGGCATGCCGCGCGCTGCAGCATCAATTCCGGTCAGGTCGAACTTGGCCAGCGACTTGTTGTAGCGGGCCTGCTCGCGCTCGCCCTGCAACACATGCACGGTGACCGCGCTTTGGTTGTCTTCGGCAGTGGAGAAAGTCTGCGAGGCCTTGGTCGGGATGGTGGTGTTCTTCTCGATGATCTTGGTGAACACGCCGCCCAGGGTTTCGATACCCAGCGACAACGGGGTCACGTCGAGCAGCAACACGTCCTTGACGGTACCGGCGAGCACGCCGCCCTGGATCGCGGCGCCGATGGCGACCGCTTCATCCGGGTTGACGTCCTGGCGCGGTTCCTTGCCGAAGAATTCGGTCACGGCAGCCTTGACCTTGGGCATGCGCGTCTGGCCGCCGACCAGGATCACGTCGCTGATGTCGCTGGCCTTGACGCCGGCATCGTGCATCGCGATGCGGCAGGGCTCGATGGTCTTCTTGATCAGGTCATCGACCAGCGCCTCGAGCTTGGCCCGGGTCAGCTTGATGCTCAGGTGCTTGGGACCCGACGCATCGGCCGTGACGTACGGCAGGTTGACGTCGGTCTGCTGCGAGCTGGACAGCTCGATCTTGGCACGCTCGGCGGCATCCTTCAGGCGCTGCAATGCCAGCGGATCCTTGCGCAGGTCGATGCCCTCGGCCTTCTGGAATTCCTCGACCAGGAAATCGATGACGCGCTTGTCGAAGTCTTCGCCGCCCAGGAAGGTGTCGCCATTGGTGGCCATCACTTCGAACTGCGTTTCGCCATCGATCGATGCAATCTCGATGATGGACACGTCGAAGGTGCCGCCGCCGAGGTCATAGACCGCGATCTTGCGATCGCCGCCCTTCTTGTCCATGCCATAGGCAAGCGCGGCCGCGGTCGGCTCGTTGATGATGCGCTTGACGTCGAGGCCGGCAATGCGGCCGGCGTCCTTGGTCGCCTGGCGCTGGCTGTCGTTGAAGTAGGCCGGCACGGTGATCACCGCTTCGGTGACCGCTTCGCCCAGGTAGGCTTCGGCGGTCTTCTTCATCTTCTCGAGCACGCGCGCGGAAATTTCCTGCGGTGCCATCTTCTTGTCGTCGGTGGTCTGCACCCAGGCGTCGCCGTTTTCGTGCGCAAGGATGCCGTACGGGACCAGGTCGAGGTCCTTCTTGACTTCCGCGTCGGTGAACTTGCGGCCGATCAGGCGCTTCACCGCGTAGAAAGTATTCTTTGCATTGGTCACGCCCTGGCGCTTGGCCGAGGCGCCGACGATGACTTCGCCGTCCTTGGTGAAAGCGACCACGGAAGGCGTGGTGCGATCGCCTTCGGAGTTCTCGATGACCTTTGCCTTGCCGCCTTCCATGACTGCAACGCAGCTGTTGGTGGTACCGAGGTCGATGCCGATGATCTTGCCCATTTTCATATTCCTCTTGCTGGCGGCCCGGGCTGCCGGGGCGCGATTAAGTTCTGCTGACTAAGTGGAGGCCTTCACGCCGATTTCAAGCCGGGGTGCGGTCAATCATCATGTCGGGCGACGACCACGAGCGCCGGTCGCAGCAAGCGGCCGTTCAACAGGTAGCCCTTCTGGAAGACCTGCAGCACTGAGCCCGGCGCGACGCCCGGCTGTTCCGCCTGGCTGATCGCCTGGTGCTGGTCGGGATCGAAGGCCTGGCCGATCGGGTCAATGACGCTGAGCCCGTTGTCGCTGGCCACTTTGAGCAGTTGTTTCATGGTCATCTCGAGGCCGGTGCGCAGCGCACTGGCATCCTCGCCTGCCGCATTAAGGCCGGCGTCGAGGCTGTCCAGCACCGGCAGCAGCTCCGACAGCAATCGCTCGTTGGCGAACTTGCGGGCCATGTCCACGTCCCGGGCCAGGCGCTTGCGCTGGTTGTCGAGTTCCGCGCGCTCGCGAAGCGCCTCGTCCTTGAGACCGACCACCGTGGCACGCAGCTGGTCGATTTCGCCTAGCAGGGCCTCGATCTCGTTGACCGGGGCGGCATCGCCCCAGTCGTCGGTCCGCGGCACCGGAGTTTCGTTGTGCATTGCAAGCTTCCCAGTCCTGCCCCGTCCACGGAGCCTGCCGCTGTTATGGGGATGCGGACTCGGGATTCAAGGCCTGTCCGAGCAGGTCGGCCGTGGCCTGGACGATCGGAATCACCCGGTCATAGGCCATTCGGGTCGGTCCGATCACGCCCAGGACCCCCAACACCTGCCCATGGCTGGTGTACGGAGCCGTGATCACCGTGCAGGCTCCGAGCGGCGCCAGGCCGCTCTCCTCGCCTATGAAAACACGCACGCCCGGCGCCTTGGTGCAGCGTTCCAACAGCGCCAGGATTTCCCGCTTCCGGGAGAACGCCTCGAACAGCTCGCGCAACCGATCCATGTCCGACATGCCTTGCAGTCCCATCAGCCGGGTCTGGCCGCTGAGCAACATGTCTTCGGCGCCAGTCTCGAGTGCCTGCTCGGAAATCTCCACCGCCGCCGACAGCACCCGCTCCATCTCCGAACGGGTGTCGCGCAATTCGCGGACCAGGGTGGTCAGGATTTCCGCGATGGGTCTCCCGGCAAAATTCGCATTGAGGTAATTGGCAGTCTGCTCGAGCTCGCTCGCCGAATAGGCGCGGCGCGTACTGATGATCCGGTTCTGCACCTCGTTGTCGGTGAATACCAGGATGACCAGGATCCGGTTACCGTCCAGCGGCACAAAGTCGATCATCCGGAATGCAAATTGCGCGCGTTGCGGCAAGGTCACCACGCCGACGAACTGACTCATCGCCGAAAGCAGTTCCGAGGCGTTCGAGAGCAGCGACTGGGTGCCCGCGCCGACCGGCATCTGGCTACGCAG
>JANPDF010000043.1:0-1618 GCA_031431355.1 Gammaproteobacteria bacterium
GTAGCTGTGGTCCTGCAGCACGCGCAGCAGCTTGACCTGGTCGGCGCGGTTGAGCTCGCCGATCTCATCCAGGAACAGGGTGCTGCCGTTGGCGCTGGCGACGTGGCCCTTGCGGTCGGCGCGCGCGTCGGTGAACGCGCCTTTGACGTGGCCGAACATCTCGCTTTCAAAGAGCGACGAGGTGATCGCGCCCATGTTGATCTTGACCGCGGTCTTGCCGGCGCGCGGGCTGTTGCGGTGGAGGGCATCGGCGATCAGTTCCTTGCCGGTGCCGCTCTCGCCCAGGATCAGAACCGGTGCCCGCGTCTTCGCCACCCGCGCCACGGTGGACAGCACGCGCAGCAGGTCCGGATGCTCGCCAATGATGCCGGTGAAATCGAACTCGGCATCCAGCGCGCGCCGGTCCGGGTGGCCGGCGGCGCGCGGAATGGCCAATTCCAGCGTCGTGCGGATTAGCTCCACCAACTGCGCGTTGTTCCACGGCTTGGTGAAGAAATCCGCGGCACCGACCTTGACGCCCTTGACTGCCAGCGCGATCGAGCCCCAGGCCGTCATCAGCAGCACCGGCAGCGCCGGGTACTGCTCCTTGATGCTGGCGAGCAGGGCCAGCCCTTCCTCGCCGGAGGTCTGCGCGGAAAAATTCATGTCCTGCAGGACCAGGCTCACCGGCCGCGAGGCGAGCAGGGCGAGTACTTGTGAGGGCTCGTCGCAGGTGGCCACGTCGAAGCCAGACTGCTTGAGCAGCAGGGCCAGCGAGACCTGCACCGAGCGGTCGTCATCGACGACCAGAATGCACTGCCTGGGATTTGGATCGTTCATTCGTAATGCAGGGCTTCAGTGGGGCTCAGGCGACTGGCCCGCCATGCAGGATAAAGAGCGCAGAGCACCGACACCAGCACCATGATCGTCATAGAGGCCAGCGTTGCGCCGAGGAACAACGGCCAGGACAGGTTCTCACCGAGCACGCCGGTGATCGGCAGTTGCACCAGCAGCACCAGGCCGGCGAGCATCGCCAGGACGGTCAGCAGTACTTGCTCGAGGACGATCTGCCGATAGATGTCGGCCCCGGTGGCACCAGCGGCGCGGCGCAGGCCGATTTCCGGGATACGCCGGGTGGTGTTCTGCCAGAGCACGCCGAACAGGCCGAAGGCGACCATCAGCAACAGGAAAGCGGCGATCACCGCGACCACCATCAGCGGCGTGGTGGTCTCCTGCAACAGTGACGTGCGCAGGTCGGCCAGCGGCGAGATGTGGTAGGACCGGTCGTTGCGCACCAGCTTGA
Source organism: Gammaproteobacteria bacterium (assembly GCA_031431355.1). Classification (GTDB taxonomy): domain Bacteria; phylum Pseudomonadota; class Gammaproteobacteria; order Xanthomonadales; family Xanthomonadaceae; genus Arenimonas. The sequence continues at coordinate 1,283 of JANPDF010000043.1, forward strand.
GCTGGCTGCTGAGCTTGGTCTCGAACAGCCGGTCGGTGCCCGGGCGGACCCGGATCAGGATCGTGCGCGCGGCATCGGTGTCGGGGACCTGCGGCGAGAACCGGGTCAACACGAAGTTGGTCGGAGACATGAATTCGCCATGATTGCGAAAGGCCTCGACGATGCCGTGCCAGGTGGAACGTGTTGAGTCGCCGGCCACATCCACGCCGGGCGGAAGCTTGATCATCGCCAGGCCGATGACCACCGCGAGATAGCTCACCGCGTTGATGCCGAAGCACCAGGCAATGCCAAGTTGTGCGATGACAACCGCGGCGATGCTCGGGCCAATGATGCGTG
>JANPDF010000044.1:0-26380 GCA_031431355.1 Gammaproteobacteria bacterium
GGCAAGGCTGCGCTCGATTACGGGGTGAAGACCCTGGAAGTGCGCATCAAGGGCCCGGGTCCGGGTCGGGAGTCCGCCGTGCGTTCGTTGAACGCCGTCGGTTACAAGATCATGAACATCATCGACGTGACCCCGATCCCGCACAACGGGTGCCGGCCGCCGAAAAAGCGCCGCGTCTAAGGGCTAGGAATTAAACATGGCACGATATACCGGTCCCACCTGTAAGCTCGCTCGTCGCGAAGGCGCTGATCTCAGCCTCAAGAGCCCCGCGCGCGCAATCGATTCAAAGTGCAAGCTCGAGCAGAAACCGGGCCAGCACGGCCCCGTCGCCCGCAAGGGCAAGCTGTCCGACTACGCCACCCAGCTTCGCGAGAAGCAGAAGGTCAAGCGTATCTACGGATTGCTCGAGCGCCAGTTCCGCGGCTATTACACCAAGGCTGCCCGTCGCAAGGGCAATACCGGTGAGTCGCTGCTGCAGATGCTGGAGCAGCGCCTGGACAACGTCGTGTACCGCATGGGTTTCGCGGTTACCCGGCCCCAGGCTCGCCAACTGGTCTCCCACAAGGGCGTCCAGGTCAACGGCAAGACGGTCAACCTGGCCTCTTACCAGGTCAAGGCTGGCGACAGCATCCAGCTCTCCGAGCGCGCCCAGAAGCATCTGAACGTGACCGAGGCGCTGACGCTTTCGCAGCAAATGGACCTGATTCCCGGCTGGTGCGAAGTGGATGCCAAGAAGTTCTCCGGCGTGTTCAAGTCGGTTCCAGACCGCGCCGACCTGCCTTCGGATATCAACGAAGCGCTGATTGTCGAGTTGTACTCGAAGTAATTCTTCAGGAGTGTCACTGTCAATGACGGTTTCCGCACACCAGGTGCTGCGCCCACGCGGCCCGAACATCGAACGCCTCGGCGCCAACCGCGCCAAGGTCGTGATTGAACCCCTCGAGCGTGGCTACGGCCACACGTTGGGTAATGCTTTGCGTCGCGTGCTGTTGTCCTCGATCCCCGGCTTCGCCATCACGGAAGTCGAGATGGATGGCGTGTTGCATGAGTACACGACGGTCGAGGGCTTGCAGGAAGACGTGCTTGAAGTTCTTCTGAACCTCAAGGATGTAGCGATCCGCATGCACACCGCCGAACACACTACCCTGACCTTGCAGACCAAGGGACCGGGCATCGTGACTGCGGCGGACATCAAGGTCGACCACAACGTCGAAATCCTGAATCCCGAGCACGTGATCTGCACGCTGACCAAGGACACGGCGCTGAACATGCGCCTGAAGATCGAGCGCGGCTTCGGCTACCAGCCGGCCACTGCGCGTCGTCGTCCGGACGAAGAAACCCGCACCATCGGTCGGCTGATGCTCGACGCCAGCTTCTCGCCGGTCCGTCGCGTTGCCTACGCGGTCGAATCTGCCCGCGTCGAACAGCGTACCGACCTGGACAAGCTTGTCCTGGACATCGAAACCAATGGCACGATCGATGCAGAAGATGCCATCCGCACGGCGGCTGACATCCTGACCGATCAGCTGTCGGTGTTCGGCGACTTCACCCAGCGCGAGCGCGGTGCAGCCAAGCCGTCCGTCGCCGGTGTTGATCCGGTGCTGTTGCGCCCGATCGACGATCTGGAACTGACGGTGCGTTCGGCCAACTGCCTGAAGGCCGAGAACATCTATTACATCGGTGACCTGATCCAGCGTACCGAGGTCGAGCTGCTCAAGACCCCGAACCTGGGCAAGAAGTCGCTGACGGAAATCAAGGAAGTGCTGGCCCAGCGTGGCCTGTCACTCGGCATGAAGCTGGAGAACTGGCCGCCGGCCGGCCTGCAGCAGGGCATGATGGGCTGAGAAGCCTCGATTTAATTTAGGAAGCACGACCATGCGCCATAGAAAATCCGGCCGTAAATTCAGCCGCACCTCTGCCCACCGCGAAGCGATGTTCGTCAACATGGCAGCCTCGCTGATCAAGCACGAACTGATCCGCACGACCTTGCCGAAAGCCAAGGAACTGCGCCGCGTCGCCGAGCCGCTGATCACCATCGGCAAGGTCGATGGAGTTGCCAACCGTCGTCTCGCCATGTCGCGTCTGCGCGATCAGCAAGCCGTCGGCAAGCTGTTCGTCGAACTCGGTCCGCGCTACAAGGCGCGTCCGGGCGGCTACCTGCGCATTCTCAAGGCAGGCTTCCGGCCCGGCGACAACGCTCCGATGGCGTACGTCGAACTGGTCGATCGTCCGCAGGCGACCGTAGCCACGGCCGAGTAAGGCCGAGCTAAAACGCAATCCAGAAGCCCCGGCTCGTCGCCGGGGTTTTTTTTGAGCTACCGTGCAGGCGCCTGCTGCGATAATGTCCGCACTAGATCCCAGCTCCGCAAAGCCATGAATCCCAATCCGTTCGCGTGGTCATTTCGAAACCAGTTCTTGTTCGCCTTCCTGGCCTGCACGGCGCTGCTGGCATATGCCGTGTTTGCCGAGTATGGGCAGATGTTCGAGCCGTGCCCGCTTTGCATCTTCCAACGGGTGGCGCTGGCGGCGCTGGCGGTGGTTGCGTTGGCGGGTGCCCTGCATGCACCGCGGGGCGCACGGGGTCGGCGCATCTACGGGCTGCTCGCTTTCCTCGCCGCAGCTATCGGCGCGGCCCTCGCCGCGCGCCATGTCTGGTTGCAGCACCTGCCGGCCGAGCAGGTTCCTGCGTGCGGACCCGGGCTCAACTACATGCTCGAGTCCATGCCCAGCTACCTGGACGTGGTGAAAAAGGTATTGCAGGGCTCGGGCGAGTGCGCCGAGATCAATTGGACCTGGCTCGGTTTCTCGATGCCGGAGTGGACGCTGTTGTGCTTCGTACTGCTGGCCGCCGGCGCGCTGAGCGCAGGGTTCCGCCGGCGTTGAATCTACCCCGGGGGCATTTGGCCGCCGATTCCTACCCATTTCCTGGCCTGTGAGATGATGAAAAACCGTCCCTTGGAACCGTTGCAAATGAGCGCATCCGACCGACCCCTGCAGCCGGTCTCCGTCCCCACGGGATGGAGTCCTGCGAGCTGGCGCGGATTCAGCGCCACGCAACAGCCCGTTTATCCGGACGCCGACGCACTGGCAGGCGTGCAACGTGAATTGGGCTTGCTGCCTCCTCTGGTGACGTCCTGGGAGATCCTGGCGCTCAAGAAACAGATCGCTGATGCCCAGGAGGGTCGGCGATTCCTGCTGCAGGGCGGTGACTGCGCGGAGAGTTTTTCCGATTGCGAGTCAGGGCTGATCTCCAACCGCCTCAAAGTGTTGCTGCAGATGAGCCTGGTATTGGTACATGGGCTTCGCCTGCCTGTGATTCGGGTCGGACGCTTCGCCGGTCAATACGCGAAGCCGCGTTCCACCGACACCGAGACGCGCGACGGCGTGACGCTGCCGAGCTACCGCGGAGACTTCATCAACCAACCCGAGTTCACGCCCGAGGCCAGGGCCGCCGACCCCAGGCGAATGGTGAAGGGCCACGCGCGGTCGGCGATGACCATGAACTTCGTGCGCGCGCTGGTGGACGGCGGGTTCGCAGACTTACACCACCCGGAGTACTGGGACCTGGACTGGGTCAAGCATTCGCCGTTGTCCGAGGACTACCACCGCATGGTTGCGGCAGTCGGCGACGCGGTGCGTTTCATGGAAACGATTTCCGGGGAGTCGCTGCATAACCTCAATCGGGCCGACTTCTATACCTCGCACGAGGCGCTGTTGCTCCCTTACGAGGAAGCACTGACCCGCCAGGTTCCGCGGCAGTGGGGCTGGTTCAACCTCAGCACCCACTTTCCGTGGATCGGGATGCGCACCGCGACGCTGGATGGCGCGCACGTCGAGTATTTCCGTGGCTTGAGGAATCCGGTTGCGGTGAAAGTCGGCCCGTCGGTCAGTGCCGACCAGTTGCTGCGCTTGTCCGACCTGCTCAATCCGGACAATGAGCCGGGGCGCCTGAGCTTCATCCAGCGAATGGCTGCTGCCAAGGTCGAGGAGAAATTGCCGGCGCTCGTGCAGGCGATCCAGCGCGAAGGCCGCAAGGTTCTGTGGATCTGCGATCCGATGCACGGCAACACGGAGAGCACTTCGAATGGATTCAAGACGCGCCGATTCGAGAATATCCAGGCCGAACTCGATCGCAGCTTCGACATCCACGCCGGACTTGGTTCGCGACTGGGCGGCGTGCATCTCGAGCTTACCGGCGAGAACGTTACTGAGTGCCTGGGTGGTGCCCGCGAATTGACCGAAGTAGACCTGGAACGCGCATACCGCTCGACGGTCGATCCGCGCTTGAACTACGAGCAGTCGCTTGAAATCGCGATGCTGATCGTGCGCAAGCAGTCGGCGCTGGCCAAGCCGGCGCAAGCCTGAGCGGGATAGGGCGCGTCCACCGCGCGGGGCGTGCTCCGCGCGCGGATATGCATGCAGCGGCCAAGCGCGCTCGGTACGCGTGGTCGTTCAGTGCCCCAGGCTCGCCTTGTATGTGGGCGGCTGGCGCGCGTGCGTCGCCTGTTCGAAGGCGTAGGCGAAGCCGAGAAGCTCCGGCTCACTGTAGGCGCGGCCGAGGAACGCCAATCCGATCGGCAGTCCTTTTACGTCGCCCATCGGCACAGTGATGCTCGGTGTCCCGGCGACAGCGGCGATGCCGTAACCGGCGCCCACAAAGTGATCGCCCAGCACCGCGTCGGTCAGCCAGGCAGGTGACATGCTCGGAGCAATCAGCGCGTCGAGGTTGTCCTTGTCCAGGCTGGCCAGCAAGCCTTCCTTGCCTGCCAGGCGGCGCGCATCTGCCTTGGACTTCAGGTAGGCGCTGTCGGTAAGTGGACCCTTTGCCTGTGCCTGCTCAAAGATTTCCTGGTCGAACAAGGGCATCGCCTTCTCCGAGTTCGCCTTGTTCCATGCAATGAGCGCCTCCAGCGAAGACTGCGGCGACCCGCTCTTTGCAAGGTAGGCGTTGAGGCCGTCCTTGAATTCGTACAAAAGAATTTCAAACTCCGCCTTCTCCCACTCGCCGTAGGTCTTCACCTTCACATCGATCACCTCAGCGCCGGCTGCCTTCAGCGCGGCGACGGCCCGGTCCGTGGCCGCGTCCACGGCGGGGTGGTAACCCATCGCCTGGCGCAGGACGCCAAAACGTTTGCCCTTCAATGCATCTGGTTTCAAGAAGCTTGTGTAGTCGATCGGGATGTTGCCAGCCGCGGCATGCCCTGAGGGATCACTCTCGTCGACGCCGGCCAAGGCGTTGAGGAGCATCGCGACGTCGGTGACCGTTCGGCCCATCGGGCCTGCAGTATCCTGCGTAACCGAGATGGGAATGATGCCATTGCGGCTGACCAGGCCGACCGTCGGCTTCATTCCGACGAGCCCATTGACCGACGCCGGGCAGATGATGCTGCCGTCAGTCTCGGTGCCAACGCCGATGGCTGCCAGGCTGGCAGCGATGGCGGTGCCCGTGCCAGAGCTCGAGCCGCAGGGATTGCGGTCGAGCACGTAGGCGTTGCGGGTTTGGCCACCGCGCGAGCTCCAGCCGGATGTCGAGCGCGTGGATCGGAAGTTTGCCCATTCGCTTAGATTGGTCTTACCCAGGATCACCGCGCCTGCTGCGCGCAGTCGCGCGACGATGAAAGCGTCATGCGCCGGACGGTTCTCCGCCAGCGCGAGCGATCCTGCCGAGTTGGCCATGCCGACCGCGTCGATGTTGTCCTTGAGCAGCACCGGAATGCCATGCAACGGTCCGCGCACCTTGCCCGCCTTGCGTTCGGCGTCGAACGCGGTAGCGTCCTTGATCGCGTCCGGGTTCAATTCGATGACCGAGTTGAGCGTTGGCCCAGCCTTGTCGATCACCGCGATGCGATCCAGGTAGCCCTGGGTCAGCGCGCGTGACGTCAGCTCGCCCGATTCCATCCTTCGGCGAGCGTCAGCGGCACTCAGCCCGCTGACTTCAACGCCAGTGGCGAGCGTTGCCGATGTGGTGGAGCCGGGCGTGGGCGTGGGGGCCGGCTTGCAGGCGGCGAGGAGGACAAGGGCAACGAGCAAGGTAATCCGGCGCATGGATGCTCCACTAGGGTCGGCAAAGACAAAGGCCCGGCGCCATCGGCGACCGGGCCTTGCGAGTATTGCGCGACGCGCTTGTAGCCGCAATCGGGTGCGTCGGCCGGAAATCAGGACTGCCTGAACCAGCGCTCCGGACGGTAGCCGGACGCCTGCCTCAGCCGCGGTTGGCCTTCTTGCGGTCCTGCTCGGTGCGATCTTTCTTGCGCAGGCGGATAGCTACCGGTGTGACTTCGACCAATTCATCTTCCGCGATGAATTCCAGCGCCTGTTCCAGCGACAGTTTCAGCGGCGGGATCAGTGCCTCGGTGTCGTCCTTGCCGGAGGCGCGGAAGTTGGTTAACTGCTTGGCTCGCAGGGCGTTGACCGTTAGGTCGTTGTCCTTGGCGTGGACGCCGACGATCTGCCCTTCGTAGATTTCCTCACCGGGCTCGACCATCAGACGGCCGCGTTCCTGCATGAAGAACTGCGCGTAGGCCGGAGATGGGCCGGTACCATTTGAAATCATCACGCCGTTCTGGCGTTCGGCGATGGCGCCTTCCGAGCGCGGGCCGAAATGGTCGAACACATGAAATAGCAGTCCGGTGCCCGCGGTGATGGTACGGAACTCGGTCTGGAAGCCGATCAGGCCGCGTGCGGGAATCATGAAGTCGATGCGCACGCGTCCCTTGCCGTCGGGTTCCATGTTGGTCAGCTGGGCGCGGCGCTCGCCGAGGCGCTGCATGACGCCGCCCTGGTACTGTTCTTCGAGGTCGACGACCAGGCATTCGATCGGCTCCATCTTCTGGCCGTCGACGAGCTTGACGATCACCTCGGGGCGGGAGACGGCCAGTTCGTAACCTTCGCGTCGCATCGTTTCGATCAGGATCGACAGATGCAGTTCGCCGCGACCGCTGATCTTGAACTTGTCGGCGTCCTCGGTCTCCTCGACCTTGAGCGCGACGTTGTGCATGGCTTCGCGCAGCAAGCGATCGCGCAACTGGCGCGAGGTCAGGAACTTGCCGCCGCTGCGATCCTTGTTACCGGCGAACGGGGAATTGTTCACCTGGAAGGTCATGCTGATGGTCGGCTCGTCGACGGTGAGCACCGGCAGCTGCTCCGGCGAATCGGCGGCACAGACAGTTTCGGAGATGCTCAGATTCTCGATGCCGCAAATGGCAATGATGTCGCCGGCGTTGGCCTCGGCAACTTCCAGTCGCTCCAGGCCGAGGAAACCCATGACCTGCATGACCTTACCCATGCGAACCTTGCCTTCGCGATCGACGATCGATACCGGCATGTTGGTACGTACTTTGCCGCGCTGCACTCGGCCAATGCCGATGATGCCAACGTAGTTGCTGTAGCTCAGCGAGGTGACGCGCATCTGGAACGGTCCGTCCATGTCCACCGGCGGCGGCGACACGTGGTCAACGATCGCCTGGAACAATGGCGTCATGTCGCCCGAGCGGACTTCGTTATCCAGTCCGGCGTAGCCGTGCAGCGCGGAGGCGTAGACGGTGTGGAAATCGAGTTGTTCTTCGGTCGCGCCAAGGCGGTCGAACAGATCGAAGGTCTGATCCAGCACCCAGTCCGGGCGCGCGCCGGGACGATCGACCTTGTTGACCACGACGATCGGCTTGAAGCCCATCGCGAAGGCCTTCTGGGTGACGAAGCGGGTCTGTGGCATCGGGCCGTCCATGGCGTCGACCAGGATCAGCACGGAATCGACCATCGACAGCACGCGCTCGACCTCGCCACCGAAGTCGGCGTGGCCCGGGGTGTCGACGATGTTGATGCGGTATTCCTCGCCGGCCGGCGACTTCCAGCGGATGGCGGTGTTCTTGGAAAGGATGGTGATGCCGCGTTCCTTTTCCAGGTCGTTGCTGTCCATCATTCGCTCGGTCGTGACCGTGCGCTCGCTGAACGTGCCCGATTGCTTGAGCAACTGGTCAACGAGGGTGGTTTTGCCGTGGTCGACGTGGGCGACGATGGCGACGTTGCGGAGCTTTTCGATGGACATGGTCGGAGGCAGCCCGGAGTACGGGCGCACTGTCAGTTGGGGTAGCCCAATATTATAGCTGGAACCGCGAGCCGGCGCCCGGATGTGGCATCCTAAGGGGCTCGAACCCCCAGGAGCGCGCCATGTCTGACCTGATCGCCACCTTCAACACCTCGCGCGGCCCGATCCGCACCCGCCTGCACGGCGCCAAGACGCCGGTTACCGTCGCCAGCTTCGTGAACCTGATCAAGCGCGGCTACTACGATGGCCTCAATTTCCACCGCGTCATTCCCGAGTTCATGGTCCAGGGTGGCTGCCCCCAAGGTAGCGGAACCGGCGGCCCGGGCTATCGCTTCGAGGATGAACCGCGTGCCGACCTTCGCCACGACAAGCCGGGCGTGCTGTCGATGGCCAACGCTGGCCCCGGCACCAACGGCAGCCAGTTCTTCATCACCCACGTAGCCACGCCGTGGCTCGACGGCAAGCACACCGTGTTCGGCGAAGTGGTCGGACCGGAAGACATGTCAGTGGTCAACTCGATCCGTGGCGGCGACAAGATCGAGAGCGTGACGGTGTCCGGCGACAGCGACGCAGTGCTCGCGGCGCAGGCTCCCCGCGTTGCCGAATGGAACAAGACCCTCGGCTGATCTTGTCAGTCGAGGAAACGCACGGAATCGATCATTGCATTCACGGCCGCGATATCGCGGCCGTAGTAGTGCTCAGTCGGGGCGAACCAGAAAAAGTGCGTCAGCTTTTCGCCACGTTCCACGGCGCCGAAGGTGCCCTGGTATTGCAATCCATTCTGGTGGGTCAGGCGGACATCGAATCGGATGCCTGCAACGGCGCCGAACCGAGCGGGCCGAAGGTTGCTGGCGCTGACGTTGGTCCATCCTTCCTGGCGCAAGCCGTCAAGCAACACGTCGCGAATCTCGTCTGGCCGCATGCCGGGACGATACCAGGGGCCATCCGGGCGCCGCTTGCGCTCGCGCGCCTGCAGGAACACATGTTCGTTTGGGCGAACGCGCGATACGACGACAAACTGGTTTAGCGGGAGTCCGTCGATGGTCCACAGCTCGATGCGCGGCAGCTTTATCCGAGCCCAGTCGAGCGTGGTATCGAATTGCAGTTCGAACACGCGCACGCCAGTACCGGCGGTGACCAGCCGACCGCCCTGGCTGGCGCAGGCTGCGAGCACCAGGAGCAGCGACGCTAGGGCGATGCGCAACGAGCGTCGGATCATCGTGGCATCTCCAGTTCGGCGAGGTAGGCGGCTATGAACGCGCGATCTTCAGCGGCGGGCGCGTTCTGGAGGTACCGACGAAGCGCCGCCGCGGAGGCCGCCGGCTGTTTGGCTTCGCGCAGCGCCAGCCCTTGCTCGCGCCACGCTTCGGGCGGCGCGCCTGGCTGTGACACGGCCTCCGCATAGAGGCGTGCCGCGACGATGCGATCATCATCCTTGTTGCGCCGTCGATGGGCTTCGCCGAGGAAGAATGTGTACAGCCCGGCGTCCTCCGCAGCGCCGGCGCGCCGCAAATCTCCGATGACCTGGATGGAAGTGGCGAACATCCGCCGGGTCAGCTCGTTTTCCAGCCAGTGCTTGAGGAAAGAGCGGGTCGCCTGACGGTACTCGCCTACCCGCAAGTCGCCTCCGGGACTGGCGACCGCCTGCGCTGCCGACTTGATGTCGTCGCGCCGTTCCAACGTGCGTGGGTGGCTCGAAAAAGCGGGAATCGGCTTGCCATAGTCGCGCGCATTTTCCTCGCGCAACATCCCTTCCCAGAGCTCGACGCCGGCAGACGGATCGTAGCCCTGTGCCAGCAACTGTGCGAAGCCAATCCGATCGGCTTCGCGCTCCTTGTCGCGGCTGAATTTCATCATGGTCGCGATGCCAGCGAGGTTGGCCGCCATTCCGGCGACGCCGAGCCCGGCACCGGAAGCCAGCACGCCGAAGCCGCTGAGGAATGCCGAACTCTTCTTCAGCCGTCGCCATTGTTGCAGCGTGTGTCGCTCGCGGTAGTGGCCGAATTCATGGCCGAGCACGAGCGCGAGTTGTGCTTCGTTCTGGATGCGCAGCAGCGAACCCGTCCACAAGACCATGACGCCATTGGGTGCCATCGATGCATTGAAGTAGGGCAGGTCCACCAGGTACAGGCGCAGGCTGGCGCAGTGTGCCCCGGTCACTTTGCACATTACGCTGCGCGCGTAAGCATTCAGCTCCGGGTCGCGGGTCACCAGCGGCGATTGCTGGAGTTCACGTTCGATGCGTTCCATCGCATACCAGAGCTCGGCCTCGTCGGTGCCGGCCATCGGTTGGACCAAAGCAGCTGATCCAGGCTGCGCCGCCAGCGTCCAACTCGGTATCGCGAGCATCAGTGCCAGGGCGGGGGAAAGCACGGACCGCCTCACAGCGGCAGGCCCTTCAGCATCCGCGCAGCCGTTTGCGCTGCACCCACCTGGTCGCGCAAGTCGCCGCTCTGCTTGGCGATGAAATTGAACCAGACGACCTGGCCGGAGCGTAGATCGACCAGGGTGGTCACGCCGATCTGGCGGCCGCCACCGATATCGCCCCCGAGCAACAGGAACGCAGCCACCCGGAGGGCCACTCGTCCGCCGCTCGTGTAGCTATCGCGGACGTAGGTGAACAGTGCGTAGTCGGCGCCGGTAGCCTGGCGCAACTCCTGCACGCCTGGACCCAGGGTCCAGTCCAGGCGCTTGCCACGTTTGGTGGCGAGTTGGTTGCCGGGGGATGAGTAGGCCAGGACGCTCGTCGACACGGCTTCATTCAAACGCATGATCTGGCCGAGTCGTGATTCGGGGGGCAGGTTGTCGGGGACATCGTAGTCGGGAACCTGCCGGACACCGGCTGCTTCCAGGCGCCGGTGGACTTCGGCGGGATAAAGCGCACGGGCGGATTCCGACCACTCCCGCCGTGGTTCCTCGACGCCGCCGGCCAGCACCTCGCTCAGTTCGATGTTCGGTTCGACGATGACCACGCTGCCTGAAATGCGGACCGGATTCCCGTCGGCATCGGTGGCCACGCGGTTGTGGTCGTAGGCCAGCGCAAGGGCGGGTTGGAGCGCGAGCGCGGCGACCAGGACAAGGCGCGGAAGGCCGGTGTTTCCAAAGCATCCGCTGGATTTCATCGGGATCTCCGTGGGTACTCGCACTGCCCGGGCGGTCCTTGGGAGGCCCGGCCGTTCGTTGCCGCTGTGATACAATTTTAGGGATTTCTGGCGCTGTTTTTCGCCCACGTTCCCACCCAATTCAGCAGAGGTTTCTGATGCCCCAACTTGCCAGCCGAATGGGCCGGGCCAAACCCAGTGCCATCATGGCCGTCGCCGAAAAGGCGAAAGCGCTCAAGGCGGCCGGCCGCGACATCATCAGCTTCTCCATCGGTGTCCCCAATTTCCTGCCCGGCGACCATGTCTACGCTGCAGCCCGCGACTCGCTGAGCAAGGATTCCGGACAGTATGGATCCAACCGGGGCTCCGATGCCCTGCTCGACGCCTTTCTCAAGCACATCGAGGCTGTGGGCCTGACCGGCTATTCGCGGAGCAACTGCTCCACCGGAGTCGGTGCCAAGCACGTACTGTACAACCTGGCCGAAGCCCTGCTCGATGAAGGCGACGCGATTGCCTACGCGGTTCCGTACTGGACGACTTACGCCGACATCGCCGATATCTCGAATGCGCGTCGCCTCGAGCTGCCGTGCCCGGCAAGCCAGAACTACAAGCTGACCCCGGCGCAACTTGACGCGGCGCTCGCGACCAAGCCCAAGGTGTTCCTGTTCAACAATCCGAACAATCCCACCGGTATGGTCTACAGCCAGCAGGAGGTCGCCGCGCTCGCCGAAGTCCTGGTCAGGCATCCGGACACCTGGATCATTGCCGACGACATCTACAACCGAATGGTCTTCGACGGGCTGGGATATCACAACTTCCTGCACACGCAGCCGAGCTTGCGCGAGCGGATGATCTTCGTGGATTCCTTGTCCAAGACCTATGGCATGCCAGGTTGGCGGGTCGGATTCATGGTTGGCCCGGAGTCCGTCGCCAAGGCCGTGACCACGCTCAATTCCAATCACATCACCAACTTGCCTGAAGTGATCACCGCCGCGGCAATTGCCGCGCTGACCGGACCACAAGACGTTCCTACGCAACGCAATGCCGAGTTCCAGGCCAAGCGTGACCACGTGATGGCAGTCATAGCTGCGATCCCCGGCCTGGTCTGCCCGAAGCCGCAGGGCGCGTTCTACGTGTTCCCGGATATCTCTTGCGCGTTCGGCAAGCGGCACGGCGACACCACAATCAACAACGACGTGGATTTCTGCAATGCGCTGCTCGAGGCCAAGGGCGTGGCATGCGTGCCGGGCTCGGCGTTCGGCGAGCCGAGGGCGCTACGCATCTCCTATACCTGCCCGAGCGCCCAGCTTCCGGAAGGACTGCGCCGCTTCCAGGAATTTTTCGCCGAGCTCAGCTGACGCTGCGGGCTCGTGCCACCAAGACACCAAGAAAATAGAGGAAAGCAAGCCATGAAATCCCCTGTTCGCGTTGCCGTCACCGGTGCAGCCGGCCAAATCGGTTACTCGCTGGTCTTCCGCATCGCCTCTGGCGAAATGCTCGGTGCCGACCAGCCGGTCATCCTGCAGATGCTGGAACTGCCGATGGAGAAGGCCCAGGCCGCCCTGAAGGGCGTGATGATGGAACTCGAGGACTGCGCATTCCCGCTGCTGGCGGGCATGGTCGGGACCGACGATCCACTGGTCGCGTTCAAGGACGCCGATATCGCACTCCTGGTCGGCGCCCGACCGCGCGGCCCGGGCATGGAGCGCAAGGACCTGTTGCTGGAGAACGCCAAGATTTTCACGGCGCAGGGAGCGGCACTGAATGCGGTGGCGTCGCGCGACGTCAAGGTGCTCGTGGTCGGCAATCCGGCCAATACCAATGCCTATATCGCGATGAAGTCGGCGCCGTCGCTGAATCCGAAGAACTTCACGGCGATGCTGCGGCTGGACCACAACCGCGCGCTCAGCCAACTCGCGAGCAAGACTGGCAAGGCCGTGGGTGATATCCGCCGCCTGGTCGTGTGGGGCAACCACAGCCCAACGATGTATCCGGACTACCGCTTCGCCACCATCGGCGGCGCGTCGGTCAAGGACGCCATCAACGATGACGCGTGGAACCGCGGCACGTTCATCCCGACCGTTGGCAAGCGCGGCGCGGCGATCATCGAGGCTCGCGGTTCCTCCTCTGCGGCCTCCGCCGCCAATGCAGCCATCGACCACATCCGCGACTGGGTGCTGGGCACCGGCGGCGAGTGGACCACGATGGGAATTCCGTCGGACGGCAGCTATGGCATTCCCAAGGACGTCATGTACGGCTTTCCGGTGATCTGCAAGGATGGCGCTTACGAGATCGTGCAGGGACTGCAGGTCGATGCCTACAGCCGTGAAATGATGGACAAGACGCTCGCCGAGCTCGAGGAAGAGCGGGCCGGCGTTGCCAGCCTGCTGGGCTGAGTCTCAGGAACACCGAAGGCGGCCCGCAGGCCGCCTTCGTCATTGCAAGGAAAGACAATGAGCAAGCAACTTTCCGCCGGCGCAAAGTTTCGCGCCGCCGTAGAAGCCGAGAATCCGCTGCAGGTGGTCGGCACCATCACCGCCTACGCCGCGTTGATGGCCAAGCGCAGCGGCTTCAAGGCGATTTACCTCTCCGGCGGCGGCGTTGCTGCAAATTCACTGGGCATGCCCGACCTTGGCATCAGCACGATGGAAGATGTGCTGACCGATATTCGGCGCATCACCGATGTCTGCGATCTGCCGCTGCTGGTTGATGTCGATACCGGCTGGGGAGGCGCATTCAATATCGCCCGAACTGTGCGTTCCCTGGATAAGGCCGGCGCCGCGGCGATGCATATCGAGGATCAGGTGGCCGCCAAACGCTGCGGACATCGCCCGGGCAAGGCCATCGTTTCGAAGGAAGAGATGGTCGACCGGATCAGGTCCGCCGTCGATGCGCGCGTGGGTGACATGGTGATCATGGCGCGCACCGATGCCATCGCGGTCGAAGGACTGGGCCCTGCCATCGAGCGGGCGATCGCCTGCGTCGAGGCCGGTGCCGACATGATCTTTCCGGAAGCGATCTATACGCTCGAGCAATATCGCCAGTTCAAGGATGCGGTGAAGGTTCCGATCCTGGCCAACATCACCGAGTTCGGCCAGACGCCATTGTTCACGACCGACGAGCTGCGCTCGGCAGGCGTGGATATCGTCCTGTACTGCTGTGGCGCCTATCGTGCAATGAACAAGGGCGCGCAGACGTTCTACGAAACCGTTCGCCGTGAAGGCACCCAGAAGGACGTCGTGCCGATCATGCAGACGCGTGCCGAGCTATACGACTTCCTCGACTACCACCAATACGAAGCGAAGCTGGACGCGCTTTTCGCGCAGTCCGAGAGCGATGAGTGACGAAATGCAGGAGCCATCCATGAACGAGCAAGTCCTCCCCAAAGCCAAGAAATCCGTGGCGCTCAGCGGCACGCCGGCCGGCAACACGGCCTTGTGCACGGTAGGTCGCAGCGGCAACGACTTGCACTACCGCGGTTATGACATCAAGGACCTGGCGACCGAGTCGACTTTCGAGGAAGTGGCGCACCTTCTGGTCCATGGCAGCCTTCCCACTGCCTCGCGCCTCAAGGCTTACCGCGCCAAGTTGAAGCGCTTGCGTGGCTTGCCAGCGATCGTGACCGACGCGCTGGAGTTGATCCCTGCCGCGGCACACCCGATGGACGTGCTGCGCAGCGGCTGCTCGGTACTGGGTACTGTGCTGCCCGAGCGCGAATCCCATCCCGAAGCCGAGGCACGCGACATCGCCGATCGCCTGATCGCAAGCTTCGGCTCGATGTTGTTGTACTGGTGGCATTTCACCCGCACTGGCCGCCGCATCGAATGCGAAACCGACGACGAGACCGTTGCAGGCCACTTCCTGCACTTGCTGCACGGGCATATTCCGAGCCGCCTGCATGAGCACGCGCTCGATCGCTCGCTGATCCTCTATGCAGAGCACGAGTTCAACGCGAGCACGTTTGCCGCACGCGTGATCGCCGGCACCGGATCCGACATGTTCAGCTGCCTCACCGGCGCGATTGGTGCGCTTCGCGGGCCCAAACATGGCGGCGCCAACGAAGTTGCCATGGACATCATCAGCCGCTACGACAACGCCGACCAGGCGGAAGCAGATATACGCGCCCGGGTTGAGCGTCGCGAAATCGTGATCGGCTTCGGACATCCGGTCTACACGATCGGCGATCCGCGCAATCCGATCATCAAGGAGATCTCGCGCTCGCTCTGCGCTGAGGGTGGCAACCAGACGATGTTTGACGTCAGCGAGCGGATCGAGACGCTGATGTGGGATCTGAAGAAGATGTTCCCGAACCTCGACTGGTTCAGCGCGTCGGCGTACCACATGATGGGAATTCCGACGAGCATGTTCACGCCATTGTTCGTCATTGCCAGGACCACCGGCTGGTCGGCGCACGTGATCGAACAGCGTATCGACGGCAAGATCATCCGGCCCAGCGCGAACTACGTCGGACCAGAAGACCGGGCCTATCCGCCGCTCGACCAGCGAGGTTGAGCGACCGGAAGAAGAATGGCCGCCTCCAGGGCGGCCATTTCATATCGGTGATCCGCAAACTCAGCGGTTGAGGCGTTCGACCCGGAAGAACGTGTGATCGCCGATCGTGGCGACCGTCGGGTACTTCCGCCAGCTGGGCCGCGCGATGTCCAAGGCCGCGAAGTGGCTGGCCCCGGGAACGACTTCGTGGCGGCTGGCGACCGGCCGGCTCCAGTCTTCCTGTGCCTGGAACGCGACGTCCATGGCCTTCTGCCAGGCGACCAGCGAATCGAGCTTCATGTTCGGATTGACCAGGGTCGGCGCGAACTGCTTGGGAGCCGTCACCACGTCGCAGACGGACGCGCCCCAACGGCCATCGTCCTTGCGACGAAGGGCGACTTCGGCCACGGCGCGCTGCCCGAGGGCGGACTGGTCGCGTGCCTCGAGGTAGACCGTGGTAGCCAGGCACAGTGGATCGGCGGCTGACTGGGGGAGAAAACTAGCCAGCCACAGCAGGAAAGACAACTTCATGGCACTTCCTTACTCCGTAGGGGCCTCTCGCGCTTTCTCGACTGCTGCCGGTCCGGGGACTGGAGCAGAGGGGGTAGGGCGATTGAGCCAGGACGTGTCAGGGGTGGACGAGCGAAGCTCGCATTCCGGGGGCCTGAGTCGTTGTGGGCCTGCTCCGGAAACTCTGCGATGCCAGGTCGCTGAGCCGTGGGTGAATCGCTTAGGGCTGATTCAGCTGCGCAGTTTACCGGAAATTTTGCAGCAAAAGTTAAATGGCGGTTTATAAACCATTGATTTCGTTAAAAAGTCGCTGCGAGCCGGCTGCCCTGGCTGATCGCGCGCTTGGCATCGAGCTCGGCCGCGACATCGGCGCCGCCGATCAGATGAGGTTTCCTGCCGGCTTCGACCAGTGGCTCGACCAAGGCGCGCAGCGGCTCCTGGCCCGCGCACACGACGACCTGGTCGACGGGCAGCAACTGCTCCGCGCCGTCCACGCGAATGTGCAGGCCAGCATCGTCCACGCGAAGGTATTCCACGCCGCTCATGGCGACCACGCCCTTGGCCTTCAGCGTGGACCGGTGGATCCAGCCGGTCGTCTTGCCCAGGTGGGCGCCCGGCTTGCCCGGGCTTCGCTGCAACAGCCAGACCTTGCGCAGTGGCGGTTCCGGCTGCGGCCGGACCAGCCCGCCCGGGCCTTCGAAATCGGCTTGCACACCCCATTCCTCCATCCAGCGAGACACGTCGGTGGTTGGCGATGGTGCCGCCTGGACCAGGAACTCGGCGACGTCGAAACCGATACCGCCGGCGCCGATCAGCGCGGCGCTGGCGCCGACCGAAACGCGTCCGGTGATGACGTCCACGTAGCTGCAGACCTTGGCGTGCGTGGCGCCCGGAAACTGGATCTGTCGGGGCGTGATGCCAGTTGCAAGCACGATCTCGTCGAAGTCGCCGGCTAGCAATTGGGCCGCGTCAACGCGAACGCCGAGGCGCAGTTCGGCACCGTGCAGCGCAAGCTGGTTGCCGAAGTAGCGAAGGGTCTCGCCGAACTCTTCCTTGCCCGGGATCTTCCTTGCCAGGTTGAACTGACCGCCAATCTGAGATGCCGAGTCAAACAGCGTCACCCGATGGCCCCGCTCGGCCGCGACGGCCGCGCAAGCCATGCCAGCCGGACCCGCGCCAACGACCGCGATCCGCTTTGGCGCATTGGTCGTTCGATACACGAGTTCAGTCTCGGCGCATGCCCTTGGGTTGACCAGGCAACTGGCGGTCTTGTTCTCAAAGGCGTGGTCCAGGCAGGCCTGGTTGCAGGCGATGCAGGTGTTGATCTCGTTTCGGCGACCGGCGCGCGCTTTGTTGACCCAGGCGGCGTCGGCCAGCAGCGGTCGGGCCATCGAGACCATGTCGGCAGCACCGGAAGCAAGGATCTGCTCGGCGACCTCGGGCATGTTGATCCGGTTGGTGGCTACCAGCGGCAGGCCGACCAGCGGCTTGAGCTTGGCAGTGACCCCAGCGAACGCCGCGCGCGGAACCGAGGTGGCGATGGTCGGTACCCGGGCCTCATGCCAGCCAATACCGGTGTTGATGATGGTGGCCCCTGCTGCTTCGATCGCCTGCGCCTGCTGGACGATCTCCGGCCATGCCGATCCGCCTTCGACGAGTTCGAGCATGGATAACCGGTAGATGATGATGAAGTCCGGCCCCGCCGCCTCGCGGATACGGCGCACGATCTCCACGGCGAAGCGCATCCGCTTCTCCGGCGTGCCGCCCCATGCGTCCTCGCGCCGGTTGGTCCGTGCGGAAAGGAACTGGTTGATCAGGTAGCCTTCCGAGCCCATCACTTCGACGCCGTCGTAACCGGCCTCGCGGGCCAACTGCGCGCAGGTGACGTAGGCCTTTATCTGGCGCTCGACTCCCCAGCTGGTCAGCGCACGGGGCTTGAACGGATTGATCGGCGCCTGCAGCGCAGAGGCTGAAACACTGAGCGGATGGTAGCCGTAGCGCCCCGCGTGCAGGATTTGCAGGCAGATTCGGCTCCCCGCCGAATGAACGGCCTGGGTGACGATCCGGTGCTTGTGTATTTCCCAGGGCCAACTGAGCTTGGCGGCAAACGGCTTCAGCCAGCCGACCAAGTTGGGCGAGACGCCCCCGCTCACCATAAGGCCCACGCCACCTTCCGCTCTTTCCCGGAAATAGGCGGCAAGCTTGGGGAAATCGCGGCTTCGATCCTCCAGGCCGGTGTGCATCGACCCCATCAGCACCCGGTTGGGCAGCGTGCAGAAACCGAGGTCCAGTGGGGAGAACAGGTGGGGAAACGGGCCAGGGCTCATGCAGTTCGCGCGGTCGGGACAGGCCAGAACGATGCCCTTAATGCGTTGTACAAACAAGCTTGGCCCATTGTGTTCTGGCAAAATGGGTGGCTCAAGCGTTCCGTTCACCCCATAGAGAGCCCCATGAGCAATCACGACATCCGTTCCGCCGCGCGCCCCGAGCCTGACCAGGCCATGGTTGATATCGCAGACTATGTGGTTGATTACCAGATCCAGTCGCCCGAGGCCTTCGCCACCGCGCGCTATATGCTGCTCGATTCGCTGGGCTGCGCCATGCTGGCAATGAAGCACCCGGAATGCGTCAAGCACCTCGGGCCGCTGGTACCAGGGGCAGGGATGTCCGGCGGAGTGAAGGTGCCCGGCACCAGCTTTGAACTCGACCCGGCGCAGGGCGCCTACAACCTGGGCGTGCAGATTCGCTGGCTGGATTTCAACGACACCTGGCTGGCCGCCGAGTGGGGCCACCCCTCGGACAATCTCGGCGCGATCCTCGCCGTGGCCGACTACATGAGCCGCAAGGCTGTTCGCGAGGGCGGCAAGCCGATCCTGGTCCGCGATGTGCTCGAGGCGGCGATCAAGGCGCACGAGATCCAGGGTGCGTACGCCATCAAGAACAGCTTCAACCGGGTCGGCCTTGACCACGTGATCCTGGTCCGGCTGGCATCCACGGCCGTGGCAACCAAGCTACTGGGCGGCGGAAAGGAGGAGATCGTCAACGCGGTTTCGCACAGCTGGATCGACGGCGGTGCGCTGCGCACCTACCGGCATGCGCCGAACGCCGGCCCACGCAAGAGCTGGGCGGCGGGCGATGCCTGCCGGCGCGCGGTAACCCACGCCTTGAATGCGATGAAGGGCTGCGTTGGCTATCCCAGCGCGCTGACAGCCAAGACCTGGGGCTTCTACGACGTTGCATTCAAGGGCAAGGCGTTCGAATTCGAGCGTCCGTTCGGCAGCTATGTCATGGAGAACGTGCTCTTCAAGATCAGCTACCCGGCGGAATTCCACGCGCAGACCGCGGTCGAGTGCGCGATGCAGTTGCATCCCGAGGTCGCTGGCCGCCTTGACCAGGTCGACCGGATCATGATCGAGACGCAGGAGGCCGGCGTTCGCATCATCGACAAGACCGGGCCGCTGGCGAACTACGCCGACCGTGATCATTGCCTGCAGTACATGATCGCCGTGCCGATGATCTTCGGCCGCCTCACCGCGGATGACTACGTGGACGCGGTCGCGGCGGACCCGCGGATCGATGCGCTGCGCGAGAAGATGAAGGTTGTCGAGAACCCGCAGTTCACCGCCGACTACTTCGATCCCGAAAAGCGCTATATCGGCAACTCGATCCAGGTCTTCTTCAAGGACGGCAGCCACACCGACAAGGTGTCCATCGACTACCCCATCGGCCATCGCAACCGGCGCGGCGAAGGCGTGCCGGTATTGCTGGAGAAGTTCGCGGCTGCCATCGCCGGCCACCTGCCGGCGCGCCGGGTCCAGGACATCCTCACGCTCACCACCGACATCTCCCGTCTCGAATCGACGCCAGTCCACCAACTGCTGGATCTTTTCGCCTGCTAAGTCGCTACATGCCTGGCGCCTCCGGGCAGGCGTTCGTGTTCAGCGCAGGATCCGACTCCGGTCGGGTCCTGGCGTGCTTGCCGCTGCGGTCCGCCAAAGCTATGCCCGGCCCCATCTCCACGGGGGAATTTCCCAGACGAACAAGCGCGGCAGCCTGGTCTTACTTGCGTGTCTCCTCAGCGGTTCGACGCTCGCGGCCGAGTGCCTTTTACGGTTCAAGGCGCAGGGCAATCCCAGCCTGACGCTGGTCGCGCCCGAGATGCTGCGTCCGATCCAGCCGGATCCGTATTGCATGAGCGCGGGCGATGCCATCGCCAGCATTCGCACCCAGGCCGCAATCCTCGCGGCTTCGGCGCCGGGCGCCTACGCGCCGTTGACCAAGGACGACAACACGCCGTGGCGGTTCGACATGAGCCAGAACGGCAAGCGCATGACCGCGGCCGAATTCGATGCCTGGATGAAAGCCAAGGGAATCCGCGTTGCCACCGGCAAGCCCACGGCCACTACGCCTGCGCCAGCGAGTTCGGCACCGGTGGCAGGCGCTCAGTAGCGCTGTCCTTGCTGAACCGGTAGTGCGCGACGAGCCACTCGCGCCCGTCGTCGTAGCCGAATAGCTCGGCGCACGACATCCAGAACATCCGCCACCGCTGGTTCCAGCGCGCTGCCTGGGCCTGGCCATAGGTTTCCGACAGTACCGTCATCACCTCGTCGCGATGGGCGTCCTGGTTGGCCAGCCAGTGGTTTGCCGTCCGCTGGTAGTGCGTGCCCGGGAGCAGCCAGCGCTCCTCGAGGCCCAGGTGCTGTTGGAAGTGCAGCAAGGTGTCCGCCGATGGCATCAGGCCGCCGGTGAAGAAATAGCGGCCCATCCAGTTGTCTTCGCCTTGCGTCTCGAACGGATACATCAGGCTGCGGTGGCAGAAAATGTGCACGAACAACTTGCCATCGTGCTTGAGCCAGCCAGCGATCCTGGAAAACAGGGAGTCGTAGTTGCGCAGGTGCTCGAACATCTCGATGGACACGCAGCGGTCGAATTGCGCCGGCTCGAGCTCGAGCTGGTTGACGTCGCGGGTGAGCACGCGCACGTTGGCGAACCCTCCCGCGAGGCAGCGAGCCTCGATGTGCGCGCGCTGGGTCGCGGAGTTGGAAACCGCCGTGATCCTTGCATTCGGGTAGCGCTCTGCCATCCACAGGGTCAGCGATCCCCATCCACAGCCCAGTTCCAGGATTTGCTGGCCGTCGGCCAGTTCCGCGCGTTCTCCGTAAATGGCCAGCATGGCCTCTTCTGCTTCATCGAGGCTTTCCGTACCTGTGGTGTACAGGCAGCTCGAATACTTCAGTCGCTTGCCCAGGCAATACTGGAAAAAGCGCGTGGGCAACTCGTAGTGCTGCTGGTTGGCGGCGTCGGTCTCGATGGCGATCGGGCTCTCGCGCAACTGTCCCATGAGGGCCTGGAATCGCTCGTGGGCCCGATCGGGGCTGGTCGCGCCTTCGTCGGCAAGTCGTTGGGCGCACAGGCGACGAATGCCATATCTGGCGAGAACATCGGGAACCAGCCCGCGCTCGCAAAGTTCGATCATCGACATGATGGGTGGCTCCGGTGGCTTCAGCCGCGCTTGGGCGGCAAGGGAAAGAATGCGCTGACTTGTTTCTGGTAGCGGCGGTAGTCGTCCCCGCGCGTCCGTAGAGCCTGGGCCTCCGTCCATGGAATGCCGCTCACGCGATACAGGAAAGCCAGCATGACGACAGGACCGGTCAGGGACAGCCAGAAAAGCGGGCTGCCGACGGCCAGGAACACATAGCTGAACCAGTGCAGCCACTCGAAGAAGTAATTCGGATGCCGGCTCCACGACCACATTCCGCGCCGGCAGGTCTGGCCGCGATTGCCCGGCTCGGATCGAAACGACGCCAGTTGTCGGTCCGCCATTGCCTCGCCACCCACGGAGAACAGCCAGGTGGCGACCGCGGCCGCGATCCACGCGGGGGCCGGATCGCTGTGGCGGCTCGCGGCGGCGATGAAGGGCACGGCGAACACAGCGACCACGATGGCCTGCAATTGGAAGAACAGGAAGAACTTGCCGGCGCTTCCATTCCAGCGCTGCCTCAGTGCCTGGTAGCGGCCATCTTCGGGCTCGTGGAGCACGCGTCCAAGCAGGTACAGGGACAGGCGCGCGCCCCATAAGCTGCCGAACAGCGCGACCAGACCCCGGATCAGTTCGGTTCCCTCGGCTAGTGCCCCAACCAGCAGTGCGGCGACTGCCATCAGGCCGGCCCAAGCGACGTCGACGTAGCCGACGTTGTTGGCCCGCATCGAGACAGCCCACGTGCCGGCCATCACCAGCGCCGATACCAGCCAGACCAGCAGGACCAGGTGGATTACGCTCATGCCGGCACGGCCTTGCGCGCGAGGGCATGGACGTTGAGCGACATGATCAGAGGTAGCACTACGGACCATGATCCAGCCAATGCCAACAGTGCCCAAACCAGCGGCACCTCGAACTTGACCGCGCCCAGTCCTGCGGCAGCGAGGTAGGCGGCTGGCCCCCCGATTGCGCCGACTGCGGCTGCAAGTCCTGGTCGTGCAGCCAGGAATGCGAACGAGTGGTTCAAGGTGAGCGCAAATGCCGCCCAGATTGCGCAGATCCACGCAGGGGCGACGCCCGCGAGCGGCCACGGCGTTGCATAGGCCAGCACACCTGAGGCAAGCAGGACGCTATCCAGCGCGAATCCAATCGGCAACACTAGAAATACCGAGCGCAGGTCGGCGTCCATCCGTCCACCGAATCGCAGGGTGAGGACGGCGAAGACCGGAAACGCGAGTAGAGCAACCCACAACCGACCATGGGCCGCGCCGAGCGCGCACGCCAGCCAGACCGATTGGTAACCGACGGCGTTGCAAAGGAGCCAGCCGCGGCGGTTCGACATTTTCACAGGCCCGGCAAGTACTGAGCGCGGCGATTGTTGGAAGGCGCGAACAGCATCTGCACGTCGCTGATCGAACGCTCGAGGAAGCCGCCTTCGCAATAGCACAGATAGAACTCCCACATCCGGACAAAGCGTTCGTCGTAGCCCAGCGAGCGGACGCGATCCAGTCCGAGGGTGAAGCGCTTCCGCCAATGGTTCAACGTGAGCGCGTAGCTTGCCCCGAAGTCCTCGAGGTTCAACAGGCGCAGGCGACCCGCGCGCGCCGCAGACTCGGTCATCGCGCTGACGCAGGGGATGAAACTGCCTGGGAAAACGTGCCGCTTGATGAAGTCGACCGAACGCAGCGCCAGTTCGTAGCGGTGATCTTCGATGGTGATTGCCTGGACCAGCGCGAGTCCATCCGGCTTCAGCAATTGCGCGCATTTTTCGAAGTAGCGGTCCATGTACTGGTGCCCGATCGCTTCGATCATTTCGATCGAGACCAGCTTGTCGTAGCTTCCGCGCAAGTCCCGATAGTCTTCGCGCAGCACAGTGACCCGCTCGCCCAGCCCGGCTTCCTGGATGCGGGCGCTGGCGAGCGCGTGTTGTTCGGCGGAGATGGTTGTGGTGGTGACGCGGCAACCGTAGTTGTGCGCGGCATGCAGGGCCATTCCGCCCCAGCCAGTGCCGATCTCCAGCAGGTGGTCATCGGCACTTAGCTCGAGCTTCTGGCAGATGCGGTCGAGCTTGCGCAGCGAAGCGACCTCGAGGCTGTCGGCCGGCGAATCGAAAATTGCCGACGAGTACATGAGGTTGCTGTCGAGGAAAATCCGGAAGAATTCGTTACCCAGGTCGTAATGCGCAGCGATGTTGCGCCGGCTGCCGCCGCGGGTATTGCGATGGAACGAGTGCAGGACTTTCATCGCCCAGCCCCCGAGGCGCGCCAGCCCGGTTTCGACGCCATCAAGCAACTCCTGGTTGCGGACCAGCAGGCGAACCAGTGCAACCAGGTCGTCGCTGCTCCAGGCGCCGTCCATGTAGGCTTCGCCAGCGCCAACCGAGCCGTTACTGGCGACCTGACGGTAGAAATCCGCGTCATGGATCCAGAGGTTCACCGACAGCTCGCCGGGCTTGCCGGCGTGGCCGAATTGGCAAACACCGAGCTGATCGTGGATGCGAACCTGGCCGCCACGGATTCCCTGCAAGCGGTCGAACAGCTGCTTGCGCAGGAACCTGTCTATCCCGCCGAAACCAGGGGTGGCGGCGTGGTCTCGGGCAAGCGATTCGGCGGGACTGCTCATCTGGAACTCCGGAGGTTGCGGTGCAACAGGTTGGGATGGGGCTGGAACGGGACGCGCTTTAACCACAGCCGGGCTGCCTGCCAGTAAATCGCGGCCGCGACTTTCGCCGTGTGCAATGGATACCGTGCGAGGGATGAAGCCAGCGTGTTCGCGGCCAGCGGCCGCCGGTCCAGGGACAGGGTGGCGTCGAACTCGCGCTCGCCACCGTCGGTGACGTCCATGTGCACATGCAGCGTTTCGCCGGGAACGGTGAACGCCCATTGGTAGTTGCGGTCCATCGGAATGAAGGGCGAGACGTGGAATTCCTTGGCCAGCGCCCAGTGCAGCGTGCGGCCGCTGGGCGTCGCCGATGCCACGGGCAGAAGATAGGCGTGGCGTTCGCCCCAGGGCGTATTGGTGATCTCGGCAAGGATCCATTCCAGAGTCAGGCCGTCTTCGGCGAAGCCGTAGTAGAAGCTGACGGGGTTCATCAGTACGCCGAAATAGCGGCCATTGGTCAGCAGCCTGATCGGGCCCGTTGGCCTGGTGCCAGTTTCGGCCTGCACGCGATCGCGCACGGCGGTGGCCAGAGGGATGGCGGGATCGCCGAAGTAATCCGATCGTCGAACCTGGGCAAGGTTGGCCTGGTCCAGCGACCACAGCCACCGTCGGTCGAACAGGTGCGGGAGTTCGTCGAGGTCCAGGTACAACTGGAACATCCGGTATCGGAAGTCGTTCATCGCCGGGCGATACCTGCGGTGACGGACCCATCCCTCGTAGATGGCGCTCTGGCGTGGCGTGCTCACCATGCAACTCCAAGCTCGCGCGCGGCCTCGACGCCGCTGCGCAGTCCGTCTTCGTGGAATCCAAAGCCCCAATAGGCGCCGGCGTACCAGGTGCGCGAGACTCCATTGATCTCCTGGCGTCGCAACTGCGCCGCGACGCTGCGGTGGTCGTGGATGGGATGCTGGTAGCGCATCCTTGCGATCACCTTGTCCGCGGCGATCTCGTCGCTACGGTTGAGCGTGACGACGTAAGTTTCCGTGGTGCGCAAGGACTGCAGCAGGTTCATGCAATAGCTCACGGTGCAGTCGGCGCCGACCTGTGCGGGGATGTAGGCGTTCCATGCCGCCCATGCGGCGCGCCTTGCGGGCAGCAGGCTGGTATCGGTGTGCAGCACTGCCTCGTTTTCCTGATACCGGATGGCGCCGAGGATAGCGTGCTCCTCTTCGGTCGGATCGGCGAGCAGGCTGAGGGCCTGGTCGCTGTGGCAGGCGAGCACGACCTGGTCGAAGGCCTCCTCGCCGGTGTCGGCTGCCACCATCACGCAGCCAGCTTCCCGTCGCACCGTCCGAACCGGTGAACTCAGCCGGACCGCGACGTTCCAGTTGGCTTTCATCGCGGCGATGTAGCTGGACGAGCCACCCTGCACCACGCGCCACTGCGGACGGCCATCAACTTGCAACATGTGGTGGTTGTCCATGAACCGGACCAGGTACTTGGCCGGGAACTGCATGACGCTCGACGAGGGCGACGACCAAAGTGCCGATGCCATCGGGACGAGGTGGTCCTCGACGAATAAGTCCGAGTACCCGTGTTCGCGCACGTACTCACCCAGCGTCGGTCCTTCGCCATCAAGGGCAAGCAGGCTGCGAGAGTCGCGATAGAAACGGACGATCTCGCGGACCATGCGCAGGAAGCGGGGTGAAACCAGGTTGCGGCGCTGGCAGAACATCGAGTTGAGGTTGGTGGCGTTGTACTCCAGGCCGGTGCGGGCGTCCTGCACGGAGAAGCCCATGGTAGTAGGTTGCGAGGCCACGCCGAGTTCGGCCAGCATGCGGGTGAACACCGGATAGTTGTCTGGATTGTGGACGATGAAGCCAGTGTCTACGGCGAGTTCGCCTTCGCTACTCGCAACGCGATGGGTGTGGGTGTGGCCGCCGAGCCTCGATTGCGCCTCGAACAGCACCACATCGTGCGCGCGCGACAGGAGCCAGGCAGCGCCGAGCCCGGCAATTCCACTCCCGACAACGGCTATTTTCATCGTGCCTCGAGCCGCGCGTGCCGCATGGATGCCGGCATCGCCTTCAGGTCCCAGACCAGGCCGAGCAGGGCCATCAGGCGCAGGCCGTAGTAGGTCAGATCGATCTCCCA
>JANPDF010000045.1:0-5960 GCA_031431355.1 Gammaproteobacteria bacterium
CACTTCCCGGCCGATAACCAGTTGGTGCACGGTTTCGGTGCCTTCGTAGGTGATCACCGACTCCAGGTTCAGGGCGTGGCGGATCGGCGGATATTCGGTGGTAATGCCCGCGCCGCCGAGGATGTCACGCGCCTCGCGGGAGATATCCAGCGCCATGCGCACATTGTTCCACTTGGCCATCGAGACCTGGGCGGGCTGCATGTTCCCGGCATCCTTCAGGCGGCCGAGCTGCAATGACAACAGCTGTGCCAGGGTGATTCGCCGGGCCATGTCGGCCAGCTTGAGCTGCACTGCCTGGGTGGCGGCGATCGGTCGGTTGAACAGGATCCTGGACTTGGAATAGTCCAGTGCGCAGGTGTAGCTGGAAATGGCCGCGCCGATCGGGCCCCACGTGATGCCATAGCGTGCCTGGGTCAGGCATCCCAACGGACCCTTGAGTCCCTTCACATTGGGCAGCCGCTGCGAGTCTGGCAAGCGCACGTTGTCGAAGAACAGCGCCGAGGTAACCGAGGCGCGCAAGCTCATCTTCTTGTGGATGACCTGCGTCGCGAAGCCTGGGGTGCCTTTGTCGATCAGGAAGCCCTGGATGCCGTCTTCGGTCTGTGCCCAGACGATGGCCACGTCGGCAATACTGCCGTTGGTGATCCACATCTTGG
The DNA here is from genome assembly GCA_031431355.1 of Gammaproteobacteria bacterium. Lineage (GTDB taxonomy): Bacteria > Pseudomonadota > Gammaproteobacteria > Xanthomonadales > Xanthomonadaceae > Arenimonas. Next base: position 657 of record JANPDF010000045.1, read on the forward strand.
CGCCGTTGATGACCCAGTCATCGCCGTCGCGCCGGGCGTGCGTCTTCATGTTGGCTGGGTCAGAGCCGCCCTGCGGCTCGGTCAGGCCGAAGCAGCCGATGATCTCGCCGCGGGCCATGCTGGGCAGGTATTTCTCCCGTTGCTCTTCGCTGCCGTAGGCGAAAATCGGGTACATGCACAGCGAGCTCTGCACCGAGACGAAGCTGCGGATGCCGGAGTCCCCGCGTTCCAGTTCCTGGCAGATCAGGCCGTAGCTGACTGCATTGAGGTTCGCGCAGCCGTACTTTTCCGGCAAGGACGAGCCGAACAGTCCCAGCGCGGCGATTTCTGGCACCAGTTCGTCAGGAAAACGTCCCTGGTCGAAACAGTCGCCGATGATCGGCACTACCCGCTCGTCGGTAAACCGGGCGACCGAGTCCTGGATCATCCGCTCCTCTTCGGAGAGCAGCGAGCGAATATCGAACAGGTCGGTCGGATTCAGGGCCATCGGGGGCTGCCAGTCGGGTTAAACCGGTATTTTAGCCCGACTGGCCAAGCCCACGCATTATCAACCTTGCTTCACAGGCTCCCGGCTCTTGCTCTCGACGATGGCGCCATCGACCATGGGCAGGCGTTCGCCCGGCTTTTCGGTGGTCCGGATGGTCCCGGTGCGATCGCGATAGCGCCAGTCCACGTCGTAACCGACGATGCGGCTGCGGTCACCGACCCAGACCTGGTCGCTCGGCTTCTTGCTCATCCGCTTGGTCACCAGCTTGCCATCCAGCTGGTACTGGACCTCATAACCAACGGTGGTCGACTCCTGGCGGGATTCGGTATGACAGACCCGCTGGGTCTGGCTCACCGTCCGGGAACTGGCATGGCGACGGTCAATGTTCCGGCCGACGACTCCGCCGCCGACGATGCCGGCGAGTGTGGCTAGCTTGCGGCCATCGCCGCCGCCCACCTGGTTACCCAGGATTCCGCCGACCACGGCGCCGGCAACCATGCCGTCCTTGTCGCCGAAGCGTTCCGGCTTGGCGACCTGGACAACCTGATCTTCACAAACCTTTTCCGGCACCGAATGGGTCTGGGTGATCGGGACGACGTCGACGATGTCGGCGTAAAGGGGCTCGGTGACCGTGACCGGGGTGGCCCGGACGACCTCCGCATACTGCGGACCGATCACTCCGGCACGATAGGCGCCGAGAGCCGCGCCCGCGGCGAGCACGGAAACCAGCGCAACTGTTGCGGTGTTGTTCATGATGAAGACTCCTCTAATGTGCGGACGGACCGCAGCGCAGCCACAATGATCGCGCAGACCCGCTGAATGGTCTCCCGCGGCCTGGGTGCCTGGTTCAGGGAACGTGATATTTTTTTGCCTCAAGGAGTTCTCGAGCGATGCCCAAACCCCACACCGGACCAATCTTTGCCTTTGCCAGCCGGCTGCGGTTTCCCACGCTGTTCGCGGTGACGCTGGCGCTGTTCCTGCTCGATGTCCTAATCCCGGATTTCATTCCGCTGGCCGACGAATTACTGCTCGGGCTCGGGGCGCTGATCATTGCGCATTGGAAGAAAGACCCGGAGCCCCGGCCTCCGATAGACGTGACCCCAGGCTAGCGAGACCCGTCGGGTGATTTTCGACAGCCACTGCCACCTGGACGCGCCGGAGTTCGACGGCGATCGTCCGGCGGTGATCGAGCGGGCCGAAGCCGCTGGTGTCTTCCGCCAATTGGTGCCCGCGATCGACCGCGCGGGTTGGGAAAAGCTTCGCGATGTGTGCACGCTGCGTCCCGGACTGCATCCGGCCTACGGATTGCATCCGATGCTGATCGGCAACCATCGCCCCGAACACGTGCAGGAGCTCGGCGAATGGGTTGAGCGCGAAAGGCCCGCAGCCATCGGCGAATGCGGCCTGGATTTCTACATCGAGGGTCTGGACGGCGACTCCCAGCGATGGTTCTTCGACCGCCAGCTCGAACTGGCCAGGGACTGTGGGCTTCCGGTGATCGTGCACGCCCGGCGGGCAGTCGAGGAAGTGATCGCCAGCCTGCGCCGTGTCGGCGGCCTGCGCGGCGTCGTGCACAGCTACTCGGGCAGCGAGGAACAGGCACGCCAGCTTTTCAAGATGGGTTTCATGCTCGGCATCGGCGGTCCAGTGACCTACGAGCGCGCCAACCGCCTGCGCCGGCTGGTGGCGACCATGCCGCTGGATCTGCTGTTGCTGGAGACCGATGCGCCCGACCAGCCCGATGCCTTCCATCGCGGCCAGCGCAATGAGCCCTCGCGCATCCGACACGTCCTTGAGGCCATCGCCTCGCTCAGGAAGGTTTCGGTCGAGGCGATGGCCTCGGCGACCACGGCCAATGCGGTGCGACTGTTTGGGCTGAGTCCAGCCTAGGCGCTGGCCGGACTTTCGCTGCCGGTGCTTGTCGGTCTGGGCGGCTTCAACAGGAGCTCGATGACTTTACCCACGGCGGCGAACGCGAAGGCGCCGGTGACGTGCGTCGCCGCGCCGAGGCCCGCCCCGCAGTCGAGCTTCAGGGCGGCGTCGGGGCCGAGATCGGGCCGCTTGCCGCAGACGGAGCCGTCGGCCTGGGGGTAGCGAACATTCTCGAGGGAGTACACCGCCGGCACACTGAAGTAGCGGTCGCGATTCTTCGGGAACCCGAATTCTGTCCGAAGCTTCTTCCTGACCAACGCCAGCAAGGCATCGTGCTCGGTGCGCGACAGGTCGCGGATCCGGACCTGGGTGACATCGGTGCGGCCGCCGGCCGAGCCGACCACCACCAGCGCCTGCTTGCGGCGGCGGCACCAGGCGATCGCCTCCACTTTCGTGCGGAAGCTGTCGCAGGCGTCCAGGATGACGTCGTGGCCCCGGTCCAGGAGTTCGGAGAGGTTGCCGGGAGTGAGGAAACGGGGAATGCCGGTCACCTTGATTGCCGGATTGATCGCCAGGCAGCGCTCGGCCAGCACATCAGCCTTGCCGCGGCCGAATTGACCATCCAGCGCATGCAACTGCCGGTTGGTGTTGGAGAGGCAGACCTCATCAGCATCGATCAGCGTCAGCGCGCCGATCCCGGAACGGGCCAGTGCCTCGACCGCCCAGGAGCCGACGCCACCCAGTCCGACCACGCACACGCTGGTGGACGCCAAGCGGTGGATGGTGCCGCGGCCGTAAAGCCGATCGATGCCGGAAAAACGCTCGCTTGAGACTTTGTCCATCCCGCGATTGTAAGTCGGCCAGCGGGCCGGACCTCGATCCAGGCGCCCCGTCTTGCTCGCCGACGCGTGCTAGCCTTCGAAAAAACCGGAGGACTATCGTGCGTTCACTCATCCTGCTGTTGATCGGCCTCGCCGTTGGCGCCGCCTGCACCCTGATTGCCATCAACGCCATGAACCGGGGCACCGCCTACGAAAACGCGGTCATGGCCATGATGGGACAGCAGATGAAGGCGCTGGACAGCAGCGTGAAGCAGGCCAGGTGCGCGCCGACCGACCTGACTCCCCGGCTGCAGACGCTGCGCATGGTGGCCAACGACATCGAGCCGGCCTTCGCTGACGAGCATGCGGAACCTCAGTTCGGCCGCTATGCCAGCGACCTGCGGGCCGCCGCCGATGCTGCCCTGATGGCGCCTCCCGCCAACTGCGCGGCGGCCGTGGCGACCATCAACAATCTCGGCAAGGCCTGCGACAGCTGCCATCGGGACTACAAGGACTGAGCAATACCGCACTGCAACATGCGAACTGGCTCACAAATCGCTATGGTGGGCCGGTCCGCCGCTCAGCGGACATTTCTTTGCCACCATTTCCCACGGGGAGTTTGCATGTCCAACGCCACTCGCAACATCGTGCTTGCCGCCGCTCTGGTCGCCGCGACCGGCCTGTCGTTCGCTGCCCGCCAGGGTTCGGAAGCCGCGCTGAAGAATCCGCTGCTTGTCAGCATGCTCGCCGATGCGAGCCATTCGCAGGCCTTCATGGGCACGGTCGAATTCAAGATCACCAACAACAGCGCGGAAGTGGTGAAGGTGCCCTACTGGCAGCTGCCGTCCACAAACAGCGAGTCAAAGCTGTTCCAGGTGTTCCAGGGTGGCAAGGAAGTGGCCTACCTGGGTCCGATGATCAAGCGCGCCGCGCCAACCGAAGCCGAGCTGGTCACCTTCCAGCCTTTTGAAACCAAGGTTGTCTCGGTTGACCTCAGCAAGTCCTACGACCTGAGCCGCGGTGGCGACTACAGCATCAACTTCGTCTCGTTCCTGCAGGGCGCCAAGACGGCAAACGGCCGCGCGCTGGCTGGCAGTAATGGCCGCATGGCCACCTTGCAGTCGCCGACCCTGAAGCTCTGGGTAGACGCGGACAATGCGCTGAAGTTCCTGCAGAACGGCAGCAACAGCCGCAAGCCACCGTCGGGCGGCACCGCCACCGTCGTCAACGGCGTCAGCTACGTCGGCTGCTCCAGCACCCAGATCAGCGGAGCCGGCGCCGCGGTCAATCAGGCGCGCGCCTACTCGGAGAACGGCAAGGGCTACCTGGCCGGAAACAATCAGGGTCCGCGCTACACCACCTGGATGGGCGCCTACGACAGCACGCGCTATGGCACCGTCAGTCAGCACTTTGTCGCAATCGATTCGAAGATGGACCAGAGCAATGGCGAGGTCAAGATCAACTGCGGCTGCAACCAAAACTATTACGCCTATGTGTATGCGAACCAGCCGTATCAGATCTGGGTCTGCAATGCGTTCTGGTCGGCTCCGCTGGCCGGCACTGACTCCAAGGGTGGCACGCTGATCCACGAGATGAGCCACTTCGACGTCGTCGCCGGAACCAATGACTGGGTGTACGGCCAGACCGGCGCCCAGAGTCTCGCCATCAGCGACCCGGCCAAGGCGATCGACAACGCCGACAGCCACGAGTACCTCGCGGAAAATACGCCTAACCAGAATTGATCCTGGCAATGCGCAATTGAAAAGGCCCGCTTCGGCGGGCCTTTTTTTGGCTATTCACGGAAGTCCGGGGAGCCAAGCGTGAGCACGGCCGCGACGGGGCGGCTGTCGGCTCCCATTTTTTGTCGCCGCCCGATATCGGCTTGGAAAAAATGGGAACCGACAGCCGCCCGCAATGGCCAACGCCGGTTTTGAATTCGAAGCGGCATCCTGACGTTGGATCGCGAACGGCGGCCGCCTGACGGCTCGATTCGCACTGCGCGCTCGGTCGAGCCGCCAGTCGACCCCCGTCTCCGTTCGGTGCACACGGCAACGCGTCGCTTAGCCCGCTTGGGTTGGCACCCGTCGTTGAGGCATCGTGCCGTTTGCGCAGACCAGCTTCACC
>JANPDF010000046.1:0-2128 GCA_031431355.1 Gammaproteobacteria bacterium
GAACACCCGGATATGCCCGGCGCCGCGCTCGCGCAGCATGTCCACCATGTACTTGAAGTATTCGATGTGGCCGCCCTGGTAGCTGGACAGCGCGATGCCGTCGGCGTCTTCCTGCAGCGCGGCGCGCACCACGTCCTCGACCGAACGGTTGTGGCCCAGGTGCACCACTTCCACGCCCTGGGCCTGGATCAGCCGGCGCAGGAAGTTGATGGCGGCGTCGTGGCCGTCGAACAGGCTGGCGGCAGTGACGAAGCGCAGCGGGCTACGCTCGGCTTGCGCCTCGGAACTGGGAAGGGTGCTGGCCGGGGTACTCATGGCGATCTCTGCAGCGGTCTTCGAGACCCCGATTGTAACGCGGGGGCCCGCTCGGCCGGGCCGCAAGAAGGGCCGCAACCGGACCCGCCACTTGGCGCGGCGGAGGAATAGACTAGTCACGGACCTCGGGGGAGCGACCTTGCGCTTGGGATACCAACAACAGGTCTTGCTAGCTGGCGCAGTACTACTCGCCGGTTCGCTGCTCGTGGCCGGATTGCTGAATGAAGGCAGCACCTGGTGGTCGGCGCGCAGCGAGTTGATGCAAATCACCCGACAGGTCGAGCAGCGCTCGATGCAACTGCGCGCCGAGGCGGCGAGCACGCCGGCGACCGATCTGGCCAGCTTCCTCGATACGCCGTTGCCGCCGCAGACGTGGGTCTCCATCCTGGAAGTCGAATCGGGCCAACGCATAGTCTCCAGCGGCGCGCTGCCGCGATCGCTGGAGCTCGCTGCATGGAAAGCGGGCGGCGGTTCGTTGACCGTGGATGAGCACCTCGTGGCGGTCTCAAGGAGCAGTGACGGCCGCACGCTGGCGGTCGCGGCACGTCCACTGGCGGCGCTGCGCGCTGCCTCCGCAAGAACGCGCGCGCGCTACCTCAGCGCCGGCGCCGTGGCCGGGCTCGGGCTGTTGATGCTGGCGTCACTGGCGATCCGCCACCGGCGCTCGCTGAAGTACGAGCTGCGCGAGGCGCTCAAGCACCGCCTGCTGCACGTGGCGCTGCAGCCGATTGTTGGCTTCGAGCAAAGCGGACCCCGCGTGGTCGGCTTCGAATGCCTGGCACGCTGGCAGTCGGCCAGCGGCGAGGAAATATCGCCGTCACGCTTCGTGCCGATGATCGAGTCGCTCGGACTAGGCGCGGAGCTGGCGCGCTGCATGGTCGCCAACCTGGTGCGCGAGTTCGGTGGCACGCTGGTGGCCAACCCGCACCTGTACGTTGCCTTCAACCTGTCTGCGGCCGATGTCGCCAGCCCCGGGCTGCTCGATGACATGGACTGGACGCTGACCGCCGCCGGTATTCCCGTCTCGCAGATCGTCATCGAACTGACCGAGCGCACCTTCGAGGCCGAAGGCCTGGAGGCGGTCCTCGACCGCTTGCGCAAGGCCGGTCACCGGCTGAGCGTCGACGACTTCGGTACTGGAGCCTGGAACTTGTCGCGGCTAACGAGCTTCCATCCGGATATGGTCAAGGTCGATCGCTCTGTCCTGGCGCGCGCCGATGGAGAGGGCAAGGCCGCCGCATTGCTGCCACAACTGGTGGCGATGGCGCATACCTGCGGCGCCAAAGTGGTGATCGAGGGCGTGGAAACCGTGGCCCAGGCCAAGAGCCTGGCCGAATTAGGCGAGGTCTTCGCCCAGGGCTACTTCTGGCACCGGCCGATGGAATCCGGCGAAGCTACCCGACTCGTCGAAGAGGAACTCGAAGTCCGCGGCCTGCTCGATGAACTACCGCGACGTGATGTCGCCGCGCACCTGCGCTAAGCCGCCCTACTCCACCCCGCCCCCATGTGGGAGCGGCTTCAGCCGCGACAACCCCTCCACTCACCCCCACTCACCGCCCTTCGATCTCGCGATGCATCGGCGCGAGCTTGGCCAGCAGCTTGTTCTGCGAACGGAACGGGATCTTGCGCGCGTCCATCGACTGCTGCAGCACTTCCACCAACGCGTAGAAATGACTGCGCTCGATGTTGAAGCCCTTGTGCGCGGTGATCATGTCGCGGCCGGTGTAGCTGCATGGGCCGCCGAGGATCACGCAGAACTGTTCGACCAGGTGTTTCTTCACCGCGGCCTGGTTGGCGTTCTCAAAGAAGCGCC
>JANPDF010000047.1:0-4927 GCA_031431355.1 Gammaproteobacteria bacterium
CTGTTCTTCGTCGACAACATCTACCGCTACACGATGGCCGGTACCGAAGTGTCGGCGCTGCTCGGCCGTATGCCGTCTGCCGTGGGCTACCAGCCGACGCTGGCCGAGGAAAAGGGCGTGCTGCAGGAGCGCATCACCTCGACCAAGACCGGCTCGATCACCTCGATCCAGGCAGTGTACGTGCCCGCCGATGACTTGACCGATCCGTCGCCGGCAACCACCTTCGCCCATTTGGACGCGACCGTGGTGCTGTCGCGTAACATCGCCTCGCTCGGTATCTACCCGGCGGTCGATCCGCTCGACTCCACCTCGCGTCAGCTGGATCCGAACGTGATCGGCCACGAGCACTACGACACTGCACGCCGCGTGCAGTCGACGCTACAGAAGTACAAAGAGCTCAAGGACATCATCGCGATCCTGGGCATGGACGAGCTGTCGGAAGAAGACAGGCAGGCCGTGTCGCGCGCGCGCAAGATCGAGCGCTTCTTCTCGCAGCCCTTCCACGTCGCTGAAGTGTTCACCGGTTCGCCGGGCAAGTACGTGACCCTGAAGGAAACCATCCGCGGCTTCAAGATGATCTGCGATGGCGAGTGCGACCACATCCCGGAGCAGGCCTTCTACATGGTCGGCGGCATCGAGGAAGTGATCGAGAAGAACAAGAAGATGAGCGCGGCGGCCTAAGGAATCACCATGACCACCACGATCCGTTGCGACATCGTCAGCGCCGAGGAAGAAATCTTCCACGGCGACGTGGTGATGATCGTTGCCACCGGCGAGATGGGCGAGCTCGGCATTGCGCCGCGCCATGCGCCGCTGATCACCCGCCTCAAGCCGGGCAAGCTGGTGCTGACCATGGCCGACGGCGAGAAGCTGGACATCGTCGTTTCCGGCGGCATCCTGGAAGTGCAGCCCCAGGTCGTCACCATCCTCGCCGATACCGCCATCCGCGCCACCGACATCGACGAGTTGGCGGTGTTGAAGGCCAAGGAAGAGGCCGAGCGCGTGCTGGCCAACCGTGGCGAGGCGATGGAGATCGCCGAGGCGCAAGCCAAGCTGGCCGAAGTGATGGCCCAGCTGTCGGCGCTCGAACGCCTGCGCAAGAACCTCAAGCACTGATCTGTCGATCCAGGTGTTCGACGAGACGCCGGCCCAAGGGCCGGCGTTCTTGTTTCAGCGATAGACCCACTGCCGCCAAACCCCGAAGCCGACCAGGGCCATCAGCGCCTCCACCGCCGGCTTGGCGATCCAGGCCGCGCGCAGGTCGAACTGATGCTCGACCAGCGACAGCAGCCCGGTACTGAGCACGGTGATCAGCAGCCAGGCGACGATGAACCGGCGCAAGTGCATGCCATCAAGGCGGGGCTGGCCGCCATGGGCAAACGTGTAGCGGCCGTTGAGCCAGAAACCGAGCAGCGCCCCGGTCACGCGTCCACCGATGTTGCCGGCGACCAGGGGCAGGCCCAGATAAGTAAGCAGGACGAATACCGCCCAATCCACCAGCAACTGCAGACCGCCGACGAGCAGGAACAGGAACAGCTGGCGGGAAAGGGCGAATTGCACACGGCAAATGCTAGCAGGCGCGCGCTTCGCCGCCGATACTATGGGCAAGGAGCCCGACCATGACCGAACCCTTGCACGTCGTCATCCTCGCCGCGGGCGAAGGCAAGCGCATGAAATCGGCGCGGCCGAAGGTATTGCAGCCGCTGGCGGGCCGGCCGATGCTCGCGCACGTGATTGATGCGGCGCGCGCGCTTGGCGCCGGGACGATCCATATCGTCCACGGCCACGGCGGCGACGAGGTTCGCGCGGCATTCGCTGAGCAGACCGACCTGCGTTGGCCACAACAGGCGCAGCAGCTGGGCACCGGCCATGCCGTGCAGCAGGCGATGCCCGACATTCCCGACGACGCGCGCGTGCTGGTGCTGTACGGCGACGTGCCGCTGATCCGCGCGGACACGCTGCGCGCGCTGCAGGCCGAGGGCGGCGCCTTGAGCGTGCTCGGCGCAGAGCTGTCGGATCCGACCGGCTATGGCCGCCTGGTGCTGGACGACGAGGGTCGGGTAACGGCGATCGTCGAGCACAAGGATGCCAGCGCGGCGCAGCGCGCGATCCGGCTGATCAATACCGGTATCGTGCTGGCTCGCGCCGCGGCATTGCGCGCCTGGTTGGCGCAACTGCGCAATAGCAATTCGCAGGGCGAGTATTACCTGACCGATATCTTCGCGATGGCCGCCGCCGAACAGGCGCCGGCATCGGTGGTGCGCGTGGCCGACGCGGTGGAAACAGAAGGCGCCAACGACGGCTGGCAGCTGGCTACCCTGGAGCGCGCTTTCCAACTGCGCGCCGCGCGTGAGCTGGCCTTGCAGGGCGTGCGCTTCGCCGATCCGGCACGCTTCGATGTTCGCGGCAACGTCTCGGTCGGCAGCGATGTCGAGATCGACGTCAATGTCGTGCTCGAGGGCAACGTGCAGCTCGGCGATGGCGTGCGCATCGGCCCGTTCTGCCGGATCCGCAATGTGCGGCTTGCCGCCGGCACCGTGGTCCATGCCCATTGCGACCTCGATGGCGTGACCACGCACGGCGCTTGCGTCGTCGGCCCATTCGCGCGGCTGCGACCAGGCACCGAGCTGGCCGAAGGCGCGCATGTCGGCAACTTCGTCGAGACCAAGAAGACGCGCATTGGCCGCGGCTCCAAGGCCAACCATTTGACCTACCTCGGCGACGCGACCATCGGCGATGGCGTCAACATCGGCGCCGGCACCATCACCTGCAACTACGATGGCGTGAACAAGTTCGAGACGCGGATCGAGGACGGCGTCTTCATCGGATCCAACTCGTCACTGGTAGCGCCGGTGACCATCGGCAAGGACGCCACCATTGGCGCCGGCTCGGTGATCACCAAGGATGCGCCGGAAGGCGAGTTGACCGTGGCGCGCAGCCGGCAATCGAGCATCGACGGCTGGAAGCGGCCGACGCGCAAGCGCTGACTCAGGTCGCGATCACCATTGCGACCGAGAGGCCGCCGCCGTCGCGGTTGCCAAGACTGATGCGGCCACCGTGCGCCTCGGCGATCTCGCGCGCCAGCGCCAGGCCGAGGCCCGTGCCGCTACGCTTGGTCGAATAGAACGGCACCAGGGCATTCGACAACACGGCATCGCTCATGCCGCTGCCTCGGTCCATCACTTCGATGCGCAAGGTGCCGGCCAGCTGGCGCACGCGCAGGGTCACCTGGTCCGCGGGTGATCCGGATTCATGCGCATTCTTGAGCAGGTTCAGCAGCGCCTGTTCCATCTGCGCCATGTCGAAGTGCGCGGTCGCCTCCGGCAGGTCGCCGTCGACCACGAACGGAATCTGGCTACGCAGCCGGATGACGAATTCCGGCCAGGTGATGGCCTCGGTACGCGGCATCGGCAGCTTGGCGAAGTGCGCGTAACCGCGGATGAATCCTTCAAGGTGGCGGGCGCGTTCCTCGATGGTGGCGAAGATGGTTGGCAGCTTTTCGTATTGCTGTCGTCGCAACAGCTCACTGCCGGAGTGCGCCAGCGAGGCCACAGGCGCCAGCGAGTTGTTCAACTCGTGGCTGATGACGCGGATCACCTTCTTCCAGGTCTGCACTTCCTGGCGACGCAGCTCAACGGTGATCTGCCGCAGCAGCAGCAGTTCGTGCGCGCGGCCATTGAGCCGGAAGCTGCGCCGGGCGAGGTGGTAGATCTCTTCCTCGTCCTCGGCGCCGACCGAGAACAGGCCGTCGCCGCCGCGGTCGAGCGCATCGCGCAAGGGCAGCGCGGCATTGCTGAGGATTGCATCCAGGTTGTGCCCTTCCAGCTTGCGTCCCTGGTTGAGCAGCTGGCGCGCGGCGATGTTGCCATAGACGATCGGCCCGGATTCGGCGACCAGCAGCATGGCCACCGGTGTGTTCTGCACCATGGTGTCGAGCAGCAACTCGCGCTGCACCAGTCCCAGCCGTTGCTCGCGCAGCACGTCGCCCAGTTCGTTGTGCGCCGCCACCAGCTCTTGCAGCTCGTCGTGCCTGGGCCAGCGCAGGCCAAAGGAGAAATCGCCCTCTCGGTAGCTGGTGACGGTGCCGATGAGCGCGCGGAACAGCGACAGCATCGGCCCGAACTGGCTGCGAACCATCCACAGCACCAGCGGCAACATCACCAGCAAGGCCAGGCAGCCGACCAGCACCGTGCTGTCGGCGAACAGTTGGGTCAGGCCGAGCGTGACCAGTACCGCGACCAGCACCAGCAACGCGGCCAACGCCGCGAAGCGTGCCGCCAGCGAAAAACTCTTCTGCAGTTCGCTCATGCTCAGGGCCGGCTGATGCCCAGGCGATCCATCCGCCGGTACAGCGCTTGTCGGCTCAGGCCGAGCTCGACTGCTGCTTGCGCGACCACGCCGCCGACCCGGGCCAGTGATCTCTCGATGGTCTCCCGATCCGGTTCGGCTTCGTTCGTGCTGGCGGCCGTCGGCACCGACGAGGCTGGCAGTCCGAGTTCGGCGGCGGAGATCACCGGCCCCGCGGCAAGCAGGCTGGCCCGCTGCATGGTGTTCTTGAGCTCGCGCACGTTGCCGGGCCAGACATGGCGCAGCAACGCCGAGCGGGCCCCTTCGCTGAGTGAGTGTGCGCTGCCCAGGAAGAACTCGGCCAGCGGCAGGATGTCTCCCTGGCGTTCGGCCAGCGGCGGCAGGCGCAATTCGATCAGGTTCAGGCGGTAATAAAGGTCTTCGCGAAAGGTACCGGCGCGAATCATCGCCGGCAGGTCGGCGTTGGTGGCGCTGATCACCCGTACTTTCACCTGCCGCTCGCGGTTGGATCCGAGCCGTTCGAAGCGGCCGGTCTCCAGTACGCGCAACAGTTTCATCTGTCCCGCCGGCGGCAGGTTGCCGATTTCGTCAAGGAACAGGGTGCCGCCGTCGGCGGCTT
>JANPDF010000048.1:0-33810 GCA_031431355.1 Gammaproteobacteria bacterium
CATCCCTGGCCGGCCTCCTGTGCGAACCCGGCCCCCGGCACCAGCAAGCGCTGGGTACGACCCCAACGAATTGATTCGAAAGCAGGGCAAATGCGGCTCTCAGGCTTTTGATCCTTTCCTCTCGAGCCGGATTGGCCGGGATGCTGGACGGCGGCGAGGGCGGGTGGCGCACAGGAGGTTGGCCATGGATGGCCAACCGCTCGACACTGAGTCCGCAGGAAGCGGCTACGCCGTGTCGACCAGGGCGCCACCCGCCCTCGACGACGTTCAGCATCAACGCGCGATGTCTAGTGTGAAGCCCGGTCCCGGTGCCAGCCGCGGTGCCGGATGTCCAGGTACAGGCTGTAGATGGCGGTGAAGCTGGGGAACAGGTTCTGCAGCACGCCGACCGCGTCCTGCTTTGACGAGAACAGGAAATAGCTCAGGGTCATCAGGCTGCCGACGATGCTCATGTACCAGAAGGCCCGCGGGATCACCGGCTTGCCCTGTCGGCGCGAGGCGATAAACTGGAGCAGCCAGCGGCCGCCGAACATCAGCGCGCCGGTCAGGCCGATCAACTTCCACAGGGTGATGTGGACGCCGAAGCCGCTCAGCCAGACGATCTGTTCATTCATGGGCGCGGCATCTCCCGGACTTCGGTCCGCTTGCTGCGCCTGATCAGCCAACCGACCCCGCGCAGGTCAGCCAGGCCCACCCAGGCGCGGTGCAGGTTGTTGTACTTGGACACGCCGGTCGAGCGCTCGCGATGGTTGACCGGCACGCTGACCGATTGCCAGCCGGCGCGCTTGACCAGCGCCGGCAGGTAGCGGTGCATGTGGTCGAAGTAGGGCAGATCGAGGAACACCGCGCGATCGAACAGCTTGATGCCGCAGCCGGTGTCCGGCGTTTCGTCCTCGAGCAGTCGCGAGCGGATCGCGTTGGCGATCTTCGAAGCCCAGCGCTTGCTGCCGCTGTCGCGCCGGGTCACCCGCCAGCCGGCGAACAGCTTGAGCGCCGGATCGGCCTGGTCGCGCGCGGCGAGCAGCTTGGGAATGTCGGCCGGGTCGTTCTGGCCGTCACCATCCAGGGTAGCGATCCAGGCGCCGCGTGCCGCTTTGACGCCATTGCGAATCGCGGTGCTCTGGCCGCTCTGGCTGACGTGCCGCAGTACGCGCAACTCAGGCGTGGACGCCATCAGCGCGATCAGTACGGCGAAACTGTCGTCCTTGGAACAGTCGTCGACGTAGACGATCTCGAACGGCAGGCGACCGCGCAGCGCGGCGACGATCTCATCCACCAGCGGCGTGACGTTGTCGCGCTCGTTGAACACCGGCACCACCACCGACAACTCGGGCGCGGTCTCTGCATTCATCGCTCGGCTCCGGAATGACCTCGGCTATTCGACATGCGAAGGCCTATCACTGCGGGCCGCGAATCTTTTCCAGGATGCCTTCCAGCGCATCCAGGCCGTGGTACTCGATCACTAGTTTGCCGCGGCCGCCGCGGCCGTGCTGCACGGCGACCTTGGCATTCAGGCGCTCTGACAACTCGCGCTCGAGCACGACGATGTCGGCGTCGGCTTTTTTCACCGGCTTGGCATCCTTGCGGCTTGGGATCTTTCCCTGCGCCAGTTGCTGCGCGCGACGTTCGACCTCGCGCACCGACAAGCCCTGCTCGGCGGCCTCGCGGGCCAGCGCGATGGCCGCGGGCGATGCCAGCGTGAGCAAGGCGCGTGCGTGGCCCATCTCCAGCTGCCGCGCCTCGAGCAGCTTGCGAATTTCGTCCGGCAACTCCAGCAGGCGCAACAGGTTGGACACTGCGGCGCGCGAACGGCCGACGGCCTCGGCGGCGTGCTGGTGGGTCAGCGAAAATTCGTCGATCAGGCGGCTGAGCGCGACGGCTTCCTCGAGCGGGTTGAGGTCCTCGCGCTGGATGTTCTCGATCAGCGCCATCGCGATGACCGAGCGGTCATCGACATCGCGCAGCACCACCGGCACTTCGGTCAGGCCGGCCTGCTTGGCGGCGCGCCAGCGGCGCTCGCCGGCGATGATCTCGAACTTGTTGCGGCCCACTTCGCGGACCACGAGCGGCTGGATGACACCCTGCGCCTTGATCGATTCCGCCAGTTCGGTCAGCCGGGCCGCGTCCATGCCGGTGCGCGGCTGGTATTTGCCCGGGTGCAGCAGGTCGATCTGGATGCGACGCAACCCGTCGCCAGCCAGTTCGGCTTCGGTGGCCTGGGTCGGGCTGGCGCTGCGGCTGCCGCTGCCAAGCAGCGCTTCCAGCCCGCGGCCGAGTCCGGTCTTCCGGGTCGCCATCATGCAATCTCCTTGTTCTTCTTCTTTTCGTCCGCACGCACGTCGCGTTCGCGACGGATGATCTCGCCGGCAAGGCCCAGGTAGGCAATGCCGCCGCGCGAGGATTTGTCGTAGCCGACGATGCTCTGGCCGTGGCTCGGCGCCTCGGCCAGGCGCACGTTGCGCGGGATGATCGAGCGGAAAACGATGTCGCCGAAATGCTTGGTCAGCTCGCCGGACACGGCGTTGGCCAAGTTGTTGCGCACGTCGAACATGGTCCGCACCACGCCGAAGATTTCCAGTTGCGGATTGAGCCGCTGCTTGAGCGCCTCGATCGTGTTGATCAGCGAACTGAGGCCTTCCAGCGCGAAGTATTCGCACTGCATCGGCACCAGCACGCCATCGGCGGCCGCCAGCGCGTTGAGCGTAAGCAGCGACAGCGACGGCGGGCAGTCGATCAGGATGTAGTCGTATCGGTCGCGCAGCGGCGTCAGCGCGGCCTTCAGCCGGCCTTCGCGCGCAGGCAGGTCCATCAGCTGGATCTCGACCGCGGTCAGGTCGATGTTGCCGGGCAACAGGTCATAACCTTCGTCCGTGCGCACGATCGCGGCCTCGACAGGCGATTCACCCAGGAGCACTTCAGTGATCGAGTGCTCGAGCTCGCGCTTATCCACGCCCGAGCCCATCGTCGCGTTGCCTTGCGGGTCGATATCAACCAGCAACACCCGGCGCGGCGTCTGGGTAAGCGCCGCGGCCAGGTTGACCGCAGTGGTGGTCTTGCCCACTCCACCTTTCTGATTTGCAACTGCGATGATGCGGGCCATGCATGAGTCTCGGGTTCGGCGGCGTCCCCACGCTTGACCGGGTTGGCAATTATGCCGGTTCGGCCGAGCTTCGCGTTATCTCAATCAAGTGGCGTTGCGCCGACAGGCCGGGAACATTCAGGCCATGGACGCCGCTGACTTGCCAACCTGCGGGAAGTTCTTGCATTTCCTGGTCCGGGCGGACGCCTTTCATCGCCAGCAACTTGCCGCCCGGGGCCAGCAGGTGGCCTCCCACGGAGATGATGCCGGCCAAACGATCCAGTGCACGCGCCGTCACCAGTTGGAATGCGCCGGGCTCCGCCACGGCTTCGGCGCGCGACTCCAGCACCCGTGCGTTGTCCAGGGCAAGCACGCGCACCGCCTCGCGCAGGAAGCGCGCCTTCTTGCCGTTGCTTTCCACCAGCGCCACGCGCAGGCCAGGCTTGGCGATGGCCAGCGGGATGCCGGGAAGGCCCGGGCCGGTGCCAAGGTCGGCCAGCGCGCCATCGGTCACGAACGGATGCATCGCCAGCGAATCGAGCAGGTGCTTGCCGAGCATCTCGCGCGGATCGCGAATGGCGGTCAGGTTGTAGGTCTTGTTCCAGCGATCGAGCAGGGCCAGGTAATCGAGCAGGCGCGGCGCCAACTCGACGGGAAGTCCAAGCGCATCGAGTCCGGCAATCAATTCGGGAGCGAGGTGATGCAAAGGGTTCATCGGCCGCATTGTCCCTGAACAAGGGGCGGGCCAGCCATGCGCAGCGCAGGAAGCAGCTAGCCGATGTGCAGCGAGCAGCGGATGACCCGAAGGCCGAGTCCGGAAACGCGCCGGTTGAGCTCGGTCTTCAGCTGCTCGGGCGAATGGCAATCATGGTCCAGGGCTTCACGCGTTTGCGCCGCCACCCAGTCGTCGACCTGGTCGAGGGTCTCGCCGGCCTTTTCGGGTTCCATGATCTGGTAGTACAGCTCTGCCTCTTCCTGACTGCCATTGCCACGAACATGCAGGTGGTGGCCGATCAGGCTTACTTGCGCTCCGGTCTGTTCCACCTTGGGCACGATCCAGTGCCAGCCAGGGCCCAGGATCCGCCGGTAGCGGCCGAAGCGGCGAACCGTCAGCACCCTTTGCGCCGGCACGCGATGAACCCCGGCGGCGAAGACCACCACGATCAGGGACAGCGCGCAGAGGATCAGGAGGGCGTTCATTAATCCATTGCCAAACAGGGCGTTAGAGATGATTTATCAACCATACTCTGAATAACGTGTCGGCCGGCACATTTCGGCCACCAAGTTAAAAAATAGTTGTGCGGCCGGTCACACTGCCTCGGGAAGGAGGCTATCCTCGGGCCTCGCACGCTCCCCCGGGGATCCCATGGCCGTGGTTTTGCTTACCGGCGGCGCCGGATTCCTGGGCCAGCACCTGGCCCGCGAGCTGCTCGCGGCCGGGTCCCAGGTTCGGGCCTTGTCCCGCAGCGCGGCAGCCGATGACCAATTGCGCCGGCTCGGCGCCAGCCCGGTCCGGGGCGACGTCACTGACCGGCCATCGCTGCAGGCGGCCGTCGCCGGCGTTGACGCGGTATTCCATGCGGCGGCCGACACCAATACCTGGCGTCCCCGCAACGCAGCGCAGACACGAACCAATGTTGGCGGCGCCAGCAATCTGCTCGCCGCCGCGCGCGAGGCCGGCGTCAGCGCCTTCATGCATACCTCGAGCGTGTCGGCCTACTCGCATCTGGTCAACGAAACCTTGCGCGAGACGGTGACCGAACGAGGCGGCGAGAGCTGGATCAATTACGAGCGCAGCAAGTTCCTGGCCGAGCAGGCGGTGCGCGACTCGGGCCTGCCGTTCCTGATTTTCCAGCCTTCGCACATCCTCGGTCCTGGCGACACCCGCAACTGGTCCCGGCTGGTCGGATTGGTCGACCGGGAGAAACTGCCCGGCGTGCCGCCGGGATCGGGCGCCTTCGCTGACGTGCGCGAGATCGCCAAGGCGCAAGTGCGCGCCTGGCAAATTGGCCGCTTCGGCGAGACCTACCTGCTCGGCGGCCAACACGCGAGCTTCCTGGAATTCGTCGGCATCGCCGGCGAGATGCTCGGCCGACGCACGCCTTCCAAGGCCACGCCTGCGTGGGCACTGAAGGGCTTCGCGCGACTGCTGCACGGCCTGTCGCTGTTGACCGGGAAGCAGCCGGAAATCACGCCCGAGGCGGCCGAATTCACCTGCCACCACTTGCGCGTCGATTCGACCAAGGCGCGGATCGAGCTTGGCTATCAGGAGCCGCCGTTGCAGGTGTTGCTCGCCGACACCATCGCCTGGATGCGCAGCGAAGGAATGTTGCGCTAGCCAAGCCGCGCGCTGATCTCTTCCATCGAGGCCGGCCGCGCAAAGAGATATCCCTGGCCGAGCGTCAGTCCGAGCAGGCGAAGCTGTTGCCGTTGCTCCTCGGTTTCGATGCCTTCGGCAACCACCTCCAGCCCCAGCGAATCGGCCAGCAGCCGGATCGCGCGGACGATCGCTGTGCTGCCGCCGCTCTCGCCGTACTGCAACGCGGCGACGAAGGAGCGATCGATCTTCAGGCCGTGCAGCGGAAAGCGATGCAGATAGGACAGGGAAGAAAATCCGGTGCCGAAGTCATCGAGCAAGGTCTGCACGCCGGCCGAGCGCAATTGCGCCAGGCACAGCTGCACCTGGTCGGGATTCTCCAGCAACGCGCCTTCGGTCACTTCCAGGCGCAGCAGGTTCGGGCGCACGTCGTGGCTGGCCAGCAGCGCCAGCAGGCGTTCGCTGAAACCGGCGGCGCGCAGGTGCCGCGGCGAGACATTGATGGTGACGTACCGGCCGCTGGCGCCCAGGGTGCGGATGTCGCAGCAAACCTGGTCGTAGATCTGCCAGTCGATCTGCGACAACGTGCCGGTTTCTTCCGCGGTGCTGAGGAAGTCGGCCGGCTCCACGCAGCCACGTTCCGGATTGAGCCAGCGCATCAGCGCTTCGTAGCCGACGACGGCACCGTCGGAAAGTCGGACGATCGGCTGGTAGTACGGCTCGAACTCAGTGCGCTGCACGGCGCGGCGCAGGTCGCCTTCCAGCTCGAGCTGGCGCAGCGCATCCTCGCGCAGGCCCTCGTCGAACAGCGCGAAGCGCTGCCGGCCGGCCGCCTTGGCGCGGTACATCGCCACGTCGGCGTCGCGCAGCAACTCTTCCGGATGCCGGTAGCGCTCGTGCGAGAAGGCAATGCCGATGCTGGCCGAGGTATACAGCTCCTTGCCGGCGATGCGCATCGGCTCGGACAGGCTGCGGATGACGCGGTCGGCGACCATCACCGCCTCGACCGGGTCGTGCACGCGGTCGATCACGATCGCGAACTCGTCGCCGCCGAGGCGGGCAACGATGTCGGGCTCGCGGATGCAGTGACCGATCCGCTTGGCGGCTTCCTTGAGCAACTCGTCGCCGACCAGGTGGCCGACCGAATCGTTGACCACCTTGAAGCGGTCCAGGTCCAGGAACAGCACCGCGAATGCGTGCGTGGGGTCGGCGTGGAAGCGGGACAGCGACTTGGTCAGCGTGACCAGCAACTGGCTGCGGTTGGGCAGGCCGGTCAGTGCGTCGTGCAGCGCCTCGTGCTTGAGCTTGTTCTCGAATTTCTCGCGCACCGAGATCTGGTCGCGAAGCTCGCGGTTGGTGTCAGCCAGCTCGCTGGTGCGGTGCTCGACCCGCTGCTCGAGCTCGGCGTAGGCCAGGCGCAGTGACTCGTCCGCCTGCCGGCGCTGCAAGGCGTTGGCGATGTGCAGCGAGACGAAGCTCAGCAGCTCCTCGTCGCGCGGCGTGTACAGGTAATCGGGGGTATAGCTCTGCACGGTGATCAGGCCGCGGGCACGGTTGCCGATCATCAGCGGCACGCCCAGCCAGCAGACCGACTTGGCGCCGAAGGTGAGCACCTCGCCGGCGGCCTCGAGCGCGCCGATGCCGGCCCGGTCGATCAGCAGCGGGCGAGCGGTGCGCAGCACGTATTCGCTCAGGCCGCGGCCTCGGCCGCGACGCGGAAACTCGGCATCGCGTTCGTCGACGGCATACGGGAACTCGAGGTCCTGGTCGTCGCTGGTCAGCAGCGCGATGTAGAAATTGCGGGCATCGAGCAACTCGCCGACGATCTCGTGCACCGAGGCGTAGAAGGCCTCTATAGTGTCGCTGGCCACCGACAGCTCGGTGATCCGGTACAGCGCGCGCTGCAGTTTCTCGCTACGGTGGCGCTCGTGGATCTCCTTGCGCAGTTCCATCGTGCGCGATTCGACGCGACGCTCGAGCTCTTCCTGCGCCTCGCGCCGCGACAGCGCGCTCAGGATGTGTTGCGCGACGTAGCCGAGCAGGGCCTGGTCGGCCTCGTTGTAGCGCACTGCGGCGTCGTAGCTCTGCACCACGACCGCACCGCGGACGATGCCGTCCTCGACGATCGGCACGCCCATCCAGTCCTCGCTGTCCGGCCCCGTGGAATCGTCGCGGGGAACATGCAGGCTCTGCCTCAAGTCGCTCGACGGCCCGCGTATCGGCTTGCCATGGCGAAGCATCGCGAGAGTCAGGCTGTTGGTCATTTCCTGCGGGGAAAGTTCGTCGTCCGGATCGGGTATTTCCGGATCATGGCTGTCGGCGAAATACAGGAAGCGCATCGTCTGCTGTTCCGGATCGAAGCGCACGATGTAGAAGTTCTCGGCATACATCAGGCTACCGACGATCTGGTGCAGCCCGCGCAGCACGTCCGAGGTGCTGTGGTCGGAACTGGCGATGTCGCTGATGGCGAACAGCGCGCGCTGCAGACGTTCGGCATTGGCAAGGCGTTCGACATCCACCTGCAGGCGTTGGGTGTACAGCAGCGACTGGCAGCGCACCGACAGTGGCGCGATCTTGGCTGCCCATTTGGGGTCGGCCCGGGCCGGATCGAAGCGCACCGAGAGCGCCACCCAAAGCCCGGTGTTCTGCGCAATGACCTGGACCGCGTGCACCAGCCCGCTTTGCGGGTCGGCCTGCTGGGCCTTGCCGCCCTGCTTGCGCGCGATCTCGAGCAAGGCAAGCGTGGCCAGGTCGGGCGCCACGTCATCGGAGGTCTGCAGGTCGCCCTGGGAACTAGGGATCCGATTCCAGATCAGCTGGGCATGGTGCAGGCCGAGATCGAGCAACTGGCGGGCGGCAATGAAGGCCAGTGCCGAGATGTCCTGCGCGGCCAGCAGGGAGTGGACGAAAGATTCCGACTCCAGCGCGAACGGGCGGGTTATCTGGCTTGCCATGGCTGATTGTTCAACAAAACCTGTTTGCGTGATAGCACGATGGTCCCGGTGGGGCCGGCTGGCTGGCTTCGGGGTTTCCTCTCGGGGCCGCCTGCGCCATCGTAGCGCGATGGCGGCGCTATCATGTCGCCATCGTCCCGGAGTTCATCATGGCTTTTCCATACACCCGCCCCCGGCGCATGCGCCACGACGACTTCTCGCGCCGACTGATGCGCGAGACCCGGCTGGGGGCGGATGATCTGATCCTGCCGGTCTTCATCCACGAACTGAACGGCCGCGTTCCGGTGGCATCGATGCCCGGGGTCGAGCGCCTGTCGATCGACGAACTGTTGCGGGTCGCCGAGCGCGCCGTGGCCCTGCGGATACCGGCGCTGACCCTGTTCCCGGTCACCGCGCCGGAGGCGAAGTCGCTCGATGGTGCCGCCGCGTGGGACCCGGACGGGCTGGCGCAGCGGGCGATCCGGGCACTCAAGCAGCACTTCCCGGCGCTAGGCGTGATCACCGACGTGGCGTTGGACCCGTACACCACGCACGGCCAGGACGGCCTGATCGACGATGTCGGTTATGTCGTCAACGACGAAACCAATGCCGCGCTGGTGCTGCAGGCGCTGTCCCATGCCGAAGCGGGCGCCGACGTAGTCGCGCCGAGCGACATGATGGACGGCCGGATCGGCGCGATTCGCGACGCGCTGGAGGACGAGGGCCACGTCAACACGCGGATCCTGGCCTATTCCGCGAAATACGCCTCCAGTTTCTACGGCCCGTTCCGCGACGCGGTGGGTTCGGCCGCGAGCCTGGGCGGCGGCAACAAGTACACCTACCAGATGGATCCGGCCAACTCCGACGAAGCCCTGCGCGAAGTGTCGCTCGATCTGGAAGAGGGCGCCGACATGGTCATGATCAAGCCGGGACTGCCCTACCTGGACATCGTGCGCCGGGTGAAGGACCACTTCGGCGCGCCGACCTTCGTCTACCAGGTCAGCGGCGAGTACGCGATGCTCAAGGCCGCCGCGCAGAACGGCTGGCTCGACGAACGCGCTTGCGCGTTGGAGGCGTTGACGTCGATCAAGCGCGCCGGAGCCGACGGCATACTCACCTACTTCGCCATGGACGCCGCGCAATGGCTGCAGGACCACGCATGAGCAGGCAATCCGCCAAGGAAATCCGATGACCGACATTCCCGCCCGTTACGCCGTGTTTGGCCATCCCGTGGCGCACTCGCTGTCGCCGCGCATCCACGCGCTGTTCGCGCGCCAGGCAGGCCGCGCCTTGACCTACGAAACGATAGACGCCACGCCGGAGGGATTCCCCGACGCGCTGGCGGCCTTCGCAGCCAGTGGCGGCCGTGGCGCCAACATCACCTTGCCGCACAAGCAGGCGGCGCTGGCCTTGTGCCAGAGCCTGACCGCGCGCGCGCGCGCTGCGGGCGCGGTCAACACGCTGACCCGCACCGATGGCGGCTGGGCCGGCGACAACACCGATGGCGTCGGCCTGGTGCGCGATTTGACCGAGCGCAACGCGCTCGACCTGCGCGGACGGCGGACGCTGTTGCTGGGCGCCGGCGGCGCGGCCCATGGGGTGGCGCCGAGCTTGCTCGATGCCGGCATCGGCGACCTGTTCATCGTCAACCGCACCGCCGAGAACGCCGATGCGCTGGCTGACAGCCTTGGCCAGCCCGGCCGCGTGCACACTCGTTACTGGAAGGACCTGGCCACGCTGGGCGCGTTCGATTTCATCGTCAATGCCACGGCCGCAGGCCGCGACAACGAGGGCATGCGGCTGCCATTCGGCATCGCCACGCCGCGCACGCTCGCGGTTGACCTCAGCTATGGCGAGGCGGCGATCGGCTTCCTGGCTTGGGCGCGCAGCGCTGGTTGCGCGCAGGCCATCGATGGTCTGGGCATGCTGGTCGAGCAGGCCGCGGAGAGTTTCCTCGACTGGCACGGAGTGCGTCCGCAGACTGCACCGGTCTATGCCGAACTGGAATCGCGTTCGGTGGCGCTGGTCACCGGCGACTGACCCCGGCCGCGACGGGCGCAGTCCGCCGGCCGGTGCTTAGCCGGTCGCAGCCGGCAGGTACTTGTCCTTCAGGCGCACGTAGTGCGCGGCCGAGTAGTACAACTGCTCGATCTCCGAATCGCTGAGCATGCGCACGCAGCGCGCGGGATTGCCCAGCCACAGTTCGCCGCTGCCGACGGTCTTGCCGGGCGCCACCATTGCGCCGGCGCCGACGAAGCCGTGTTTACGGACGACCGCGCCGTCCAGGATGATGCTGCCCATGCCGATCAGGCAGGCATCCTCGATCACGCAGGCATGCACGATCGCGCCGTGGCCGATGGTGACGTCGTTGCCGATCACCGTCGCCAGTCCGCCCGGCTTGCCGTACGGACCGTCATGGCTGACGTGGACGATGCAGCCGTCCTGCAGGTTGCTGCGATCGCCGACCCGGATTGAATTGACGTCGCCGCGCAGCACGGTGCCGGGCCATAGCGAAACATCGTCGCCAAGCACGACGTCGCCGATCAGCACCGCGGCCGGATCGACGTACACGCGTTCGCCGAGGCGGGGAAAGATGTCCTGGAACGGCCGGATGCTCATGACCGGATTGTAAGCGACGCGCTAGACTGCACGGATGGATACTGCCCTCACCCCGGTCGACAGCCTGGCTCCCGCATTTGCCCGCCTGCGCGCGGCTCACCTGGCGCACATCCCCAGTTATGGCGAGCGCATCCAGGCGCTGGAGCGGCTGGGTGGCGCGGTCAAGAAATACAGCAAGGAGCTGGTCGCCGCCTGCTCCACCGATTTTGGCCGCCGCGCGCCGCTGGAAACGCTGGGCGCCGACGTACTGGTCAGCCTGGACGAGATCTCGCATGCGCGCCGCCACCTGCGTCGCTGGATGCGGCCGCAACGCCGCGCGGTGAACCTGACCTTCATGCCAGCGCGCGGCGAGGTGCGCTACGCGCCGCTTGGCGTGATCGGCATCGTCGCACCGTGGAACTACCCATTCCAACTGGCGATCGTGCCACTGGCCAATGCGCTGGCCGCGGGTAACCGGGTGATGATCAAGCCGTCGGAGTTCACGCCCACGGTCAGCGCCTTGCTGGCGCGCATGCTCGGCGAAATATTCAGCCCCGACGAAGTGCTGGTGGTGCAGGGCGACGCCGCGCTCGGCGCCGCCTTCACGCAACTGCCGTTCGACCACTTGCTGTTCACCGGCTCCACCGCGGTCGGCCGCCTGGTCATGGCCGCAGCCGCCAAGAACCTGACGCCCGTGACCCTGGAACTGGGCGGCAAGTGTCCGGCGGTGATTGCGCCCGGCTATCCGATCGCGCACGCCGCCGATCGCATCGCCTTTGGCAAGTGCTTCAACGGCGGCCAGACCTGCGTGGCGCCCGATTACGTGCTGGTGCCGCGCGCGCAACGCGACGCCTTCGTCAGCGCCTACCTGACCAGCGTGCGCAAGCGTTACCCGAGCCTGGCCGGCAACCCTGACTACACCACGACCATCAACAGCCGCCAGGCGGGCCGCCTGCGCGAGTGGCTGGCGGACGCGCAGCAACGCGGCGTGCAAGTAGTGCAGCACGCGCCCGAGGGCGAAGTCGCGCCGCCCGGCATGGAACTGATTCCGCCGACCGTGCTGCTCGACCCGCCGGAAGAGGCGATGGTCATGCGCGAGGAAATTTTCGGACCGCTGCTGCCGGTGAAAAGCTACGACAGCCATGAACAGGCGATCGCCTACGTGCTCGGCCGCGACAAGCCGCTCGCCTTCTATCCCTTCGATCGCGACCAGCCGCGCCTCGAGGCAACGCTGGATCGGGTCAGCGCCGGCATGGTCTGCGTCAACGACGTGGTGATCCAGTTCGGGCAGAACGAATTCCCGATCGGTGGCGTCGGCGCCAGCGGCATGGGCAGCTACCACGGGCACGCCGGCTTCCTGGCCTTCAGCAAGACCATGCCGGTGTTCTACCAGTCCCGGCTGAACGGAATGAAGCTGTTCGACGCGCCCTACAGTGCCTTCGCGGGCCGGCTGGTGCGCTGGCTGACTGGCGGATAAAGCGGCGCCGGCGGGCGGTGCGTCTCCCGCTTCGTGGCGCGCTACAGTATTTCCGAGATCCTCGACAGGAGACCGACCATGTTGCGCAAATCCTTGCTTATCGGCGCCCTGGCCCTCGTCGGCTGCGCCAGCACTGGCATCAAGCAGAGTTACGCCGACTACGCCGGCCCTTCCATCAAAGAGTTCAAGTACAACACGCTGTACAACTGGCAGCGAACCAGCGATCGCACCGTGGTGGTCTGGACGCGGCCGACCGAGGCTTACCTGCTGACCATGAGCCACGACTGCATCGGCCTGGACGGCCGCGTCACCATCCAGATGGGTGACATCGATGGCATCCCGGGCCGCTTGCAGGCTGGCAGCGGCAAGATCCTGGTTGGCAACATGCGTTGCACGATCATCGGCATCCAGCCGGTGGACCTGCTGCGCATGCGCAAGGAACGCCAGAGCTAGGCGCATTGCATCCAATGTAAAGCGTGCTTGACACGCTTGAATACGTCCCCTAGTATGTAAAGCATACTTTACAGAAGGGGTCGGAACCATGCGGGAACAAGAAGCGGCAAAGCGCTATCTGCTGGAGCTGTTCGGCAGCATTACGGCGTACATCGTCTTGCTGGTAGCGGCGATCGCCTACGGCCGTCCGATGCCGGCGGGCGTACTGCGCACCGTGGTCCTGCTTAGCCCGATGATCGGCTTCGGCCTGATGCTGTGGGTCATGGTCCGGCACTTCCGGCGCCTGGACGAGTACATCCGCCGGCTGTTCCTGGAGAACACGGCGATCGCCGCGGCCATCACTGCCGGGCTGACCTTCACCTACGGCTTCCTGGAGACCGCCGGTTACCCGAAGCTGAGCATGTTTAGCGTCTGGATACTGATGGGGTCGGCCTGGGGGCTGACCGCCATTTTCCGTCGCCTGGTCTCGCCGTGAGAAACATCATCAAGCAGCTGCGCAGCGAACGCGGCTGGACCCAGGCCGACCTTGCCGACCGGCTGGACGTATCCAGGCAGACCGTCAACGCGCTGGAAACCGGCCGTTACGACCCGAGCTTGCCGTTGGCCTTCGCGCTCGCGCGGCTTTTTGAAACTCCCATCGAAACGATCTTCATCGCCTAAGCCCAACCAGGAACCATGACCATGACTCTGAATAAAAGAGTGCTTGCCCGCGCCGCCTTCGCCACTGCCCTGCTGCTGGCAAGCAGCGTCGGCTCGCCGACATTCGCCGCCGCTGTGAAGCCGGCTGCCGCGCCCGCCGTGGCGAACGCTGCCGAGAACCGTTTCGAAGTGGGTACGCTGCTGGTCGAGCGCCATGGCGACCACGGCAAGCCGCTGATCCTGATTCCCGGCCTGGCCAGCGGCGCCTGGGCCTGGAGCGGCGTGGTCAAGCAACTCGAAGGCGCACACGTGGTGTACGTGGTGACGCTGGCGGGTTTCGACGGCCGCACACCGGTCGCCGGCCAGGTGATGCCGCAGGCACTGCAATCGCTCAAGGACCTGATACGCACGCGCAAGCTCGACAAGCCGGTGCTGATCGGACACAGCCTCGGCGGCATCCTGTCAATTGCGCTGGCACAAAGCGATTCCAGCCTGGTCGCTGGCGTCATCAGCATCGATGGCCTGCCGGTATTTCCCGGCACCGAGGCGATGCCGGCGCAACAGCGCTCGGCGATGGCCGAAGGCATCAAGGCGCAGATGACCGGACTCGGCCGCGAGCAATTCGCGGCGATGCAACTGCAATACATGCGCGCGATCGGCGTGCTCGACGCCGACATGGCGCAGCAGCTGGCCACGCACAGCTCCCGTAGCGACCCCGACGCCGCCGCGCAATACATGGCCGAAATCCTGAGCCTCGACCTGCGCCCGGGCATGGCCGGCATCTCGGTGCCGGTGCTGTTGCTGTCGCCGTACAACGCCGCCGATGGCGCCATATTGAGGATGCAGGAAGCCGATAAGACGGCGTACTACCGATCGTTGATGGCTGGCACGCCCAAGCTTGACGTCGTTTCGATTGCGCCGTCCCGGCACTTCGCGATGTTTGACCAGCCGCGCCTGGTTGGCGATGCGATCAGCAACTATTTGCAGGCGCTGGTCGGCCCCTGAGTCCTCGCGTGCATGGCCGGGCCGCGATTGCGGCGGCCCGGTCAGCGACCTAGCTGGCGAAGAACTCAGCGAACGCATCGATGCAGCGGGCAAGCCCGGCATCGTCGACATCAAGATGGGTGACCAGGCGCAAAGAAGTGCCGCGCAGGGCAAGACGGATCGAACGCGACTGCATGAAGGCGTCGAGCGCCTGCACCCGATCCGCAGGCAGCGTGACAAACACCATGTTGGTATGCGGGCCGTCCACCGCGAGTGCGGGCAACGCGCGCAATGCATCGGCAAGTTCGCGCGCGCGCCGGTGATCGTCGGCCAGGCCTTGCACGTGGTGGTCCAGCGCGTAATTGGCCATGGCGGCGAGCAGCCCCGCCTGCCGCCAGCCGCCGCCGAGCACCTTGCGCCAGCGTCGCGCGCGGCTGATCAATTCCTCGGAGCCGAGCAACATCGATCCCACCGGTGCCCCGAGGCCCTTGGAAAAACAGATCGACACACTGTCGAACGGCGCCGCGATTTCGCGGGCGTGCACGCTTTCGCCGATCGCGGCGTTAAACAGGCGCGCGCCGTCCAGGTGCAGGGCCAGACCGTTCGCCCGCGCCAGCGCGGCGGCTTCGGCGATATAGGGGCGCGGCAGGATGCGGCCGCCCCAGGTGTTCTCCAGCGCCAACAGGCGCGAGCGCGCGAAGTGCGGATCGCCCTCCGGCTTGATCGCCCGGGCCACCAGGTCCAGCGGCAGCGTGCCATCGCTGGCCTGCGGGATTGGCTGCGGCTGGATGGAGCCCAGCACCGCGGCGCCGCCGCCTTCGTACTTGTAGGTGTGCGCCTCGCTGCCGACCAGGTATTCGTCGCCGCGCTCGCAGTGGGCCATCAGCGCCAGCAGGTTGGACTGCGTGCCGCTGGCGACGAACAGCCCGGCAGCGAAGCCGAGGTGATCGGCCAATCGCTCCTGCAGCGCGTTCACCGTCGGATCGTCGCCGAACACGTCGTCGCCGACCGGTGCCCGCAGTCCTGCCTCGCGCATTGCCGCCGTCGGACGGGTGATCGTATCGCTGCGCAGGTCTATCCAGTTTTCCATGCGGCATCGCCTCTGACGTGAGCCCGCATGATGCCATCGCCGCCGGCATACCGCCGCCGCCGTGAAACCGATAGCATCGGCCCATGAAGATCGCCAGCTGGAACGTCAATTCGCTCAATGTGCGGCTGCCGCACCTGCAGGAGTGGCTGCGACTGCAGTCCCCGGACGTGGTCGCGCTGCAGGAAACCAAGCTCGAGGACAGCCGCTTCCCGGACACCGCGCTGCTCGCCCAGGGCTACCGCAGCGTGTTCTGCGGGCAGAAGACCTACAACGGCGTGGCCATCCTCAGCCGCGAGCCGGCCAGCGAGGTGCAGTACGGCATCCCGGGCTTCGCCGACGAGCAGAAGCGGGCGATTGCCGCGACCATCGGCGGCGTGCGCATCGTCAACCTGTACGTGGTCAACGGACAGACCGTTGGCGGCGACAAATACGATTACAAATTGCGCTGGCTCGATGCCGTGCACGGCTGGCTCAGCGACGAACTGCGCGTCCATCCGCGCCTGGTCGTGCTCGGCGATTTCAACATCGCGCCCGAGGATCGGGACGTACACGACCCGCTCATCTGGAACGATGACTCGGTGCTGACCTCCACCGCCGAGCGCGCCGCGTTGCGCCGGCTGCAGTCGCTTGGCTTGCATGACAGCTTCCGCCTGCACAACGAAGAGGCCGGCCACTTCAGCTGGTGGGATTACCGGGCCGCGGGCTTCCGCCGCAACCTCGGCTTGCGCATCGACCTGGTGCTGGTCAGCGAGGCCCTGCGCGAGCACACCGTCGGCGCGCACATCGATCGCGAGCCGCGGTTGTGGGATCGGCCCAGCGACCATGCGCCGGTGTGGGTGGAACTGGCGGTCTAACGCATCGAGCCGCTCAGTCGGCGGCGAACACGCCTTCCAGCTCGACCGCCAGCTCGCGCCGGCAGACATCCCCGTGCAGATACACGATGCGCTGCGTCGGCAGGCCAGACGCCGCCATCGCCGCCTGCGCGCGCGCCAGGTCGCCGGGATGGCGCAGGTACACGCGCAATGCTTCACAGCCGGCCAGGGAGAACGTGCGGCGCGCGCGCGCACTTCCTTCGCCGAGCAGGGCCTCAAGGTTGGCCAGGCTCTCACCCAGCTGCGCGGCGACATCATCCACATGCTGGGAAACATGACCGACGATGCTGGCGGTACCGGAGGCGAGCAGGCGCGGCGTCGGGCTGCCGATGTCGACCAGCGCGCCGCGGGAAAAACCCGGCGAGACCGGGCCGAACTCGCGTGGATAACGCCAGGCCGGCGTCTGCCGCGGATTCTCCAGTGCAATCGCCGGATCGCGGGCGCACAAGGCGATCACCTGCAACACGCCGTTCGCCTCGCTGGCGCCGATCGCGGTCGCCGCCGGGGGCGGCTCATTGAAGCTGCCGTCCACGCCTTCCGAACGACCAACGCAGAAGCGGCGATAACGCTCGCCATCGCCCTGGCCCTGGTTGATCTGCGGAAAGTAATTCCAGATGCGCAGCAGGTAGGGATGTTCGGACGGACGCACGCAGGTGATCAGGCGCTGGTAGGCCTGGCTGGCGGCATGTTCGATGCCCTTGCCATCCTCGGCCACGCGCAGCGCCACCATGGCGTACTGCTCGCCATGCGCCCAGGCGGCACCGCAGGTCTCGGCGGCTTCGCCGATCTCGCCCCCCCACCAGCATTCGGTTTCCGGCCCGGCGAGGTGCACGCAGGGGATGCGCAAGGGATCGTCGGCAGTTGCCGAGGATGGCGCGAACTGGAAACGGATCAGAGCGCCATCACCGTCGGCATGGGTGATGCGTAGCCGGACGGGGGCGATGGGCTGGGTATTCATTGGATGAGTCAATTATAGCCACGGGCCATGCGGCTATCATGCGGTTCCCCACCCGAGTCCGGACCATGAGCCAACTCGCCGCCGTCGAGTCCTACCTGCGCCAGCTGCAGGACCGCCTCTGCGCTGCGCTTGCCGGCGCCGACGGCGGGGGCAATTTCGCCGAGGAACTGTGGAATCGACCCGAGGGCGGCGGCGGTCGCTCGCGAGTGATGAAGGAAGGCGCGGTGTTCGAGCAGGCGGGTGTCGGCTTTTCCGATGTCAGCGGCTCGACGCTGCCGCCATCGGCCACGGCCCACCGGCCGGAACTGGCAGGCGCCACCTGGCGCGCGGTCGGCGTCTCGCTGGTGGTGCACCCGCGCAACCCCTACGTTCCGACCAGCCACGCCAATGTCCGCTACTTCGAGGCGCAGCCACCGGAGGGCCCGCCGATCTGGTGGTTTGGCGGAGGCTTCGACCTGACCCCGTTCTATCCCTTCGATGCGGACGTGCTGCACTGGCACAGCGTCGCCCGCGACTTGTGCGCGCCATTCGGCCCCAGCCGCTACCCGGCGCACAAGGCCTGGTGCGACCGCTACTTCTTCCTCAAGCACCGGGACGAGGCGCGCGGCGTCGGCGGCCTGTTCTTCGACGACTTCGCCGAGGATGGTTTCCAGCGCTGCTTCGACTATCAGCGCGCAGTCGGCGACGGTTTCCTCGACGCCTACCTGCCGATCGTCGCCGCCCGCAAGGACACAATCTACGGCGAACGGGAGCGCGAGTTCCAGTTGTACCGGCGCGGCCGCTACGTGGAGTTCAACCTGGTCTGGGACCGCGGCACCTTGTTCGGCCTGCAGTCCGGCGGCCGCACCGAGAGCATCCTGATGAGCCTGCCGCCCCGGGTGCGCTTCGAATACGGCTACACGCCGGAAGCCGGCAGTGCCGAGGCGTGTCTTGAGGATTACCTCAAGCCGCGGGATTGGTTGCGCGAGGCATTAGCGCCAAGCCGCTCACCGCTCTCATAGCAAGTATCGAGCCCCGCTCGCCGCTGAGCGGCTTGGCCAGCGCGGGCACAGGATTTCGACGATTTCCATCAAATCCATCCAAGCCTCGACCGGGTCAGAGTCTCCAGGCCGCGCGAATGCGCTTCCACCCGAAGCCGCAAACGGCGGGTGCTGAATGGGTTGTGCTGAGTCAACCATCGATTTCACGGAGGATTTCATCGAGCAGCGCCTCCCTTTCAAACAGGGCGAAGTAGCCTTGCACTTGCTCCATGTTGAGCGCAGCACGATTGGCGCGCAATAGCGCGCAAATGTCGTCCAGATCACGGCTTCGTTTTGGATCGTTGATGTAGCCCTGGAGTTTGAAGCCGATCAATCCCTCGGCGCTGAGCACGCGCAGCTGCCCCATCGGCGTTTGGCGTACTTCGGCTTCCGCAAGCAAGCGTCGTGCGACCGGTCGATGGGCATAAAGCAAATCCAGGCCTTCATCGCCGCGCAGATAGTTGGCCGCGTCCTCGCTGCGATGAATGCAGCGATAGCCAATCTTCAGAAGCGCGCTGTGTAGCTGGTCGGCATCTGAACTGTCGGCCAGGAAATCGATATCCTGGGTGGCGCGTACCACGTTGTGTGCAGCAAGCGCCAAACCCCCGATCAACGCGGGCGCCGTGCCGCAAGCGGCAAAGACAGCGAGCGCTTCACGCATCTGATCGACCAGTCGGGCCATGGTGTTTGCTTGCTACCTGTTGGAGCGCGGGACAGTGTCGCCCGACTCTCGGATAGTAGTGCATCGCATCGCGCCATTCGTTGAGAGCCACAACGTGTAGGTTCCGGCCGGCCCGGCGTCGGGCTTGCTGATGCTGAAGCCGGTGATCTGCGGTCCGGGTAGGGCTTCGGCGAGTTCCAGTTGAGCTGGTAGTAGCCGCCGCTGTGCTGCTGCGGCTGACCGCAACATGGGGCTCGCCTGCCAGCCCCAAGGGAGGGGCTGGGGTAATCCACGCTGAAGCGTTCCCGGGTTGGGCAAATCCCCCAACTGGGGGATATCCGCCCACAAAAAAACCCCGCAAGCCAGGGGAAGCTTGCGGGGCGGGGGTTTGGGACGCGGCTGGGGAGAGCCTCGTCCCACGGATCACTCAGGGGAGGGAGTGTATCCACGACGGACATTGCATCCGTCGCAGGTAGTTGACCACCCGGGACATTAGAAGTTCGTGAATGCCGATAACTGGCCGAAAATCGGTTCAGGGCACGTTTAGGTGGGCCTGGAACCGTGACCGGGGTCTCAGTGTGCCTCGTCCCAGTTGGCGCCCACGCCACAATCGACCACCAGCGGCACCCGAAGTTCGGCCGCGCCCTCCATCCGGGTCCGGACCTGCGCCAGCAGCGGCTCGACGAAGGCCTCGTCGACCTCGAAAACCAGCTCATCGTGGACCTGCATCAACATCAGCGCCGGGGCCGGTCCGGGCAGCGATTGCAGCCAGCCATCCACCGAAATCATCGCCCGCTTGATGATGTCCGCGGCGGTGCCCTGCATCGGCGCGTTGATCGCGGCACGCTCGGCGCCCGCGCGCTGGCCTTGGTTGCGCGAACGGATCTCGGGCAGGTACAGGCGCCGGCCGAACACGGTCTCCACAAAGCCGTCCTCGCGTGCCTGCGCGCGCACCCGCTCCATGAAATCGCGCACGCCGGCGAAGCGCGAGAAGTACAGCGCGATGTAATCCTGCGCCTCGCCGCGGCTGATGCCGAGCTGGCGCGCGAGGCCGAATGCACTCATGCCGTACATCAATCCGAAGTTGATTGCCTTCGCAGCGCTGCGTTGTTCGCGGGTTACCGTCTGCGCCGTCAGTCCGAAGACCTCTGCAGCGGTGGCGGCATGCACGTCCACGCCACTGGCAAAGGCCTGCACCAGGCCCGGGTCTTCCGACAGGTGCGCCATGATCCGCAACTCGATCTGCGAGTAATCGCAGGCGACAATCTTGCGTCCCGGCGGCGCCACGAACGCCTGCCGGATCCGGCGGCCATCCGCGCTGCGGATCGGAATGTTCTGCAGGTTCGGATCGCTGGAACTCAGCCGGCCGGTGGCCGCGCCGGCCTGGTGGTAGCTGGTGTGCACGCGGCCGGTGTCGGGATTGACCATCAGCGGCAGCTTGTCGGTGTAGGTGCTGCGCAACTTGGCCAGACCGCGATACTCCAACAGCAGCCGCGGCAGTTCGTGCTGGTCGGCGATAGCTTCGAGGGCTTCTTCGTTGGTGGACGGCGCGCCGCCGGGCGTCTTCACCAGCGCTGGTAATTTCAGCTCCTCGAACAGCAGCTGGCCCAGCTGCTTGGGCGAATCCAGGTTGAACATGCGCCCGGCCAATTCGTGCGCGCGCTGCTGCGCCTTCATCATCCGCTGCGACAGGTCGCCGCTCTGCCGGCGCAACTCGGCCATGTCGATGGATACGCCATTGGCTTCCATGCGTTGCAGCACCGGGACGAGTGGCATTTCGATGTCGCGGTAGACCGCCAGCAGCGCAGGTTCCCCCGCGAGCTTCTCCGAAAGCACGCGATGCAGGCGCAGGGTGACGTCGGCATCCTCGGCCGCGTAGTCGGTCGCCTGCTCGAGCGCGACATCGGCAAACGAGATCTGCTTGGCGCCCTTGCCAGCGACGTCCTCATAGCGAATGGTCGCGTAGCCCAGATAGCGCGCCGCAAGCGAATCCATGTCGTGGCGCTGGCCGCCGGCGTTCCAGATGAAGGATTCAAGCATGGTGTCCTGCGCATAGCCCGCGACATCCAGTCCGTGCCTGTGCAGCACGTGCAGGTCGTACTTGCCGTGCTGGCCGACCTTGGCCTTGCCGGGATCGGACAGGTAGGGGCCGATGATCGAAAGCACCGTTGCCATCGGCAGCTGCGCCGGCGCGCCTGGGTAGGTGTGGCCGAGTGGAATGTAGGCAGCGTGCCCGGGCTCCACGCACAGGCTGATGCCGACCAGCCGCGCCTGCAGCGGGTCGAGCGAATCGGTCTCGGTGTCGAAGGCGATCAGTGGGGCATCGCGCAGTTGGTCCGCCCAAGCCTGCAGTCGCTCGATGTCGAGCACCGCTTCGTAGCTGCCCTTGGCCGACAGCGCCGGATCGAGCGCTTCCGATTCTGGCGCTGCCGTGACCGCATGCAGGTTTACGTTGGGCCTGGCCGATCCGCTCGCGGGCGCGGAGGCGGCGCCGGGCAGGGATGCAGGCGCGCCGCCCTGCAATTCGCGCAGCGCCGAATGGAAGCCGTAGCGTGTGTACAGCGCAGTCAGTTTTTCCGCGTCGCGCTCGCGCAAGGTCAGCTGCCGCGGCCCACGTTCCAGCGGCACGTCGATCTTGATGGTGACCAGTTTGTGGTTCAACGGCAGTCGGTCGAGCGCGGCCCGCAGGTTCTCGCCGATCTTGCCGCTGATGCGGTCGGCGTTGGCGATGACAGCGCCCAGGGTGCCGTATTCGGCCAGCCATTTCGCCGCCGTCTTCGGGCCGCACTTGTCCACGCCGGGAATGTTGTCGACGGTGTCGCCCATCAGCGCCAGGTAGTCGACGATCTGGTCGGGGCGCACGCCGAACTTGGCGAACACGCCAGCATCGTCGAGCACGGTGCGGCTCATCGTGTTGGTCAGCGTGATGCCAGGCCGAACCAACTGCGCGAAGTCCTTGTCGCCGGTCGAAATGGTGACCGGGATACCCTCGGCCGCCGCCTGCAAGGCCAGCGTGCCGATCACGTCGTCGGCTTCCACGCCGGGCACGCGCAGGATCGGGAAGCCGAGCGCCTCGACGATCTGCATCATCGGCTCGACCTGCGCGCGCAAGTCGTCGGGCATGGCGGCACGCGTCGCCTTGTAGGCGGGATACATCTCGTCGCGAAAGGTCGGGCCGGAGGCATCGACCACGAACGCCGTGAAATCGGGATTCTCCTTCAGCGTTTCGCGCAGCATGTTGACGATGCCCAGCAGCGCGCCGGTCGGCGACCCGTCGGGAGCGGTCAGCGGCGGCAGCGCGTGGAAGGCCCGATACAGGTAGGACGATCCGTCGATCAGGACGAGGCGGGTCATGGCGTGGCTCTGGTCGGCGTTCGCGCTAGTGTAAGGAATCCGGACGATCCGCCCCGGATGTTCAGCGGCCGGCCAGTGCCACGCGTATACCGTGGCTGCAAGTCCGCCGGCCGTTGCCGAGCGCGGGCGCCACGCCGGAGAAGGTCATGTCCATGCTTCGATCCGTGTTGCTGCTGGCCCTGTCCAGCGTCGCCGAGGCCCAGGCGCCGACTACCAAGGACGTTCCGATCCCGGAGAAGATTCCGTCGCCGGTGTCCGAGGAGGGCACCCCGACCGTGACCATACGCGCCAGCGAAAATGGCGACCGCGTCGAGGAGTACCGGCAGAACGGCCAGATCTACATGGTCAAGGTGACGCCGACGCGCGGCAAGCCGTACTACCTCTACGACGATGACCACAACGGGCGGCTGGATCGCTCCGACGCCGAGAAGAACGATGTCTCCCCGGTGTACTGGACCATCTACGCCTGGGACTGATCAGTTCTTGGTCTTCGAGGCGACCGGCGGCAGCGAGCTGAAATAGGCCCACAACGCGCCGATCTCGTCGTCGCTCAACTTCGAGTACGCCTGCCATGGCATGAACGGATCGATGGCGCTGCCATCGGGCCGCTTGCCCTCGCGCAGCGCGCGCTTGAAATCGGCTTCCGTCCAGCTGCCCAGGCCGGCCGGGGTCAGGTTGCGCGACTTCGGAAAGGATGCCGGCGCGCCGGGCACGTGCTGTCCGGCGAAATCCGCGCCATGGCAGCCCGTGCATATCTTGGCCACATAGGCGCCATATTCGGCCGTTGCCGCGACTGCCGGCGCGTTGCGCGCGCGCGGCGAATGATCGATTTGTTCGGCGGGCAGCAAGGGGAAGCGGCCGAGCGCGTAGAGCAGCCGCCCCAGGGGCCGGACCTGAAGCTCTGGCGGCTGGTTCGTGGAGGCAGGCAACGACTGCAGGTAGGCGATCAGCGCCGCCGTGTCGCCATCGCTCATCTCGTGGAAATCCTCGGACGGCATGAATACCAGCGGCCTGCCGTTGGCGCCAACCGCGTGGCGAATGGCGGCCGCGACCTGGTCCACGGACATCTCGCGCAGGCGTCCGCCATTGGTGATGTTGGGACCGACGATACGGACCACTGGGCCGGCATCGAAGACCAGTTGTCCTTCGCCCTGCGCGCCATGGCAGTGGGCGCATCCGCGGGTCGCGAACAGGTGCGCCCCGTGCGCCAGCGTGGCCGCATCACGGGCGACTTCCAGCGGCGGATCGCTGATCACGTAGCGCTTGGCCATTGCGCGGTCGGTCTTCAGCCAGGCAAGGCCGACGGCAAGCACGGCGACCAGGACGAGCACGCCAATCAGCGTGGCCAGCCACTTCAGGATCCTGCGCATCGCCCACCTCCGACGTTAACGGGAACTACCCGGCAAGAGAACGCAATGCCGCGGCCAAGCCGGTCAGCTACGCTTCCTGACAACCGGCATCGGGGCTACCATGCCGCAACAGGGAGATCGCTGCACGCATGGAAACCCCCGCACGCCTGGGTCATTACGAGATTGTCGAGGAACTCGGCCGCGGCGGCATGGGCGTGGTCTACAAGGGCTACGAATCTTCGCTCGGCCGCTACGTCGCGATCAAGGTGCTGGCCGCAGCGATGGCTCACGACCCGGTGTTCGTCGAGCGCTTCCTGCGCGAGGCGCGGGCGATGGCGGCACTCAACGACCCGCACATCATCCAGATCTATTTCATCGGCCAGGACGACGAGCAGACGTTCTTCGTCATGGAGTTCATCGACGGCGAGTCGCTGTCGGACTGGATCAAGCGGGAGACCCGGCTGGTCCCGGGTGATGCGCTGAAGATCCTGCTCGATGCCTCGCGCGGCCTGGCCACTGCCCACGCGCAGGGCGTCATCCACCGCGACATCAAGCCCGGCAACATCATGGTCACCTCGCGCGGCGTGGTGAAAGTCACTGACTTCGGCATCGCGCTGGCCAGCAACGACATGTCCAGCAAGCTGACAAATACCGGCGCGCTGGTCGGCACTCCGGGCTACCTGTCGCCGGAAGTGTGCCTGGGCAAGCCGGTCGACCAGCGCTCGGACATCTTCGCGCTCGGCATCGTGCTGTTCGAGATGCTCAGCGGGCGCATGCCGTTCATTGCCGAGAGCCCGCTGAAGCTGATGCTGGACGTGGTTGAGGCGGAGGTTCCCGATATCCGCGAATTGAATGCCGATGTCGACGAGGAAGCCTCGCGCATCCTCGGCCGCATGCTGGCCAAGAACCCGGCCGAGCGTTACCAGAGTTGCGAGCAGCTCAACGCCGACCTGGTCAAGCATTCGCTAGTGGCCAACAGCGGCCCGCTGCAAGTTCGCGCCTGGTCGGACACAGATGCCTCCAAGGCGACCATGGTCGGTACCGTCACCCCGCTGACCGGCGGCAGCCGTCCCCCGCGCATGGCCACGCCACCGCCGCAGGTCGGCTCGCGCACCCAGCACGCCAACCTGGCGGCGGCTGCTGCCGCGGCCGTGGCGGCCGCGCAGGCCAATGCGACGCTGGCGTCGGCGACGGTACAAGTACCCGCAGCAGCACCGACGCCGGCCGCGGCGAAGTCCAGCAAGACCGTGCCGATCGTGATCGCCGCCGTATTGTTGCTGGCTGTCGCTGGCTGGGCGCTGAGAGGTTCGCTGCCCTTCGGTGGCGACAAGCCGATCGCGCAGGTACCGGTGCAGTCGGCGCCAACGCCGCCCGTCGCACCGCCGGTCGCAGCGCCGATCTCGCCAGCGCCGGTGACGCCTGACGCGGGTGCCCAAGGGGCGGTGGGCAACACCCTCGCAGCCAACTCGACGCAGGCACCGGCGGATGCGGCGACCACCGAAACCAATCCGGTGCCGGTCCCGGCCGCGACCGTGGCGGCGATGGAAGCGGAAACGCCCGTGCGCGATGCGGCGATGGCAGCGGCCAGTCAGGAGACCACGCGTCGACGCAAGCTCGCCGCTGCCGCGGCGGCGGCGCGGGCCGCGCGCCAGGAGCAGGCACAGGCGTCGTCGTCGGATGAGGAGGACACCAGCGTGTCCTCCGACGATGAGGAAAGCGGTGGCACGCTAAGCGCCGCCGAGGCGCGCAAGCGTTACCTGTGCCGGGTGCAGAAACGCTGCTAGCCCGCGCGACTCCACGACGCGCCGGATCTCATAACGGCGCCAGGTTCGCGTAAGCCAGCACCAGCCACTTCGCCCCCGCGTCCTCGAAATTCACCTGCACGCGCGCATGCGCGCCACTGCCTTCGCAGTCCATGACCACGCCGGCGCCGAAGCTCGTATGCGAGACGCGCTGGCCAAGGCGCAGCCCGCCGACAGGACCGGTGTCCTGGTAACGCGGCGAATACGCGGGGCGAGCCAGGTTTGCGCGCGGCCGAACTTCGCGAATCAGCGCGGCCGGAATCTCGCGCAGGAAACGCGATGGCGTGCCCAGCATTTCGGTGCCGTGCAGGCGGCGCGACTCGGCGTAGGTCAGCGTCAGTTTCTGGCGCGCACGGGTGAGCCCGACGTAGGCCAGGCGGCGCTCTTCCTCGAGGCGGCCGCTTTCCTCGGAGGAGCGGCTGCTTGGGAACACGCCTTCCTCCAGGCCGACCAGGAACACCAGCGGGAACTCCAGGCCCTTGGCGCTGTGCAGCGTCATCAACTGCACGCCATCCTCGCCCGCTTCTGCCTGGCCCTCGCCGGCCTCCAGCGCGGCGTAGGCCAGGAACGCCACCAGCTCGGACATGTTCTCGCTGGCTTCATCGTCACGTCGCTCGAAGCGGCTGGCGACCGAGACCAGTTCGTCAAGGTTGTCCACGCGTGAGTCCAGCTGCCCGCGCGACTCCGCGGTGTAGTGCACGCGCAAGCCGGATCGCTCGAGGACGTGGTCGAACTGTTCGTGCAGTTGCATTTCCGGTGTCTCCGCCGCCAGCGCGTCGATCAGGCCGGCGAAGGCCTTCAGCGCATTGCGGGCGCGGCCGGCAAGCGCGGTTCCGTCGCTCGTGCCGGCGGCGGCCTGCCATAGCGAAATCGAGTTCGCGCGCGCGTGCCGGCGGACTTCGTCCAGCGTGCGCTCGCCGATGCCGCGCGGCGGCGTGTTCACCGCGCGCTCGAACGCAGCGTCGTCGTCGCGGTTGGCGATCAGGCGCAGGTAGGCCATCGCGTCCTTGATTTCCATTCGTTCGAAGAAGCGCTGGCCGCCGTACACGCGATAGGGCAGGTGTGCCTGGCCCAATTGTTCTTCCAGCGCGCGCGATTGCGCGTTGCTGCGGTAGAGCAGCGCGCAATCGGAGGCGGAGCCGCCGCCATCAATGTGCGCGCGAATGCGCTCGACCACGAAGCGCGCCTCGTCCACCTCGTTGTAGGCGGTGTACAGGTCGATCTGCTCGCCTTCACCGTCGGCGGTCCACAATTGCTTGCCCAGCCGCTCGGGGTTGTGCGCGATTACCGCGTTGGCGGCGGCCAGGATGTTGCCGGTCGAGCGATAGTTCTGTTCCAGCTTGAAGGTGCTGGCGCCCGGGTAGTCGCGCAGGAAGCGCTGCACGTTTTCGACCTTGGCGCCGCGCCAGCCGTAGATCGCCTGGTCGTCGTCGCCGACCACGAACACCTGGCCGGTGTCGCCGGCAAGCACGCGGATGAAGGCGTACTGGATGGTGTTGGTGTCCTGGAATTCGTCCACCAGGATCTGCCCGAAGCGCTGCTGGTAGTGGTGCAGCAAGGGCGGATGCTCGAGCCACAGCTCGTGCGCGCGCAGCAGGATCTCGGCGAAGTCAACCAGCCCTGCGCGTTGGCAGCGCTGCTCGTATTCCTCGTAGACGCGCAGCATGGTGCCCGTGAAGAAATCGCCGGACGGCACCTGGATGTTGCGTGGCCGGCGGCCTTCGTCCTTCTGCGCGTTGATCCACCACGCGACCTGTCGCGGCGGAAAGCGTCCTTCTTCCAGCTCCAGCGCGGTGACGATGCGCTTGACCAGGCGTAGCTGATCATCGGAATCGAGTACCTGGAAGCTTTCCGGCAGGCCCGCTTCCTGCCAGTGCAGCCGCAGCAGCCGATGGGCGAGGCCATGGAAAGTGCCCACCCACATGCCGCGCGTACCCTGGCGCAGCAAGGACTCGACGCGGCCGCGCATCTCCGCGGCGGCCTTGTTGGAAAAAGTGACGGCGAGGATCCCGTGCGCGGGCACGCCGACAACCTCGTTCAACCAGCCGATGCGATGGGTGAGCACGCGGGTCTTGCCGGAGCCGGCGCCAGCCAGCACCAGGTAATGGCCGGGTGGGGCGGAAACTACTTCACGCTGGGCCGGGTTGAGTTCGTCGAGCAGGTGCGAAACATCCATCCGGCCATTGTACCGACCGAAAGCCAAGCACTCGGGCTGAAGTGCGGAACTCAGTTCAACGCGCCGGCGCCACCTTGCCGTACATCTTCATCAACATGCGGAAATACAGCGCCGGGAACCAGCGCTTGAGCCGCCAGCGCATCGGTTCGCGGCGGGTCGGGATGATCAGGAAGCGGCCTGCCTCGGCGTCGGCGAACACCCGGTCCGCGACGCTGTCCACGGTGTCGGGGGCGCTGTCCATCAGCTTGACCGCCAGGCCCATCACCGCCGGGTTGCCGATCGCGTTGTCGCACAGATTGGTTCGGAAGAAACTCGGGCAGATGACGCTGACCCGGATGCCGCGCGGGCCAACCTCGGCGCGCAGCTGCTCGGACAGCGCCACCACTGCGGCCTTGGCCACGCCGTAAGTCATCAAGCCAGGCGCACCGGCCAGGCCTGCGAAGCTGGCAGTGCTGAGCACCTGGCCGCGACCGGCCGCCAGCATCCCGGGCAGGAACAGGCGACAGCCGCGCACCACGCTGAGCAGGTCCACCTCCAGGATGCGACGCCACTCGGCCATGGTCGATTCCACCATCGTCCCGCCCGAGGCGATGCCGGCGTTGTTGACCAGCACGTCCAGCCCACCCCATGCAGCGATGACTGTCGCATGCAGCGCTTCCATCGCCTGGTCGTCGCCGACGTCTGCGGCAAGCGCCAAGTGGCCCTCGCCGGGAAGCGTGACGCGCGTCGCATCGCTGCGCTCCACGCTCAGGTCGACGCAGGCCACGCGGTCGCCGGCCCGTGCGTAGCGCATTGCCAGCGCGCGGCCCAGGCCGCTTCCGGCGCCGGTGATCAGGACTCGACGCTGCTGGTTCATCGCGGGCTCCACGGAACGCTGTGCTAGGCTTTTGAGCATAGCAAGCGACGGCATCGGCGCCGCGCATGGAGCTTTGATTTCGTGAGCGATCCCCTGTTCGACCTGACCGGCAGGACAGCCCTGGTCAGCGGCGCCTCGCGCGGCATCGGCGCCAGCATAGCCAGCCTGCTGGCCGCGCACGGCGCGCACGTGGTCTGCACCAGCCGCAAGCTCGACGGCTGCGAAAAAGTGGTGGCCGAAATCCGCGCGGCCGGCGGCTCTGCGCAGGCGCTGGCGATGCATGTCGGCGACACCGCGGCAATCGAATCGGTGTTCGCTACGCTCGAGGCCGAAGGCGCCTCGCCCGACATCCTGGTCAACAACGCCGCGGCCAATCCCTACTTCGGCCCGATGCTGGACATGGACCTGGCCAGCTACGAGAAAACGGTCGAGGTCAACCTGCGCGGCTATTTCTGGACCAGCGTGCAGGCGGCCCGACGGATGCGCGGCAAGGGCGGTAGCATCGTCAACATCGCCTCGGTCAACGCGCGCCGCGCGGCTCCCGGCCAGGGCATCTATTCAATGACCAAGGCCGGCATCGTCAACATGACCGAAGGCCTGGCCAAGGAACTGGCGGCGCACAAGATCCGCGTCAACGCGGTGCTGCCAGGACTGACCGAGACGAAGTTCGCGTCGGCGATCACCAGCAATCCGAAGATCCTCGGCACCATGATGCAGATGATCCCGATGGCGCGCGTGGCGCAGCCAGACGAGATCGCACCGGCGGTGCTGTTCCTGTGCAGCGCCGCCGCCAGCTATGTCACCGGCACCACCCTCACCGTGGATGGCGGCTACCTGGCCTGATTGGCCAGCGTGCCGGCTTCACCGCTCCTCCATCCGCTCGCAAGGCCACCGACCCCACATGAAGTCCCTACTGTTGATCGCCGCCATGACCGTCGCCACCCCCGCCGCCGACAAGCTCACGCTGGAGGCGCTCGCCGGCAACACGTCGCTATCCGGGCCCAGCCTGAAACATCCGGAACTCTCGCCGGACGGCAAGCGCGTGACCTACCTGCAGGGCAAGGCCGACCGCCAGTTCCAGCTCGACCTGTGGGAAGTGGACGTGGCCAGCGGCAAGTCGCGAATGCTGGTCGATTCCAAGGTGATCCTGCCGGGCGAGGAAGTGCTGTCGGATGATGAGAAGGCGCGACGCGAACGGCAGCGCACCTCTTCGCTGTCCGGCATCGTCGACTACCAGTGGTCCGCCGATGGCCACACGCTGCTGTTCCCGCTGGGTGGCGACCTGTACTTGTATGACCTCGACAAGTCCGGTGCCGCCGCCGTGCGCCGGCTGAGCAACGGCGAGGGCTTCGCCACCGATGCGAAGATTTCTCCCAAGGGCGGCTTCGTGAGTTTCATCCGCGAGCGCAACCTGTGGGTGATCGATCTGGCTGACGGCCAGGCGCGGCAGCTCACCCGCGATGCCTCCGCCACGGTCGCCAATGGCGTCGCCGAATTCGTTGCCGACGAGGAAATGGATCGCCACACCGGTTACTGGTGGGCGCCGGATGATTCGGCGATCGCCTTCACGCGCACCGATGAATCGAAGGTACCGATCCAGAAGCGCTCGGAAATCTACGCCGACCGCACCGAGGTCGTCGAGCAGCGCTATCCCGCGGCCGGCGATCCGAACGTGGAAATCCAGCTCGGCGTGATTTCCCCGCAGGGTGGCAATGCGCGCTGGCTCGATCTGGGCGCGGACAAGGACATCTACCTCGCGCGCGTGGACTGGGTCGATGGCCAGCGCGTCAGCTTCCAGCGCCAGAGCCGCGACCAGCGCCGGCTGGACCTGGTTGAAGCCGACCTGCGCACCGGCAAGCAGCGCACGCTGCTGACCGAACGCAGCGACAAGTGGCTCAACCTGCATGGCAACCTGCGCTTCCTGGCCAGCGGCGATTTCCTGTGGGCGTCCGAGCGCAGCGGTTTCCAGCACCTGTACGTGTACGGCGCCGATGGCAAGCAGAAGCGGCAGATCACCGACGGCGAGTGGATGGCCGAGGACGTGCTCGCGGTCGATGAGCAGCGCGGCCTGGTCTATTTCAGCGGCACCCGCGACTCACCTCTGGAGCGCCACGCCTACATGGTTCCGCTGCAGGGCGGGGCAATCACCCGCCTGACCAGCGCACAGGGCATGCATAGCGTGCACTTCAGCGAAAACGCCGCCGTATACATCGACAACTGGTCGAATCCGACGACGCCGCCGCAGTCGGAACTGCATACCGCGGACGGCAAGCTGCTCGCCGTGCTGTTGCCCAACGAGATCAACGCCGCGCATCCGTACTCCCGCTACCTGGCCGCGCACCGGCCGGTGGAATTTGGCACCGTCGCCGCCGCCGATGGCCAGACCCTGCACTACAGCCTGCTCAAGCCGGCCGACTTCGACCCGCGCAAGAAGTACCCCGTCATCGTTTCCGTGTATGGCGGTCCGGCCGGACAGACCGTCGCGCGCAGTTGGTCGCCGGACTTGGACCAGTACTTCGCCCAGCACGGCTACCTCGTCTTCTCCATCGATAATCGCGGCACGCCCCGGCGAGGCACGAAATTCGGCGGCGCGCTGTTCCGCCAGCAGGGCGAGGTCGAGGTCATCGACCAGGTGCGCGGCGTCGAATTCCTGAAGACCTTGCCGTACGTGGATGGCCGCCGCGTCGGCGTTTATGGCTGGTCCAACGGCGGTTACATGACACTGATGCTGCTGGCCAAGCGCTCCGACATCTACGCCTGCGGCGTCGCCGGCGCGCCGGTCACCGACTGGGGCTTGTACGACTCGCATTATTCCGAGCACTACATGGACAGCCCGAAGACCAATGCCGAGGGCTACAAGGCCAGCACCGTGTTCGCGCACCTGGATGGCATCAAATCGCCCCTGCTGGTGATCCACGGCATGGCCGACGACAACGTGTTGTTCACCAACACGACCAAGCTGATGTCGGCCCTGCAGGCACGCGGCATCGCCTTCGAGCTGATGACCTATCCCGGCGCCAAGCACTCCATTCGCGGCACCGACAACCTGCATCGGATGAAGGCGACGGAGTCGT
Organism: Gammaproteobacteria bacterium; assembly: GCA_031431355.1. Taxonomy (GTDB): domain Bacteria; phylum Pseudomonadota; class Gammaproteobacteria; order Xanthomonadales; family Xanthomonadaceae; genus Arenimonas. Next base: position 31,692 of record JANPDF010000048.1, read on the forward strand.
TCTTCAGGCGCTGCCTGCAGCCCTAGTCGGACCCGCCCAGGGCCGCGGGCGGGGACCGACGCGGCCGACGGCCATGACTTCCGCCGCATGCGGCGGTCGGCCCGGATCGGGCATGCTGGCCGGAATATCCCAACGGAACGCCCCCATGTCGACCCGCCTGTTGCTCGGCCTTGCCCTGCTCACCAGCACCGCTGCCATCGCCGCGCCACCCGCGCCAAAGGACTGGGTTGCGACCAGCAACATCGAAACCGGCAAGGTGCTCGAGGCCCAGGCGAAGTTCTCGCCGGAAGATGCCTCCGACGCCGGCCTGACCCAATACGACGGCCTGGTCAGCGACCTCGGACCGGACATCAATGCCCGTTACGTGGCTGCGATCCAGGTCGAGCGCGATCGCTTGCAGCAGCGCCTGCAAGCCGAGAAAGACCCACAAGTGCGCCAGGACCTGCAGATCCTGGTGTCCTCGCTCGACGACGAGATCGCCGGCACCCGCCTCAGCGAGAAGTACAACATGCCGTGGATCGACGTGCCGCAGCTGGTGTTCCGCAACCTGCAGTCGCTGTTGCAGGAGCAACTGCCGGCGGCGCGCCGCGCCAAGGCGCTCGAGCGCCTGCAGCGTTATGTCGGCATGCACCCCGGCACCACGCCGATCACCGAGCAGGCCAAGGCGCGCTTCACCGAGAAGCTGTCGACCCCGGGATTGCTGGGTCCGGTCAAGCCCCGGTTGGAAAAATCAATCGGCAACGTGCCGACCTACATCAAGGGCATTCGCGACTTGTTTGCCGCGATGAAGATCGCCGACGCCGAGCCGGCACTGGCTGCGATGGAGAAGCAGCTGCTCGACTACGCCGAATGGGAGCGCACGGCCGTGCTTCCGCGCGCCCGCGATGATTTCCGCCTGCCGCCGGAGCTCTACGCCTTCCGGCTCAAGCGCATCGGCATCGACATCGACCCGCAGTTGCTGGTGCAGCGCGCGCAGGTGGAGTTCATGGAAACCCGCGCGGCCATGCAGGCGCTGGCGCCGATCGTGGCCAAGGCCAAGGGCATCCAGGCCAGCGACTACCGCGCCGTGATCCGCGCGATGAAGAAGGAAACGATTCCGAACAACCAACTCGAGGCCCGCTACAAGGAAGTCAACACGAAGCTGGAGACGGCGATCCGAAGCGAACGCGTGGTCGACCTGCCGAACCGGCCGATGATCATGCGCCTCGCCTCCGACGCGGAGTCGGCCGCGCAGCCGGCACCGAGCATGCAGCCGCCGCCGCTGATCGGCAACACCGGCGAGCAGGGCCAGTTCGTGCTGCCTGTCGGCAACCCGACCGCGGCCGGCAAGGGCGAGGCCTATGACGACTTCAACTATCCGGCTGCGGCGTGGACGCTGAGCGCGCACGAAGGCCGTCCGGGCCACGAGCTGCAGTTCAGCGCAATGGTCGAGCGCGGCGTCTCGCAAGCACGCACGCTGTATGCATTCAACAGCGTCAACGTCGAAGGCTGGGCGCTGTACGCCGAAGCCGAGATGGTGCCGTCCGAGCCAGTCGAAGGCCAGATGATTGCACTGCAGTTCCGCCTGCTGCGCGCGGCCCGCGCCATGCTCGACCCGATGCTCAACCTCGGCCAGATCTCGCGCGAGGACGCCGGCCGCGTGCTGACCGAAGACGTCGTGCTGTCGGCGCCGATGGCGCGCCAGGAACTGGACCGCTACACCTTCAATGCCCCGGGCCAGGCCGGCAGCTATTTCTACGGCTACGCACGCATCCTGCAACTGCGCGCAGAAACCGAAGTCGCGCTCGGCGCGAAGTTCGACCGCATGGCCTTCAACAACTTCCTGCTCGATCAGGGCCTGCTGCCGCCGGACTTGTTGGCGAAAGCAGTGCGCGAGGAGTTCGTACTGGCGCAGCGGGCGAAGCACTAATCGCTAGCGCTTCGTAGCTTTTTTCAGAAATTCTGTCCCGGCCACCGGGGCGCGGTATCTGGTCTGCGGCTTGGAAAAAACGTCCGGCGGTCTCAACCGGTCAGCGCAACGCCTGATCGAGCTTTTCGGCTGGGGTGATGAAGTCCAGCGTTTGCCTTGGTCGTTGATTCAATCGTAGCGCAATCTTGTTGAGGTAGGCCTGGGAGTGCA
>JANPDF010000049.1:0-10281 GCA_031431355.1 Gammaproteobacteria bacterium
GGAAGGCTGACCAGTTCGCTGACGCGCAAGCCCGCCGCGTACATCAGCTCGACCATCGCGCGATCACGCAGACCGAGAGGCGTTTCCACGTCCGGGGCGCGCAACAAGGCCTCGACCTGCGATTCCGACAGGGCCTTGGGCAACGGCCGGCCGAGCTTGGGCGCATCGAGCAGCGCGGTTGGATCCCGCTCGATCGCCCCAAGGCGCAGTTGCTGGCGGAAGAACGCGCGCAGCGTGGACAACAGGCGGGCGTTGCTGCGCGACGCATACTGCGCGGCACTTCGGTCTGCGAGGTAGTCGAACAGGTCCTGGCGTCGGACCTGCAACAGTGACCTGCCGCGCGGCTCCAGCCAGCGTGCCAGGCCATCCAGGTCGCGACCGTAGCTGGCCAGTGTCTGCCGCGCGAGCCCCTGTTCGCCCCAGGCCCGCTCCAGGAATGCCTTGATCAGCAGCGTTTCGGCCGGCGCCGCCTGCGGTTGCCCCTGGGCCTTGAGCCGGCGATCGGTCGGCGTGCGCGTGGTTGCCATGGCCAAGAGCTTAGCGGCGCGCCCCGCCGGCGGCTATCCTTCCGCGCATGGAAGCACTCCCCGAATCCGCACCGCGCGTCGTCGCACAACCCGCAGGCCTCGGCTGGCGCCTGCTCGCGCTGGCCTATGACTGCCTGCCGATGATCCCATTGCTGATGATCACCAGCGCCGCTTTCCTCTGGCTCAACGGCGGTCGCACGGTCGAACGACAACCGCTGCTGGCGGCTGCCGAGTTCCTGGCTATGTGGCTGCTGGTGGGCGCCTACTTCGTCTCCTCGTGGCGGCGCGGCGGCCAGACCATGGGAATGCGTCCATGGCGCCTGCAGGTGGTGGCCGCAGATGGCAGCCCGGCCAGACTGCGTGCACTCTGGCTGCGCTACCTGGTCGCCTGCGTCACGCCCGGCGTGGGACTGCTGTGGACGCTATTCGATCGCCAGCGACGCGCGTTGTACGACATTGCCAGCGGCACCGCGTTCGTTCGCCGGCTGGCACCGGGCGCCTAGATCCGCTTGGCCAACCAGCCCCAGCAGATGGCCAGGATCAACAGTGGCGGGATCAGGAACGCCCAGCGCACGTCGAAGCGATAGACATCGGCCAGGCCGACGAACATGCGCTGCAGCAACAATGCGCCGATGCCGACCAGGATGCCGAGGAACAGCCGCTTGCCGAAGCCGCCGCTGCGCAGCGAACCGAAGGCGAATGGCAGCACCGCAAGGCACAGCACGACCACGTTGAACGGATAGAACCAGTGCGACCAGTAGGCGCTCTCGAACTTGAGCGCGTCGAGCTGGTTGCGCCGCAGGTAGTCGATATTGGTGCGCAACTCGGCGCTGCTCAGGTAGCGCGGCCGGGCCAGTTGCGCGGCCAGCGTGCTGTCATCGAGTTCGGTGCGCCAGCGCTCGCTGGGGATTTTCTCCACGCTCACCGAGCGCGCGCCAAACGTGGTTCGCTCGACGTCCTTGAGCGTCCAGCCATCCTCGCGATGTTCGGCACGGCGCGCGTGCGCAAGCGAAAGCAGGCGGCCCTTGGGATCAAATTGGTACAGGCGCACGTCCTCCAGCTCAACCCAACTGCGGCCATTCTCGACATGCGGTGCGCTGTTGCCACGCGCATTGAGGAACAAGTCGCCCTCGCGCGCCCACAGGCCCGAGTAACGGGCCATGATCATCTGCTTGGACTTGCTGTTGGCCACTTCCTGCGCGCGCTGCTCAGCGGCGGGACCGAGGGTCTCGACGTTGACCACCATCAGCGCCGTCAACACCAGCAAGGGCAGCAGCGAGGCCAGCCCCATCTGCAACTTCGACAGGCCGACGGCGCGCATGACCGTGAGTTCCGAATGCGCAGCCAGGCCGCCCAGGCCAAGCAGGCTGCCGATTACCGCGACCGTCGGGAACAACTCATACATGCGCCGTGGCGTGGTCAGAAGCATGTACAACACCGCGTGGCTCAGGGTGTAGGTGCCCTTGCCGACATCACGCAACTCGCCGACGAAATCGAGCACGCTGACGAAGCCGAGCAACACCGCCCAGACCGCGAGCGTAGTCAGCAGGACATTGCGTCCCACGTACAGCGCCAACCGCTCCGGCAACAGCCTCACGCGCTCGCCCGACGCGGCTTCGGCAGCCGCCCGTCACGACTGAACAACCACACGGCGAGCGCGAACAGGGGCACGTGCACCCACCACAGTCCCAGCCAGGACGGAATCCTGCCGCTGCCAAGCAGGCCGGTTCCCAGCAGCAGCATCAACATGCCGACCAGGTAGACCAGCAACGCGAACAGAATCAGCCCGTATTGCGGTTGTCTCGGCTCACTGCGCGCCAGGGGCATCGCAAACAGCGTGAGCACGACCACGAACAGGGGCATCGCCAGCCGCCAGTGCAGCTCGGCCAGGGCCAACGGCTTGCCCTGCGCGAGCAACATGGACGTGGAATTGGCCGACAGGTCATCGGCGTCGATGTCGCGTTCGCGGTCCGGGATGCGCACGTCGTTGCGCTCGAAACGCATCATCCGGTAGTCCTTGGAGCCCAGGGTTCCCTCGACCCGGAAGCCGTCGCGCAATCGCAGGTAGCGCTGGCTCTCGCCGAGCAGCTGCAGCGTCCCCTGGTGGGCGGTGATGATGTCCAGCCGCCCTTCCTTCTCGCGCTGGACGAACAACTCCTCGAAGCGGGTCCCGTCCGGCGTCAGCTCGGTGACATAGAGCACCCCGCCCTTGCCGGGCAGCTCGACGAACCGCCCCGGCTCGAGCCCAGCGATCAGGAACGAGCGATTGGCGACCTCGATCATTTCCTTGGCCCGGTTGGCGGACATTGGCGCCAGCCACAGTGACGCCAGCGCCACGATCAGCACCACCGGCAGGCTGACCCACAGCAACGGCCGCCAGAGGCGCTGTGGGCCGATTCCGATGGAGGCCAGCACCGCCATCTCGCTCTCGGCGTAAAGCCGGCCTATGGCCAGCAGGAGGCCCAGGAACAGGGCCAGCGGCAGGACCAGGGTCAGGAAGCGGATCGAGCGCAGGCCCAGCTGCGACAGCAGCAGGCCGGCCGGCACCTTGCCCTTGGCGATTTCCGAGATCAGGTCGGCGAACAGGGCCCCGAGGGTCACCAGCAACAGCACGACCGCAACCGCCGCCACCGATTCGGCGAACTGCCGCAACAGGTTGCGTTCGATCAGCAGCATGCGGTTGGCTTGGGCATGAACGGGGGTCGCTTGGTAGACTGTGGGGTCTGGCGCGATGCGCGGGCATCGCCACTCCCCCAATTGTACGGAATTACCTGCATGTCCCTCGAATTTCAGCTAAACCCGGTTGACCCTGCCACTGCGGCCACCGATTGCGTGGTCGTCGGCGTGTTCGCCGACAACAGCCTGAGTCCCGCCGCGCAGCTGATCGACGGCGCCTGCGGCGGCAAGCTGGCAGCACTGGTCGCGCGCGGCGACGTGTCCGGCAAGACCGGCCGTACGGCGCTGCTGCAGGACCTGCCGGGCGTGACCAGCGCGCGCGTACTCGCGGTCGGCCTGGGCGAACGCGGCAAGTTTGCCGTCCCGCAATACCTCAAGGCGATCGCTGATGGCGTGCGCGCCTTGCGCATCGGCCCGGTCCACAGCGCGCTGGTCACGCTGACCGAACTTCCGGTCAAGGGCCGCGATGCGGCCTGGAATGTTCGCCAGGCAATTATCGCGGCCGACCACGCCAGCTACGAGTACACAGCCACCCGCAGCAAGGCTGCCGAGGTAACGCTGGCATCGGTCACCTTCTCCGCCGACCCGGGCGCGCTCGATGCCGAGTTGCGCCATGGCGTGGCGATCGCGGCTGGCGTGCACCTGTCCCGTGAACTTGGCAACCTGCCGCCCAACATCTGCAACCCGGCCTATCTGGCCGAGCGGGCGCAGGCACTCGTTGGCGAGCACGCCAACGTCAGCTGCGAAGTGCTCGAGCGCGCGCAGATGGAGTTGCTCGGCATGGGCTCGCTGCTGGCCGTGGGCCGTGGCTCGGCCAATGCGCCGCGCCTGATCGTGCTGCGCTACACCGGCGCCGGCGACGCCAAGCCGTTCGCGCTGGTCGGCAAGGGCATCACCTTCGACACCGGCGGCATCAACCTGAAGACCCAGGGCGGCATCGAGGAGATGAAGTTCGACATGCTCGGCGCCGCCTCGGTGATGGGCACGTTCCTGGCCTGCGCGCGCATGCAGTTGCCGCTCAACCTGGTGACCGTGGTCGCAGCCGTCGAGAACATGCCCGACGCCGACGCATACCGTCCGAGCGACATCCTGACTTCGATGAGCGGCAAGACCATCGAAGTCGGCAACACCGACGCCGAGGGCCGCCTGGTGCTGTGCGACGCACTGACCTACACGCAGCGCTTCGAGCCGCAGGCCACCGTGGACGTCGCCACGCTGACCGGTGCCTGCGTGATCGCGCTCGGCAAGTACGCGCACGGCCTGATGAGCAAGCACGACGATCTCGCTCCCGAACTTTCCGACGCCGGCGCAGCGGTGTTCGACCGCGCCTGGCGCCTGCCGCTGTGGGACGAGTACCAGACCCTGATCGAATCCGCGTTCGCCGACATCTACAACATCGGTGGCAAAGGCGCCGGCGCGATCACCGCCGGTTGCTTCCTGTCGCGCTTCACCGAAGGCCAGCGCTGGGCGCACCTGGACATCGCCGGCACGTCCTGGGACGAGGGCCGCAAGGGCATGGCCAACGGCCGTCCGGTCGGCCTGCTGAGCCAGTGGCTGCTGGACCGCTGCGGCTGAGGCGACCGCGATGGCGCGCGCCGACTTCTACCTGATCGCGAAGCCACGTTTCCTGGAGAAGCCCCTGCTGCTGGTTTGCGAACTGGCGCGCAAGGCCAATGACAGCGGCCAGCCCTTGCTGATCCTGGCGGCCTCCGCTGCCCAGGCCGAAGTGCTCGACGAGTTGCTCTGGGAATTCGATCCCGACGCCTATGTCGCGCACCAGATCGCCGGCAGCGACGAGGACGACGACGAGACGCCGGTGCTGATCGTGCCGCCGGAAATGCAGGCGCCGATGCGGCCGCTGGTGATCAACCTTCGCAATGAAGCCGTTGCCGGCGATGTCGCGCGCGTGCTGGAAGTGGTACCGGCCGACAACAATGCGCGTGACCCGTCGCGCGAGCGCTGGAAGCAATACCTGGGCCGCGGTTTCGCCGTCCAGAAATTCGACATGTAGGCGCGTCAGCGCCCGGCGAGCACCGACTCGACTTCGTCGATCTCGCGCGGGACTGCGTCAGTGAGCACGCGGTGACCGTCGCGGGTGATCAGCACATCGTCCTCGATGCGGATGCCAATGCCCTGGTAGCGGGCAGGAACCCCCTTGCTGCCCGGGGCGATGTACAGGCCGGGCTCGATGGTGAACACCATGCCCGGCTCGAGTTCGCGAAAATCGCCGGCGACCTTGTACTCACCGACGTCGTGCACGTCTAGCCCGATCCAGTGACCGGTCTTGTGCATGTAGAAACGCTTGTAGTCGCCCGAGGCCAGGTTCTGCTTCAGGTTGCCCTTCAACAGGCCAAGCGATAGCAGGCCCTCGACGAGCACCGAGACGGCGGCATCGTGGCCGGCGATCCAGTGCTTGCCCGGGCGCGCTTTCTCCAGCGCGGCTTTCTGCGCGGACAACACGATCTCATAGAGCGCGCGCTGTTCGGTGGAATAGGTGCCGCTGACCGGCCAGGTGCGGGTGATGTCGGAGGCGTAGCAGGCAAATTCCGCGCCGGCATCCACCAGCAGCAACTCGCCATCGCGCATTGGCGCGTTGTTGGCGCGGTAGTGCAGCACGCAGGCATTGGCGCCGGCGCCGACGATAGGTTCGTAGGCAGCACAGGCATCATTGCTGCGATAGACGTGTTGCAGCGCCGCTTCCACCTCGTACTCATGCGCGCCATTGCGCGTCGCGCGCATGGCCGCCAGTTGCGCCTGGCAGGCGATATCCGCCGAGCGCTGCATCAGGCGGATTTCGTCCTTGCTCTTGAACAGGCGCAGCTCGTGCAACAGGTGCCCGAGCTCGAGGAACTCGTGCGGCGGTTGCGCACCCTGGCGCACCATCGAGCGCACGCGATTCAGCCAGCCGATCAGGCTCAGGTCGAAGTCCTTGTCGCGGCCGAAGTGGTAATAGACGCGACTGCGCCCCTCCAGCAGCCCGGGAAGAATCTCGTCGAGGTCGGCGATCGGGTAAGCGTCGTCCATGCCGAACTGTTCGACCGCGCCTTCCTGTCCCGCGCGCGGGCCATCCCAGGCTTCCTTGGCGGCATCGCGTTCACGACAGAACAACAGCGCCTCGCCATGCTTGCGCCCGGGGATCAGCACCAGCACGGCTTCAGGCTCGGCGAATCCGGTCAGGTACCAGAAATCGCTGTCCTGCCGATACGGGTAGGTGGTGTCCTTGCTGCGAATCCGTTCCGGCGCCGCCGGCAGGATCAGGATGGCGTCGTCGTCGGCCATCCGCATCAATTGCTTCCTGCGCTTGGCGAATTCGGCGGCCTTGATCATTGCCGGGGCGCTCAGTTCAACGAGCGCCGGTGGCGCGGCCCGAGCACGCAGTCGCTGTGCAGCAAGAGCGCGGCCACGCGGACGAACTCGGCGACCTCTTCGAGCGCCTGCTCGTCGGACTCCGGATCGTCATAGGCGAGGTTACTTGCGGCCATGCGGGCCAGGTCGCCGAGCGCGTCAGCCGACTCTTCCGACAAGGGCGGCGCCGCGCCGGCGGACAGCCCGAAGCCACCGAGGAAGCCCCGGCACCAGCTGATCAGCGCATCGCCACGCTCCACCACCGGCAAGTCGATGTTGGGCAGCAACAAGTCGAAGCCGAAGTCGGGCGATTCCAGCAGCGCTTCGGTGGCAATGAACAGGCGATCGAGCGGAGTATCGGAGACAACCCGGGAAGCCTCGGGATCGGCCATCACGAGGCCCAGCCAGTCCGCGCGCCCCGGGGCGCTGCCCCCGCCGGAAAGATAGCCGCACAGGGAACCATGCAGCTCGGCCGCTTCCAGGCCCAGGTGCATCTGGGAAATCTGCGCCTCGATCTCGGCGTAGTTGGGCATTTCGATGTTCAACGTGGGCGCCTGAGCCGCGGGAATGGCCCATTCTAGCAAGCCGCCGTGCTCGGCTTGTGGGCAGGCAGGCACATACCTACACTGGACTGAAGATCGTCGAGGGTGCAGTTCGTGTTTGATGGACCCGGGGCAGGCCCAGCGTTGAAGCAAGCCCTTCCCCGGCGTGGCCCGGGGTTGGTCCTGCTCGCGGCCGTGCTCGCCGGCGGCTCGGGCCCCGCACAGGCAACCGCGCTGCGCAGCAACATCGTGTCGTTCCAGCAGATTGCGCTGCTGGTCGCAGCCATCGTGTTGACGGGGCTGTTCTGGCGCCTGGTCAGCAAGCGCCGCGAGCAGGAAGCGATCCTGATGGAGCAGATCCGGGAGCGGGAATCCCGGCTCAACCTGGCACTGTGGGGCTCGGGCGACGAATTCTGGGACTGGAACGTGCGCGAGCAAAGCCTGTACCGGCTCGGCGCCGATCGCTTGCTCGGCAAGGGCTCGCAGGAAAGCATGAGCACCGACGACTGGCGCAACAATTCGATCCATCCCGAGGACTGGCCCAGGGTCAACAAGCTGCTCGAGGAACACATCCTCGGCAATTCGGAACTGTTCGAATCCGAGCACCGGGTCCGCGCCGCGAACGGCGACTGGATCTGGGTGCGCTCGCGCGGCAAGGTGGTGGAGCGAGATGCTGCCGGCAGTCCGCTGCGCATGGCTGGCACCGCCCGCGACATCACCGTGGCCCGCCACGCCGAGCGCGAGCGGCGGGTGGCGCTGGAAGTCTTGCGCAGCATGAGCGAGGCGGTGGCCGTGATCGACCTGGATTTCTGCTTCATTTCGGTCAACCCCTCGTTCTCGCGGATCACCGGTTACAGCGAGGCCGAAGTCGCCGGCCACAACTCCAACCTGCTCGACTCCGGCCAGCACAGCGGCGATTTCTACCGCCGCGTGCGCGACATCCTCGAGCGGACCGGCCACTGGGCCGGGGAGATGTGGCAACGGCGCAAGGACGACGAGGAATTCCTCGGCTGGATCGAAATGTCGGAAGTGCGCGATTCACTGGGCGTGCGCAGCCACTTCGTGGCGGTGGTCAACGACATCACCGACAAGAAGCGCGCCGAACAGGAACTGCGCTACCTGGCCAATTACGACACCCTGACCGGCTTACCCAACCGCGCCCTGCTGTCCGAGCGCCTGGGCCGGGCGATCGTGCGCGCGCGCCGGCAGGAGACGCGCGTCGCAGTGCTGTTCCTGGACCTGGACCGCTTCAAGGACATCAATGACTCGCTGGGCCATGCCGCCGGCGACCGGTTGCTGAAGGCCGCTGCGGCGCGCTTGCAGGCGACGGTCAGCGCCGCCGACACGGTGGCGCGGCTGGGTGGCGACGAGTTCACCGTAATACTGGAGGACGTCGAAGGCCTGTTCGCCGTGGAGCGCATGGCACGCGAGATCCTGGCCGCCTTCACGCTGCCGCTGGAAGTGGACGAGCGTCACGACGTCAACATCACGCCCTCGCTTGGCATCAGCCTGTATCCCGACCATGCCCTGGTGCCGACCGACCTGCTCAAGTTCGCCGACACCGCGATGTACCAGGCCAAGGCCGAAGGCCGCAACACCTACCAGATCTACAACGAAACGATGGATACCGAGGCGCGGCAGCGCGCCGCGATCATTGCTTCCTTGCGCAAGGCGATCGAGCGCGGCGAATTCCGCCTGATGTACCAGCCGCGCATGTCGCTGGTGGATGGCAGTATCACCGGCGTCGAGGCGTTGCTTCGCTGGCGCAGCGCCGACCTGGGCGAGATCAGCCCCGCGGTGTTCGTTCCGCTGGCCGAGGAAAGCGGCCTGATCGTGGCGATCGGCGAATGGGTCCTGCGCGAAGCCTGCCTGCAGCTGAAGGCATGGCGCGCCCAGGGACTGACCGCCATATCGCTGGGCGTGAATGTGTCGGTGATGCAGTTGCTGCGTGGCAACCTGGCCGAGTTCATCCGCAGACTGCTGCTCGAAACCGGGCTGCCGGCAGATCGGATCGAACTGGAAGTCACCGAAAGCATGGTGATGCAAAACGCCGAACAGGCCACCGCCGTGCTCAACGAACTGCGCCGGATCGGCCTGAGCCTTGCCATCGACGATTTCGGCACGGGCTACTCCTCGCTGGTGTACCTCAAGCGCCTGCCGATCGACACCCTGAAGATCGACAAGGAGTTCATCGACGACCTGACCCGCGATGCGGACGACGAGGCGATCACCTCGACCATCATCACGATGGGGCACTCGCTCGGCCTTAACGTCATCGCGGAAGGCGTTGAGACGGAACTGCAGCTCAACTTCCTTCGCGACCACGGCTGCGACGAGATCCAGGGCCACTGGCTGTCACGGCCGCTGGACGGCGAGCCCTGCCAGGCCTTCATCCGCAGTTGGCAGCCGCAGCGGGTGCTTGCCGCCCTGCCCGTTTCCGACTAGGGTGCGGCCATGGATTCAAGCGACAATCTAGTGCAGGTGCAGCAGCTCTCGGCGCGGATCGACAAGCTGCTCGAACTGACCCGCCGGCTCGCCGACGAGAACCGCAGCCTGCGCCAGGGCCAGGAGCAACTGGTCAACGAAAGGGCGCAACTATTGAACAAGAACGAGCTCGCCCGCTCGCGCGTCGAAGCGATGATCAATCGCCTCAAGTCGCTGGAGAACAACGCGTGAGCGAGCCGGTAGCCGTCAAGATCCTGGACCGTGAGTTCACCGTTGGTTGCGAGCCGGACGAGCGCGACAAGCTGATGGCGGCTGCGCATTTCCTCGACGCGCGCATGCGCGAAGTCCGCGGCAGCAACCGCATGGCCGCGCTGGACCGGGTTGCCGTGCTGACCGCCCTCAACCTGGCGGCGGAGCTCCTGCAGGGCAAGCAGCAGGATGGTTCCCACGACAAGGAACTGGCGCGCACGCTCGGCGAGATGAATCGCAAGCTCGACGGCTTGTTCGATTCGCTGGCGTCGCGCTGAGCTCGACGGCGTCCGTTCGTGGCGGAATGTATTCGCGGGCGGCAGAATATGGGCTGAAGCGGGCACGCGCGTTGCATGAAATATTCACGCGTTCGCCGGCCGCCGGCGCTATACTGATTTCGTATCCTCTGCCGTGTTCGACAGCGTGCGCTAACATACGCCTTGTCCCATAAACACGACCTGGGAATCGCGCGCGATCGCGGTGTGCATGTCCGCCTT
>JANPDF010000050.1:0-9212 GCA_031431355.1 Gammaproteobacteria bacterium
TGCGGGGCGCCCTGGCCAAAGGTGCGCAATGCTCCCATCAAACGGCCAAGCAGATAGGGCATTGGGCGGTCGTGGTACCGGCAGAGCAGGTCGGCCACGCCCTGCCTGCCAAATTCGCGGCCCTGGCCGTCCTCGTACTCGTAAACGCCGTCGGAGATCAGCGCGAAGACGTCGCCGGGCGCCAGGTCAACCGTGCGCGGCGGCTTCAGGACCGGCAGGCGCATCGTGCCCATCGGAAACGTGGTCGGCGGATAGAAGTCGCAAAACTGGTCGGCCGCTCGAAAATGCAGCAGCGGTCCCTGGCCGCCCGAGTGGTAATGCAGTTGGTGCGACGCCGGGTCGAGCTGGCCGAGGAAGGCAGTCACGAAGCGGTCGTCGGGCAAGTCCTCGACCAACTGGTCGTTGATATGGCGGAAGACATCGTCGAGGCTGGCGCCAAGCCGCTGCGCCACGCGCAACATGGCGCGCACCTGGGTCGCCGACAACGCAGGCCCGATGCCGTGGCCAGTGGCGTCGCCCATCAACACAAACAGGCGGCCGTCGTCGCAGCCCACGAAGTCGTAGGTGTCGCCGCCGGTGTCATCAGTGGGCTGGAACCAGCCGGCCAAATCGTAACCGGCCACGACCGGCGGCGACCTTGGCAAGGTGCCGAGCTGCACTTCGCGCGCCACCGAGATTTCCTGCCGCAGCTTCTCCGCCGACAACAACCGTTCGGTCATCTGTGCCCGTTGCAGCGCCACGGCGCATTGCGCGGCCAGCGCAGTGGCGACCGCCTCGTCATCGGCATCAAAGACACCACTACGCCGGTTCACCACCTGCAGCACGCCAACCAACTGGTCGTCGTAGCCAATCAGCGGCAGACTGAGCATGCAGCGCGTGCGGTTGCCGGTGGCGCGATCGACCTCCCGGTTGAAACGGGGGTCGGCGTAGCAATCGGGCACGTTGATCGCGGTCAGCGTGCGCACGCAGTCGCCGACGATCCCGCGGTCTGCCGGTATCCGGATCGCGCCAAGCCCCCGGGCCACGCGCATCTCCAGCTCGTTCTCGCCCGGGTGGTATTGCCACACCGTGCCCCCTTCGGCGTCGAGCAGTTCCTTCGCGGCGTCCACCACCGCGTACAACAGCGTGCTCAGATCGAAGGGCCGGGCCAGGTCGCGCGTGACCTCCAGGATGCAGTGGAGTTTTTCAGGCGTGAGGCCGCCCGATGCGCGCGCTTCGCTGCTCTCCACCAGCCCCTCCCCGCTCCGGGCATGGCCCGGGTAATACTAGGTTTACGTTGATAGGGCTGGCCGGCGGCCACCCGCGGCCGCCTGGCGCATCCTGGCGATGACGTCCTGGTAGTCGCCGGCGTTGAAAATGGCCGAGCCGGCGACGAAGGTGTCGGCGCCGGCCGCAGCGATCTCGCCGATATTGTCCACCTTCACCCCGCCGTCTATCTCCAGCCGGATGTCACGGCCGCTGGCATCGATCAGCTGGCGCACGCGGCGCAGCTTCTCCAGCGCCCCGGGAATGAAGCTCTGGCCGCCAAAGCCCGGATTGACCGACATGATCAGGATCAGGTCGATGCTGTCGAGCACGTGGTCCAGGTAACCGAGCGGCGTGGCCGGGTTGAACACCAGGCCGGCCTTGCAGCCCTGGCCATGGATCAGCTGGATGGTGCGGTCCACGTGCTCGCTGGCCTCCGGGTGGAAGCTGATATAGGTGGCGCCGGCTTTGGCGAAGTCGGGGATGATCCGGTCGACCGGTTTCACCATGAGGTGCACGTCGATCGGCGCGGTGACGCCGTGCTTGCGCAGCGCCTCGCAGACCAGCGGCCCGATGGTGAGGTTGGGAACGTAATGGTTGTCCATCACATCGAAGTGGACCCAGTCGGCGCCAGCGGCAAGCACGTTGTCAACTTCCTCGCCCAGGCGCGCGAAGTTGGCGGAAAGGATGGAGGGGGCAATCAGGCACGTCGACATGGTTGGCAGGTCCAGGGCTGGGTTGGGAAAGACGAAATCGCAGCGGGGCTACTGCATGCCGCGAAGCCGCTTGAGCTTCTCGTAGGCGCCATTTATCTCACGGGTCCGCTGGCCGGCCAGCTCCCGGATTTCGGGAGCGGCGTTGGCGAGGCGGTCAGGATGGTACTCGGACATCCGTCGACGATAGGCGCGCTCCAGCTCATCGTTGCTGCACGCCGAATCCGCGCCGAGCGTCGCGTACGGGTCGGCGGCTTCGGTGGTGGAAGGCGTGGCATCGTCGCCAGCACTCGCCGGGCGGCCAGAGAACAGTCCGATGTCATACAGATGGCCGAGCAGAAGCCCGAGAACCATCAGCGGCGGCCGCCGGGTCAGCAGTCCGATCAGCAGACCAATCAGCTTGCCCTTCCACTTCATGGCCGACATTCTACCAGCCGGGGCTTGCGGCTCGCCGGTTACAATGGCGTCCTGACCCTCGCTCACGGAGTCCCGGTGGCTTCCACCCTGCACACCTCCCAGCTGCCCGGACTGCCGTTGCTGCACCAGGGCAAGGTCCGCGATGTCTTCGGTTTGCCCGGCAAGCGCCTGTTGATGGTGGCCACCGATCGCCTGTCCGCCTTCGACGTCGTGCTGCCCGACCCGATCCCGGGCAAAGGCGAGATGCTCTGCCAGATTTCCAATTTCTGGTTCAACAAGACGGCGCACCTGATCCCGAACCACCTGACCCACGAGCCGGTGGCGGCGGTGTTGCCCGAGGGCGTGGACGCGGCGACCTACGTGCGTCGCAGTGTCGTCGTGAAGCAACTCAAGCCGGTGCCGGTCGAAGCGATTGCGCGCGGTTACCTGATCGGCAGCGGCTGGAAGGATTACCGGCGCACCGGCGGCGTGTGCGGCATTGCGCTACCAGCCGGGCTGCGCCAGGCCGAGCAGTTGCCGGAACCGATCTTCACGCCCTCCACCAAGGCCGCAGCGGGCGCGCACGACGAGAACGTAAGCTTCGAGCGCGTCGTCGCGGACATCGGCAAGGACCTTGCCGAGCAGGTGCGCGAGGCGACGCTGGCGATCTACCGTTTCGCATCGGCGTACGCCGCGGAGCGCGGAATCATCATCGCCGACACCAAGCTGGAGTTCGGCGTGGACGAGGCCGGCGTGCTGCACGTGATGGACGAAATGCTGACGCCGGATTCCTCGCGCTTCTGGCCGGCCGACTCCTACTCTGTCGGCATCAGCCCGCCCAGCTACGACAAGCAATTCGTCCGCGACTACCTGGAGACGCTGGACTGGAACAAGACCGCGCCGGGACCGGCCGTTCCGCCCGCGGTGATCGCCGCGACCCGCGCCAAGTACGCCGAGGCGCTGTTGCGCCTGGCCGACATCAGCATCGACTGAGGAGACCGCCATGCGCCGGATCGACGAACTGCTGGACCAGTATTCCAGCGACCACCGCAACCCCACCAACCAGTTGATCCACGTGATCTGCGTTCCGGCAATCGTGTGGTCGGTGACCGCGCTTCTGTGGACCATCCCGGTGCCCGGCACCTGGTTCCTTCCGGGCGCGTTTTCGGCGTTCGCGATGTTCCTGGCCTGGGCCTACTACTGGCGCCTGTCGCGCCGGCTGGCGATGGGCTTGCTGGTCTGCTTCCTGGCCTGCCTGTTCCTCAATCGCTGGATCGCTTCCGCCTATGGCATGACCACCCTGCTGGTGCTCGCGGTTTCGGTGTTCGTCGTCGCCTGGATCGGGCAATTCATCGGGCACAAGGTCGAAGGCCACCGGCCCAGCTTCCTGACCGACCTCGTGTTCCTCCTGATCGGACCGATGTGGACCCTGCGCAAGCTCTACCAGCGGATCGGCATTGGCTATTGATTCGCGTTACCGCCTCGGCGGGCGCGACCTGTTGCTGGTATCGCTGATCTGCCTGGCCTGGGCAGGAAACTTCATCACCTCCAAGCTGGCGCTGCAGGAATTGCCGCCGCTGCTGTTCACTGGCCTGCGACTGTGCCTGCTGGCCTTTCTCCTCGCCCCGTGGATCAAACGGCCTGCCCCGGGCCAGTGGCCGCGTCTGCTGGCGGTGGCGATCTGCACCGGCGTACTTCACTTCGGCCTCAGCTTCTGGTCGCTCAGCCTGTCGAAGACGATCGCCTCGCCGGCGATCGTCATGCAAAGCTACGTGCCGATGGCCGCGTTGCTGGCGTGGGCCGTGCTCGGTGAGCGCTTCCATTGGCGCACCGGCGCGGCGATCGCACTGAGCTTCATCGGCGTGCTCGTTCTCGGTTTCGACCCGGCCGTGCTGCACAGCCCCACGGCACTGGTGCTGATGCTGTTGTCGGCCTTGTTCCTGGCCATCGGCACCGTGCTGATGCGCAACCTCAAGGGCATGGATCTTTTCAGCCAGCAAGGCTGGACCGCGGTGATCGGCATCGTGCCCTTGCTCACGAGCAGCGCGCTGATCGAGTCCGACTTGCGCGGCGCCATCGAGCAGGCCAGTTGGGTCGCCTGGGCCGGCGTGGTCTACGCCGCGGTAGTGGCCTCGTTACTGGGCCACGGCCTCTACTACTCACTGGTGCAACGCCATCCCGTGGCGCAAGTGACACCCTACCTGTTGGCGGCACCCTTGCTGGCCACGCTGCTCGGCATCGCCTTCCTGGGCGACCAGGTTGGCCCCCGGCTGTGGCTAGGCGGCGCGATGGTGCTCGGTGGCGTGCTCGCCATCGGCTTGCGAAATCTCGCCTCTTCGCGCCCCACCCCGGTCGCTACCGACATCTGAAAGCAAGACCTCAAGCGTGTGGCGGCACCCAGTCGTCTTTCTCGGTCGGGCGCAGGATCCAGCGGCACAGCGCGGGCAGGAAAATGATCGCCGCGATCATGTTGAGGATGAACATGAAGGTCAGCAGGATACCCATGTCGGCCTGGAACTTGAGCACCGAGAAGATCCACATCGCCACGCCTACCGCCAGTGTCAGCGCGGTGTAGAAGATCGCGATGCCAGTGGTCTTGAGCGCGATGAAGTAGGACTCGGTCAGGGTCTTGCCCTGCAGCATCGCCTCGCGCATGCGGGCGAAGATGTAGATGCCGTAGTCCACGCCGATGCCGACACCGAGCGCGACTACGCACAGCGTGTTGATCTTCATGCCGATGTTGAGATGCACCATCAGGGTGTGGCCGAGTTCGGTGACCAGCACCAGCGGCAACAGCACGCACAAGGCGGCACGCGGGCTGCGGAAGCTGATCCAGCACATCAAGAACACCGCTGCATAAAGTAGGTAAAGGATGAAATGCTCGCTTTCGCGGACGGTGTCGTTGATCGCCGCGGCGACGCCCAGACTACCGGTGGCGAGACGGAAATTGACCTGGTCGGTGGTGAATTCCTCGCCCTTTTCCTGCGCGGCCCGCACCGAAGCGTCGCGTGCCTTGGCGAAGCCAGGGTCGTAGGCCTTGTTCTGCTTGCGGAACTTCTTGGTTTCGGCGACCACGCGGTCGATCGTCGAACTCTGGTGGTCACTGGTGAAGACGGTGACCGGAATGGCGCTGCAGTCGGCGTTGAGCAGGCCCGAATCGGTTTCGAAGCTCTGGGTCGCCTGGCGCAGCGTGTCCTGGTCGCGCGGTAGCACGCGCCAGCGGATCGAGCCGTCGTTCCATCCGGCGTTAACCAGTTTCGCCGCCATCGGCAGGCTCATCACCTGCACGACGCCTTCCACGTTGCTCATGTGCCAGGCAAAGCGGTCGATCGTTTCCATGGCTTTGTAGCTGGTCGTGCAGGCCGATGGGCCGGCCTCGACGATCACATTGAGGATGTCCACGCCAAGCGCGAACTTGTTGCTGATCAGCACCGCATCCTGGTTGTAGCGGGCGTCCGGGCGCAACTCCGCGACGCCGGCCTGGGCGTCGCCGATCATCACCTTGTTGCCCTGCTGCCAGGCGAAAAACCAGACCACCAGGCCGAGCGCGATCACCAGCGCCGCCGGTCCGGGCTTGCTCAGGCGAGCCAGCAGCGCCCAGATCTTGTCGAACTGGGTCAACTGGCGCAGCCGATACGCGCGCTTCTTCTCGATATTGCGCACCACCGTGTAGCTGAGCAGCACCGGCAGCAGGACAAGGTCGGTGAGGATGGTCAGGCCGACGCCGACCGTGGCGGTGATCGCCAACTCCTTGATCATCTGGATCGGTATGAACCAGATTGCGCCGAAACCGATGCAGCCGGCCAGCAGGGCGACGGCGCCGGGGACAAGCAACATGCGAAACGACAGCCGCGCTGCTTCCAGCGGGCCGACCGCGAACTTGGCGCGCTCGCGCAGTTCCTCGACAGTGCCCTCCTCCAGTCCGCCGAAGAAGATCTCGCCGCGGAAGCGGTTGATCATCTGTTCACCATGGCTGACTGCGATTGCGAAGATCAGGAACGGCGTCAGCATGTTCATCGGGTCAATGCCGAAGCCCATCAGGCGCAGCGCGCCCAGCATCCAGATCACCGACACCATCGCGCACAGCACGGTCAACGATGCCAGCTTGACCGACGAGGAGTACAGGAACAGCAGCAGCCAGGTGAAGGCGATGGTGATTCCGAAGAACTTCACTACCGAGGTGGCGCCATCGCTGATGTCGCCGACCATCTTGGCGAAGCCAATGATGTGGATGCTGATGTTGCCCTTCTCGTGCTTGAGCCGGATCGCCTCGAGCTGGCGGGCAATCTTCTGGTAATCCACTTTGTGCGGATTGGTCGGCGAATCGGACTCGGGGATGATGTCCGCCCAGACCATGGCGCCCGACCAGTCCTTGGCGACCAGCCGGCCCAGGATATTGGCCTTGACGATGTTGCCGCGAATCTGTTCGAACTGTTCGGGCGATCCCGGCTTGAAGCTGGGATCGTAATCGTTGGGGATCACGTTGCCGCCAGAGATGCCGTCCTCGACGACCTCGATGAAGCGCACGTTCGGCGTAAACAGCGAGCGCGACTTGGAGTCGTCGGTGTCCTCGAGGTTGATCACCTCCTTGGTCACCTGCTGCAGCGTGCTCAGGTACTGGTCGCTGAACATGTTGCCGTCCTTGGCCACCACCGCGACCAGGACCCGGTTGGCGCCGCCGAAGTCCGCCTCGTAATCGAGGAAGGTCTTCATGTACTCGTGCTTGAGCGGGATCTGCTTCTTGAAGCCGGCATCCACCTTGAGCTGGCTGGCGAAGAAGACCATGGCCACCGTGATCACGGCAAACACCAGCAACACCACCGGACGGGCGCCGAACACGAGTTTTTCGGTGAAGCGTTGCACAGCGCTCATTCGGACTCCGTTACTGCAGTTGGGTCAGGTCGGCACCCTTGTCGCCGACCAGAACGAAAGCGCCGTTGCCGGCAGGCACGATGCCCGACAGCGCCGGCGTTTCGCCATAGGCATTCTTGAAGGTCGTCGCCACGAATGGCGCCCCCTGCGCAGCGCGCGTCAGGATCGTGCCGTTGGCGCCGGCCAGCACCACGCCGCCGTTGTCGAGCGCGCTGCCGCCCATCAGGCTGACGCTGCCCAACGCCTGCACCTTGTTCCAGCTGTTGCCAAGGTCGCTCGACTCGTAGACGTTGCCGCGCAAGCCGTAGGTAAGCAGGTGACCCTGCCCCAGGCTGAGCACGCCGAACATCGACCCCTTGTACGGAAACGAGAGTTTCTGCCAGCTTTCGCCACGGTTGGTGGAGCGCAGCACGGTACCGCGCTCGCCGACGATGACCAGGGTGTCGTTACCGGCGCTGGTGACTGCGTTGAGATGCGGATCGGACTCTTCATCAAGCTGGAGGTCTTCCTGGCTGAAGATGTCTCCCTCCATTGGCGCAGCCGGCCCCGTCGGTGCGCGCGGGGCGTTCAGTGCCTGCTTTGCGGTCCACGTGGCGCCGCCGTCATGGGTGACCAGCATCAGGCTGTAGGCACCGATGGCCATGCCGTTGCTGGCGTCGGAAAAATGGATGTCCAGGATCGGCGCGCCCTGCAGCGGCTCATGGTCGCGCGCGGACTGGCCTTCAGCCAGGCGATACGGATCGAGACGCTGCGCTTTCCAGCTTTGCCCACCATCGGTGGAATGCAGGATGACGCCGTCATGGCCGCCAACCCACAGCTGGCCATCGAATGTTGCGATGCTGGTCAACGCGGAGCGCGTCGGTAGCGCCAGTTGGGTCCAGGTCTTGCCATCCTCGGAGCGCAGCACATGGCCGCGCTCGCCGACGGCGAAATAGCTGCTGGTTGTCTTGACCACGTCAAGCAGCAACGACTTCGCTGCACGCGGCATGATCTCGGAGGGTAATGTCGAGGGGTCTTCGGAGGCGCCCGGGGACGCCATCAAGGGCTGCGCCAGCATGAGGAGAATCGCGCAGGAACCAGGCGTGCGGCGAACTAGCAAACTGGACATCGATTCCACTCCCGGAGAACGACGACTGCAGGGTCGCTTCCGGCATCCTGCCTCTGGCGACGCCAACGCATCCATGTGCGTAAAAAACCGCGCCCGGTGAAGGGCGCGGCTGGTGTCAGCTGATCAACGGATACCGCTGTCGCGGAGGTTTTGCGGCGAGTAGTCGGACGGCGTGCTCTGGAAGCTGAAGTCGCGCGGCTTGTCCTGGTTGTCCAGCAGGCCACTGATGTAGCGGCCGGACTTGAGGTCGTGATGCGTTTCCAGCGTGGTCCACAGCGTCGGCACTTCGTAGTAGTTGATCGGAAGGGCTTCCGAGTAACGCCACAGGGTGCCCTGGCCGTCGTAGTGGTCGATACCCACGATCTGCCAGCTGTCTTCGTCCAGGTACATCGTGCGGCGGCTGTTGATGTGGCGCTGGCCCGGCTTCAGCTTGGCCTCGATCACCCACACGCGATGCAGCTCATAGCGGAGGAAGTCGGGATTGATGTGGCCCGGCCGGATCAGCTGGCTGACCTTGGTCGTCCTGGAGTCGGCCTTGTAGCAGTTGTACGGGATGTACATCTCCTTCTTGCCGACCAGGGTCCACGCAAAGCGGTCCATAGCGCCGTTGAACATGTCGGTCATGTCATTGGTGCGCAGGCCGTCGGACGCGGTGCCCGGATTGTCGTAGGCCACGTTTGGCGCACGACGGACGCGACGCTGGCCCGGGTTGTACACCCATGCCTGGCGCGGCTGCGCCTTCGCGTTCAAGGTTTCATGGACCAACAGGACGCCACCCGCGAGGCGCGGCGGAGCCATCACGTCCTGCTTGAAGTACAGCAGTGCGTTGTTAATGGATTCCGAGGTGTTGCCCGGCTTGTAGTACAGGCCGAGGATCT
>JANPDF010000051.1:0-18761 GCA_031431355.1 Gammaproteobacteria bacterium
GTGGACTGCGCGCGCTTTCACCGCGCCTGCTCGGCGCTTACGCCGGCGTCGGCGTGCTTGTCGCGCTGCACTGGCTGACGTTCTACGGCGCCATCAAGCTGGCCAACGCATCGGTGGCAGCTACCTGCATTGCGCTGGCACCGGTGTTCCTGTCCTTGGTGGAACCTTGGATCTCGGGTCGTCGCTTCGAGCCACGGGAACTGTTGCTCGGCGTTGCGGTGGTGCCGGGCGTCGCCCTGGTGGTGGGCGGCGTTCCATCGGGAATGCACCTGGGAATTGTCGTCGGCGTGGCGTCGGCACTGCTGGTCGCGCTGTTCGGCGCCTACAACAAGCGCCTCGTGGAACGCGCCGATCCGCTCACCGTGACTTTCGTCGAACTCGCCGCGGGCACGGCCTTCCTCGGACTTGTCGGTGGTATCGCCATGCAGGCCGCTCCTGGTCCCTTCGTCCCCGGCGCGCGCGACGCGGCATTGCTGTTAGTGCTGTCCCTGGCCTGCACGCTGCTGCCCTTCGCGCTCTCGCTGGTCGCGCTGCGGCACCTCAGCGCATTCCAGGCCCAGCTGGCAGTAAACCTGGAGCCGGTCTACGCCATCGTGCTGGCAATCATCCTGCTCAGCGAGCAGCGTGAGTTGTCGCCCTCGTTCTACCTCGGCGTGGCGATCATCCTCGTTGCCGTGTTCGCGCACCCACTGCTGGTGCGCAGGAAACCGGGCTAGGGAACCGCCTGCAGCGCGGCTTTCACCGCAGGCTGCATGGCAGCCAACTTCTCGTTCGTGCTGTCGCGGATGGCAGCGTACACGCCAAGCAGGAACGCGCGCGTGTTGTGCCTGTGCGCGAGGCCGGCCGTACTGGTGAATGCCTGTTCCCAACTGGACAGCGGCGCCGGCGCGGCAACTTGCTTGAACCACGCGTCCCACTCCGACGCCGAGTGCAGTCCGCGAGTCCCGGCAACCAGCACCGGTCGGGTCAGGCGCTCGGATTCGCCGAAGATGTAGGAGTGTTCGCCTGCCGGCGCCACCTGCGTGGCGACTGCGGCGAGGATTCGATCGAGCTGCGGCTTGTCAACCGCCTCGTTCAAGGCCAACTGCATCAGCAGGTCGGCGCCGTGGGCCACCCCATGCCGCCAACCCTGCGCCGCATCGAAACCGCGAAAGTCGCGAATTCCTTCCAGGTAGCTTGCACCCGAATCCAGCAGCTGCTGCCGCTGCGCGATCGACAGGTAATTGGCCAGGCGGTCGGCCCGCGCCAGTTCGGAAAGGACCAGCGCGGAAAATGGTTGCCGGAATCCCTCGGCATCGCCCGCCCCGGGCGCCAGTGCCGGCAGCAATCGTTCGATGGCCTCCAGCCGGGTGCGCTCGTCTAGCTGCCCGGCCCGCAGCCAGGTTGACCACGCCTCGAAGGCGATGCCGTCGCGGATACTGGGCGACGGATCGGCGAGGCACGGCAGCAGCGCCAGTGCCAGCGTCGGCCGTTGGCCGGGATCGATCGTAAATCCGCCTGCCTTGAGCGCGACAAGGCGGTCGCGAGACCAGCCGTCCGGGGGACACTCGGTCGCGCAGGCGGCCGCGTTGGCCCAGCACGCTGCCATGACCGCCAGCAGCAAGATCGTCCGCATTGCGTTGCTCATCGGTGCCCCCTTTTCCGGGTTGCAGTCTAGGCGATGAGGCAGCGCGAAGTCAGCGAGCGACGTATCCTAGGCCGGCTGCCGTTCGTCGGCCGCCACCCCTTGCCACCCGCCTGGAACCCGTCAATGCGCCGATCCCCTGCGTTGTACCTGAGCCTGATGCTTGTCCTGACTGCCTGTGGCCCGAAGGCACCCGATCCGGCAGATGGCGCCGCGTCGGCGAAGCCGGGCGCAGCCCGCATCGCCAGTGCCGAAGACTCCCGATTCGCCGACCTGTCGGCGCGCTGGCTCGATGGCGCGATGCGCCTGTCGCCAGTGACCGCCACGCAGACCGGCGACCATCGCTTCGATGCGCAGGTAGACGATCTCAGTGCCAAAGGCCGCGCAGAGAGCCTGCAGTTTTCAAAGTCGATGCTGGCCGAACTCGAGAAGATCGATCGCAGCCAGTTGTCGCGCGAGAACCAGGTGGATGCATCGGTGCTGCGCAACCAGCTGCGCTACGACATCTGGAACTGGGAAACCATGCAGTCCTGGGCCTGGGACCCGATGCTCTACAACTCGTCGGCAGGCGGCGCGCTGTACACGCTGATGGCGCGCGAATTCGCACCGCTGCCGGAGCGCCTGCGCAACGCGACCGCGCGCATGGAAAAACTACCTGGCCTGTTTGCGCAGATGCGCGAGAACCTCGACCCGGCGCGAGTGCCGGAGATCCACGCGAAGACCGTGGCGGCGCAGAACCTGGGCATCCTCAGCCTGGTCGACTCGCTGATCGTGCCGAACGCGGGAGAACTAGCCGAGGCAGACCGCACGCGCATGGACGCCGCAGTCGCAGCACTACGCAAGGCGGTGAACGAACACCAGCAGTGGCTGGACAAGACGCTGGTGCCCAATGCGAAGGGAGACTTCCGGATCGGACAAAAACTCTACGACGAGAAGCTGGCGTTCGCGCTCGACTCGCCCTTGTCCCGCGCCGAAATTCGGCAGCGCGCGGAGACCGAGCTAGCCCGCGTCCGCAGCGAAATGTACGCCGTTGCGCGCGGCGTGATTGCCGGCAAGCCTGGCGCGCCGGCCGCGCCGGAGACGCCGGATGCCGGGCAGCAGCAGGCGGTCATCCAGGCAGCGCTGGAACTGGCCTATGCCGACCGTCCGACCCGCGACAAAGTCGAGGACACCGCCCGTTCCACGCTGGCCAGCGCCACCGAATTCGTCCGCCAGAAGGACTTCATCACACTCCCGGATGCGCCGGTGAAGATCATCCCGATGCCCGAGTTCCAGCGCGGCGTGACGGTGGCCTACTGCGATTCCCCGGGGCCGCTGGACAAATCGCTCGATACTTTCTATGCGGTCTCGCCGATACCCGAAGACTGGGATGATGCCAAGGTCACTTCCTACCTGCGCGAGTACAACACGCGCTCGCTGGCCGAGCTGGGTATCCACGAGGCAATGCCGGGCCACTACGTACAGATCTGGCACTCGAACAAGTACCCGTCAGTGTTGCGCGCGGTGCTTTCGTCCGGAACGTTCGTCGAAGGTTGGGCGGTCTACGCAGAAAAGGTGATGGCCGACGAAGGTTATCTCGACCGCGATCCGCTCTACCGCCTCGTGCAACTCAAGTGGTACTTGCGCGCGGTCTCCAACGCGATCCTCGACCAGGCGATCCACGTGGACGGGATGAGCCGCGACGAGGCGATGCAAATGATGACCCAGACCACCTTTCAGGAAGAACGCGAAGCCGCCGGCAAGTGGACGCGCGCGCAACTGAGTTCAGCGCAGCTGCCGACTTACTTCGTGGGAGCGCAGGAGCACCTTGACCTGCGCCGGTCCGTGGAAAAGCGCGACGGCGACAAGTTCAACTTGAAGTCCTACCACGACACCGTGCTTTCGTTCGGCTCGCCTTCGGTGCGCTACGTGCGCAGCCTGATGCTGGACGAACCCATCCAGTGACCAGTGCCGTGCACCGTCCGGCGCCTTGCGCGCCGGCGGTGCCCGGGCGACACTGCCGCGACTGCCGAGCCCTGGGGAGAGCCCGACGCCATGGATTTGTTGCAACGCTTGAAAAACCTGTTCCGCGCGGCCGCGCCGCCAGCGAAGCAATTCATGCCGCTGGTCGAAAGCAGCGACCGCCGGGCCAAGGATCGTCGCAACGCGCCGCCCGGCACCAAGGTGCTGATCATCGATGACTCCGCCACCATCGTCGCGCTGCTGCGGCGAATGATGCGGCAGAACGAATACGCCACCCTTGAGGCCGGCGATGCCGAGCTGGGCATCGATCTGGCCCGCGGCGAGCGGCCCGACCTGATATTCCTGGATATCGTATTGCCCGGGATGAATGGCTTCAGCGCCCTGCGCCTTTTGCGCCGCGATCCGCTGACCAAGGACATTCCGATCATCATGATCAGCGGCAACGAGCAGGCGACCGAGGAGTTCTACGTGCATCGCATCGGTGCCGACGACTTCATGAAGAAGCCGTTCTCCCGGCCCGAGGTGTTCGCCCGGATCGAGCGCCTGCTGGATGAACGGAACGTGCCCAGGCGGGTCAATCTGCCCGTCGCCGAGGCCAGCTAGCGCCAAAAGCGCGGTCCGTGGGACATCTCGGTGGCCTGAACGAGCCTGAACAGGGCCCAGATAACCGAATATTCATGTTCGGTTTGTTAAGATTCGTTCACACCACAGATCCAGACCGACTCTGTCCCGCAGTAGCCGGCGCAGGCTCCCTGCGCGGCCCCCGTAGGAGCGGCTTCAGCCGCGACCGGCTTACGCCAGTCCAGTCACTGGCTCATTGATCAGCTATCGCACCGGTCCGCGCAGGCGACCGGGTCCGTCCTGCCTGCAATGCAAAGGAGTTTTCGATGAGTGAAACCGCCTACTTCCTACACGACCTGATCCAGATCAGCCGAACCGGAACCGAATTCTACGAGGAAGCTGCGAAGTCCGTGGCCGACAAGAAGCTCAGCCGCGTGTTCACCGACATGGCCAAGGCCAAGACGGCCCTCGCCGACAACCTGGCCAGCGAACTGAAGCCGGAACACAAAGCACCCGCGAAGTCGATCGACCTGGTCGACGAGGTCAACCAGACCTACGTCGGCATCCGTGGCGGTTTCAAAGCGGTCAACTCGGCCAACATCACCGCGCTGGAACTCACCGAGAGTCACATCCAGGTTTCCCTGCAGAAGGTCGTGATGGACCGCGACAACAGCTTTGTCATCCGCGTGCTCGCCAAGCAGTACGTGCATGCAGCGGAGAACCTGAAGGCCGAATTGCGCAGCAGCAAGCGTTCGCTCGGCTGATCCGGGCTCGAAGGTGGGCGACCAGCGCACTGCGCCGCTCGCCCGCCGGGCGCTCGCCGACGGCGAGGCGCCATTCAGCACGCTCACACCCGACGCCATCCTGGCCGCTGTCGAGAGCTTGGGTTTTCACTGCGACGGCCGCGTCCTCGCCCTGAACAGCTACGAAAACCGCGTGTATCGCGTCGGCATCGACGATGCCCCAGCCAAGGTCGTGAAGTTCTACCGGCCTGGGCGCTGGACCGACGCGGCAATCCTGGAAGAGCACGCATTCAGCGCTGAACTCGCCGCAGCGGAATTGTCGGTGGTTGGCCCCGAAACCAATTCCGGACACACCCTGCACTTGCATGCGGACATGCGCTTCGCGTTGTTCCCGATGCAGGGCGGCCATGCGCCAGAGCCCGCAGATCGCAAGACACTCGAGCAGATCGGGCGAACCCTGGGCCGCATCCATGCGATCGGCGCATCGCGCAGTTTCCTCCATCGTGGCGCGATCTCCATCGATTCCCATGGCATCCAGCCAGTCGCCTACCTGCTTGACGCGCAATGGGTGCCGCCGGCGCTGGAAGCCAACTTCGAAGCGCTGTCGCACCTGCTTCTCGACGAGGTCGAGGACGCCTGGCAGCGCGCCGGCGAGGTCTCCACGCAGCGCCTGCACGGCGATTGCCATCCGGGCAACATTCTGTGGCGCGACGACCGGCCGCATTTCGTCGACCTCGACGACGCCGTCACCGGCCCGGCCGTGCAGGACCTGTGGATGCTGTGCACCGGCGATCGTGCTGCGCGCACCGAGCAACTGGAGTGGTTGCTCGAAGGCTACCAGCTGTTCCATCCGTTCGACTTTCGTCAGCTGCACCTGATCGAAGCACTTCGCGCCTTGCGACTGCTCGGCTACCACGCGTGGATTGCCCGTCGCTGGCACGACCCGGCGTTCCCCGCCGCCTTTCCTTGGTTCGAATCGCCTCGCCATTGGGAAGAGGTCATCGTGCAGATGCAGGAGCAGCTGGCGGCCTTGCGGGAGCCGACGCTGGAACTTTTCGCAAGCTGAAGGGCTCGATAGATCGACGCCCGGGTCTTCACCCCGCCGTATCGAAACGCCATTTATCCTGAGCACCAAGCCTGGAGAATGCGAGTGCCGAAGCAAATGGAAAGCCTGATCGACGACCCTTCGCGGAGAAGGCTGCTCGGCGGATCCGTGCTCGGCCTGGCCGGCCTTGCGCTGGCCTGTTCCCGTCCCGGCGCCGCTGCCAGCGCGGTTGCGCAGCCGGTAGCGCCGGTGGTGCGGGTCGCCATCGTGGAATTCGACAACCGCGGAAAACGGCTGCAGGTTGCCAAGCTGCCCAAAGTGGTCAAGAGCCTCGACCAGTGGAAGCAACAGCTGCCACCCCGCTCCTTCCATGTCACCCGCCAGGCCGGAACCGAGGCCCCTTTCAGCGGCAAGTACAACGACCTGCATGCCAGGGGAATCTTTCGCTGCATCTGTTGCGACACGGCGCTGTTCGATTCGGCCAGCAAGTTCGACTCGGGAACCGGGTGGCCTAGCTTCTGGCAGCCGATCGCCGCCGAGAACATCGCCGCGCGCCAGGACACGCTGTTCGGGATGGTCCGAACCGAAACGCTGTGCCGACGCTGCAACGCGCACCTCGGCCATGTCTTCGAAGACGGACCTCGACCGACCGGCTTGCGTTATTGCATGAATTCGGTGGCGCTGAATTTTGTTGCAACAACCTGATCCCCGACACCCAATTCCAGGAGTCACCCGCATGATCAGTGGATCCCTTGCCGGCGTAGCCAAGGCACTCGCGGTGGTCGCCCTGGGCGCCGCCGCAGTCGCCGCCATCAGCAATCCGTCGCGCGCCCGGCAGCCCGTTCCCGATCCACCGGCGGACGTCGCTTCAGCCTCCGCACGCGGCCTGCAGACGGCCGTGTTGGCAGGCGGGTGCTTCTGGGGAATCGAGGCGGTGTTCGAGCACGTCAATGGCGTGGCCGGCGTCACCTCAGGCTATGCGGGAGGCAGCGCGGACACGGCGAGCTACAACGTCGTCTCGAGCGGCCAGACCCGCCACGCCGAAGCGGTGAAGATCAGCTACGACCCATCGGTCATCAGCTACGGTCAGCTGCTGAAGGTATTTTTCTCGGTGGCGCACGATCCCACCCAACTTGATCGGCAAGGACCCGACCGGGGTCCGCAGTACCGGTCGGCCATCTTCTTCGGCGATGCGGCGCAACAGCGCATGGCCAAGGCCTACATCGCCCGCATGTCCACCTCGCACACCTTCGGCGATCGGCCGATCGTCACCCAGGTGGTTCCGCTCAAGGCCTTCTACCCGGCTGAGGACTATCACCAGGATTTTGCCCGCTTTAATCCGACCTACCCGTACATCGTCGTGCACGATGCACCCAAGGTCGCGCGGCTGAAGCAATCCTTTCCGCGGCTGTATCGCGAAAAATGGTCGGCGCAACTGGCTTCCCGAGTCCGACGCTGATCGATGGCGCCGGTCTCGCGGTCGCGTTCCTGCATTAAACTGCCGCCATGACCGCCCAATCCCTGACTATCGCCCGCCCCGACGACTGGCACCTGCACCTTCGCGACGGCGATGCCTTGCGCGCCGTACTGCCCGATAGTGCAAGGCGCTTCGGACGCGCCATCATCATGCCGAACCTGCCCACGCCAGTGCGCACGGTCGAGGATGCGCAGGCCTATCGCGACCGGATCCTGGCTGCGCTTCCGACCGGCATGCAGTTCGAACCCCTGATGACGCTGTACCTGACCGAGGCCACCCAGCCGATCGAAATCCGGCGTGCCCGCGACTCGGGGCTGGTGCAGGCGGTGAAGTACTATCCGGCCGGCGCGACCACCAATTCACAATCCGGCGTGCACGAACTCTCCCGCTGCGACGCCGTGTTCGACGCCATGCAGGAATGTGCCATGCCGTTGCTCGTGCACGGGGAAGTCACCGACCCCTCGGTCGATGTATTCGACCGCGAGGCGGTGTTCATCGAGCGCCACCTGCAGCGGATCGTCGAATCCTTCCCGGCGCTCAAGGTCGTGCTCGAGCATGCCACCACCAGCGAAGGCGTCGACTTCGTGAAGGCCGCGCGCGAGGGCGTCGCCGCAACGCTAACCGTGCACCACCTGCTCTGGAACCGGAATGCGATTTTCGCTGGCGGCTTGCGGCCGCATGCGTATTGCCTGCCGGTGCTCAAGCGCGAGTTGCACAGGCAGGCGCTGGTCGCTGCGGCCACGTCGGGCAATCCGCGGTTTTTCCTGGGTACCGACAGCGCGCCGCACCCGCGCCACGCCAAGGAAACCGGTTGCGGATGCGCGGGCATCTACACCGCGCACGCGGCAATCGAGTTGTACGCGGAGGTCTTCGATGCGGTTGGCGCGTTGCAGCAGCTAGAAGCCTTCGCAAGCTTCAACGGCGCCGACTTCTATGGCCTGCCGCGGAGCACGGAACATCTGACGCTGCTGCGCGAGCCTTGGACTGTTGCAGCGGAACTGGAGTTCGGCGACGACCGCCTGGTGCCGATGCGCGCCGGGGAAACCGTCGCCTGGCGCCTGCAGGGCTAGTCGCATACTCCCCGCCCGCTGTCGCTAGCGTTTGCCTCGCGCGCTCAGGCGCGCGCGCGCTTCGGAAAGCCGACCATGCGTTGCAGGTCTTCATCCCACAGTTTGAGGCGGGCGCATTTCAGACTCGACCACAAGGTCAGCTTCTGCGCGGCCTGTAGCAACGGGCTGGATTCAAAGGCTTCACGCAATCGGTAGTTGGGGATGCGGCTGGCCAGGTGATGGATGTGGTGGTAGCCGATGTTGCCGGTGAACCAATGTACGACGCGCGGCAACGCGTAGTAGGAACTCCCGGCGATCGCCGCGGCATTGGAATTCCAGTTTTCCTTGCGCGTCCAGTAGGTGTTCTCGAACGTGTGCTGCACGTAGAACAGCCAGACGCCCAGGGCGCCCGCGGCCAGGACGATCGGCAGGTGCACCAGCAGGACGACGTGCCAGCCGATGGCAAAACCCATTGCCCCGCCCAATACCAACAGCATCAGGTTGTTGAGCAGCACGCTGGCCCATTCCCGCTTCCAGCTGAAGGGAAGGTCGAACGGAAACCGATGCTTGATCAGGAACTGGTAGATCGGTCCGATTCCCAGCAACACCGGCGTGCTGCGGTAGAACCGGTAACAAAAGCGGCCAAACCATGAGCGCTGCCGGTACTCGGCGACTGTCAGCGTGATCATGTCACCGAGTTCGCGCCGGTCGAGGTTGCCCGACGTACCGTGGTGGATGGCGTGCGTCTTCTTCCAGTAGCCGAACGGAAACAGGGTGATGAGGCCCAGGCAAGCGCCGACCCAGTGGTTCGCGCGGGAGCTGCCGAAGTAGGAGCCGTGGCCACAGTCGTGCTGGATGATGAAGATCCGCACGTACAGTCCCGCCGCAGGCAAGGCCATCAGCAGGATCCATGCATAGTGCCAGCCGGCATTCATGCCATGGGCCATCAGCGTCCAGATGGCGATGAAGGGAGGCAGGGTGTTGATCAGCTGCCAGAGCGCCCGGCCGAGCTGCGGTTGTGCGAAACGCGCGCACAACTGGCGCAGGTTGGCTGCGGCAATCGGCGGGGAAGCGGAGGGTTCCACGGAAGGGCTCCTGTATCTGGGCACATTGTCCTGCCGCGAGGGCACTGGCGCAATCGTTCCGCCCCCCTGCCCTCCGATCCGTTCATGAAACCGGACATCGCCGAGGCGCTGGCAATGCCACTGGACGCGATGGTCGAATTCCTCGACGAGTTCTGAGCCGCATCAGGCGCGGCGGAAGGTCACCACCAGCACGTCGCGGAACGCCGGCAAGCCCGGATCATGAGCGCGAACCGGCGTCACGCCGTGGTACACGCGGCGGTCATCCACCAGGGCCGCATCGAATGGCTCGACCAGCGTGAAGCTGCTGGAAAAGCCGTCGGCGGCGGTGCCGATCAGCGTGGTTCCACTATCGATATTGGTTCGCCGCACCAGCAGCACCAGCACGTAGTCGACGCCATCCCGGTGCATCCCCTCCGGGGTGGGCAGGGCCGGCTGGCCAGGCACCGCCTCGATCCGGAACTGGTGCACCTCGACATGCCAACTCCCGACATCAGCAGCGAGTCCGCCAAACAGGCCGGCGCAGCAAGCCAGGATGGCGCGCATGCTGGGGCCGGCGCCCAGCACGGGATCCATCGGCTCGAACCAGCGTGCGATGCCGCCATTCAATGGGTTGTAGTCGATGGACTGGAAATGGGCCTGCGCGGGTTGTCGGACAATGGCTGATTCTTCGTCGACCGAGTACGCGGCATGGCGACGTCGCCGGTAGCGCCCATGGTCGGCCATGTACTCGTCCACCGGTAGCGAATTCCAGCTGGCGGCGAAAGCCTGCCAGTCGTCCAGTGGGCCGAAGCATTCGATGAGCCCGCGCATTTTCGCCGCGGGTACGAACGCGTGGCCGCTCGCGGCAAGCTGCCGCTGAAGCTCGGCGAGCATCAGTAGAACAATTGGTAAAGCGCGTCGCGGATATAGCCGGATCCGGTCGCGACCAGATAGACGTCGTTTTCAACTCTCACCCAGCGGTAGCCGGCGGGCGGCGGCGGCAGACGGTAGCGCCTGAAGTCGATGGCGTACACCGAAGCCAGGTAGCTGGCAGGAAGCCGGTTGCCTACGCCCCACCATATTCCGGCAGTGTGCCCGGCGGGGGACGCGTAGCGAACCGCTGCACGATAACGATAGGGTGCGTAGCGATGCGCTTCCCGACGGATCGGCGTGTAGGTGTATTGCTTGCGCTGGTTCGGGGTGTAGGTGTTTCGATCCTTGTCCACCTGTTCGCCACGCGGCGTCGGCTCGCGAGTCGCGGGCTTGTAGTAGTAGCTCATGTGCTGCGCCTGGACCAGTGATGCCCAGCCAGTGGCAACCAGCAGCACCACTGTCGGAACAAGGAGCTTGCCCATCGGATTCCCTTGTGGATCAGCGGCGCGCGGCACGCTGGATCGTGTATTTGCGTCCATTGAAACACTCCGTGGCCGCCGGGACAACCGGCGCTCTTGCTCGAGGGGACCGGCAAACGCGCGGCCTGCGGCGCCATGGGAAAACGCCCGGCAAGCCGGGCGTTTCCTGTTCAATTGCGGTGCTGCGAGCCGCTCAGTAGCGATAGGTCTGCAGGTTCAAGATGAGCGAGAGCACGTTGCCCAGGATCACGTCCGAACCGTTGTAGGAACGACCATACTGGCGGCGGCTGTAGTAACCATCCTCGTAGCCGCGACGGAAGCCTTCACGGAAGTAGTAGTTGTACTCACGCTGGCTGACGTAGAAGCCCCGGTAACCAAAGTTGGCGTTTCGATACGGGTAGGCGTTCCGGTAGTCGAAGCGCCATCCATCCTGTCGATCGGCACGACCGGCGTAGAAGCCTTCCTGGTAACCGAAGTTGATTGCCTGCCGCAGCGTGTCGGCGCCGTAGCGATTGATCGTGTAGTAACTGCCGCCACGGTAGTAGCGGTAGTCATCGGCCGTGTAGAAGTACGGGTCGTTGTAGTAGTTGTAGTTCTGCCACTGGTAACGGGCCAGCATCTCCAACAGGCGGCGGTAATACTGCTGCTGGTAGCGATACTGCGAGTGGCGGTTCTGGTGGCGCAACGATTCCGCATACTGGCGGGCGACCGGTTGCTGGGCCTGGACCACCTGCTGGTATTGCTGGGCCTGCTTGCGCTGCTCGGTGATCCGCACGTCACGCTGGCGGTCCGGCAGGCGACGCGCGGGACGCAGGTTTGCATCGCTGCGCGCCGCATCACGATCGGCCCGATCGGTACGCGGGGTGCGATCAACCTGCGGAGTACGGTCCGTGCGATCGGTCCGCTCGGCCCTCTCCTCGCGATCCTCCCGCTGTGCCGCACGCTGCTGCGCCTGCGCATCACGCTGCGCCCGCAGCTCACGCGAATCGGCGGCCTGGCGCTGTTCCAGCCGCTTTGCCTCCGCCGCACGGTCGCGCTCGGTGGATTCTTCGCGATCACGACGGCTACTGTCACGGGCGGCCTGCTGCTCGCGCAGTTCAGCCTGCTGCTCGCGCTGATCGGTCTGGCGCTGCCTCAGGGCGTCCTGCTGGCGACGCTCAGCCTGGTCGTTGTCGATCGGGCGTGGCCGATCCTGCTCGCGCTGTCGGGCCTCGAGTACCGGTGCGGGTGCGGCTGCTGCCTCGGACCGGGCTTCGCGAGCTTCCTTGTCGCTCTGCCGCTCGCGCTTGCGCGCCTCCCGAGCCTCCTCTTCAGTAGTGGTCTGCTGCACCGCATCCTGCGGCGGGCGGGCGCGTGCACTCGACGGTGCACTCAATCCCACTGCCAACGCCGAGCCGATAAGGGCGGCGAGCACAGTCCGGTTGAGAGTGTTGATGTTCATTTGCTTCCTCGGGGTAAGCAGCAAGGAGAGTCTTGCTGGCGCTCAGTACGCAGCATTGGCACTGAATGGAATCTGAGTGCAATTCGCCCGATAGGATTGCATTCAGCATGACGGCCTGCGTCCGCCCCGATGGCGGCCGTCGAGGCACTGCATCGTTCAGCCTTGCGCCAGTCTTTCGCGGATCAGGAGGCCAGTCGCGGGGAAGTCGCAAAACAGTCCGTCGACGCCGGTTTCCATCGCAGCGCCCATTTCCGAAGCGGCATCCGGCCAACCCGTGCCGACCTGGTCGTCACGAAAGGTCCAGGCGTCAACCCTGACACCGGCTGCGTGCGCTTCACCAACCAAGTCCACGCCATCAAGTCGCTCCCGGGCAAGCAGTCGCTTGTCGGCCACCAGGCCGCTAATCCAGCCACCGTGATCACCCAGCAGGCGTTGCCACTCCGAGCCCTGGTCCACGACCAGCGAGCAGGGCAATCCGGTGGCGTCCCTCACCTGCTTCAAGGCTTGGGATTCAATGCACTGGACTCGAATCTGCACGCTGGCGGCGAGGCCTTGAACCGACTCGGCGAAAATCCGGGCGACATCGATCCCCTGTGCGAGGAAGTAGGCGGGATGCTTCAGTTCCGGATACAGGACGACGGGTGCTCCCCGCCGCTGCGCTTCCCGCTCGGCCCATGCCAGCACCTGGCGCCAGCGCGGCAAGGCGAACTCGCCATCGTGCGCGTGCGAGCGGGCGACGAAGGGCTGGACTGCCCTGAGGCCATCCAGTTCCGACGCGCTCAGGTCGTGGCAGCGCCAGTCGCCTTCGAACTGGCGCGGGCCCAGGCTTGCCCGCGAAGCGATGTCGGTGCTGCGGCCCATGACCGCGTCGTGGCGCGCGAACAAGACACCGTCGCTGCTCGGCACCAGGTCAGGCTCGACCAGGTCTGCGCCCTGGTCCAGGGCCAACTGGTAGCCTTCCAGCGTGTGCTCGGGCAACACGCCGCTGGCACCGCGGTGGGCGATGATCTGCGGCGGCGAGTTATCCAGGGTCCGCCAGCGCATCGCGAAATGTCAGCGCGTTGAGGCCGGGTCGAGCATGGGCAGTTGCAAGCCCTGCTCACGCGCGCAATCGATGGCGACCTGGTAGCCCGCATCCGCATGGCGCATCACGCCCGTCGCCGGATCGTTCCAGAGCACGCGCCGCAGCCGGCGATCCGCGGCCTCGGTGCCGTCGGCCACGATGACCACGCCACTGTGCTGGCTGTAGCCCATGCCAACGCCGCCGCCATGGTGCAGCGACACCCAGGTAGCGCCGCCCGCCACGTTCAACATCGCATTCAACAGCGGCCAGTCGGAGACGGCGTCGGAGCCATCGAGCATCGCCTCGGTCTCGCGGTTTGGCGAAGCGACCGATCCCGAGTCGAGGTGGTCGCGGCCGATCACGATCGGTGCCGACAGCTCACCGCTGCGGACCATCTCGTTGAACGCCAGCGCCAGGCGATGGCGATCGCCGAGGCCGACCCAGCAGATCCGGGCCGGAAGGCCCTGGAAACTGATCCGCTCGCGCGCCATGTCGAGCCAGCGGTGCAGGTGTGGATTGTCCGGTAACAGTTCCTTCACCTTGGCGTCGGTCTTGTAAATGTCCTCCGGATCCCCGCTCAAGGCGACCCATCGGAACGGGCCGATGCCGCGACAGAACAATGGACGCACGTAGGCAGGCACGAAGCCGGGGAAGTCGAAGGCATCCTTGCAGCCGGCGTCCTTGGCCATCTGCCGGATGTTGTTGCCATAGTCGAAGGTCGGGATGCCGAGGTCCTCGAAGTGCAGCATGGCCTCCACGTGCACGCGCATCGAATGCTTGGCCGCGTCGATCACCGACTGCGGATCGGTCTTCTGGCGATCCCACCATTGCTCGAGCGTCCATCCCGCCGGCAGGTAACCGTGCAAGGGATCGTGCGCGGAGGTCTGGTCGGTGACGGCATCGGGACGCACGCCGCGGCGGACCAACTCCGGCAGGATCTCCGCCGCATTGCCGAGCAACGCGATCGAGACCGCCTTGCCCTGCGCGCAATATGTCGCGAGGCGCGACAAGGCATCGTCGAGGTCGGTTGCCTGCCCGTCGACGTAGCGCGTCTTCAGGCGCATGTCGATGCGGCTCTGCTGGCACTCGATGTTGAGCGAGCAGGCACCGGCGAGCGACGCCGCAAGCGGTTGCGCGCCACCCATGCCGCCCAGGCCTGCGGTCAGGATCCACTTGCCGCCCAGTTCCCCGTCGTAGTGCTGGCGTCCCATCTCGACAAAGGTTTCGTAGGTACCCTGGACGATGCCTTGCGAGCCGATGTAGATCCAGCTACCGGCGGTCATCTGGCCGTACATCATCAAGCCCTTGCGATCGAGCGCGTTGAAGTGCTCCCACGTGGCCCAATGCGGCACCAGGTTCGAATTGGCAAGCAACACGCGCGGCGCATCCGGGTGCGATGGAAACACGCCCACCGGTTTGCCGGACTGAATCAACAGCGTCTGGTCGTCCTCCAGCGTGCGCAGCGTAGCCAGGATCGCGTCATAGCTGGCCCAGTCGCGCGCGGCGCGGCCGATGCCACCGTAGACCACCAGTTCCTGCGGATTCTCGGCGACTTCGGCATCCAGGTTGTTCTGGATCATCCGATACGCCGCTTCGGTCAACCAGCTCTTGCATGACAGGGTGTTGCCGCGCGGTGCGCTGATGTGTCGGCTGGAATCCTTGCGGCTTGCGGTTGGCATGGAGAACTCCGGAGGCGATTGGCGATTATAGGACGCGACTCCGGCCCGCCCCACCCCTGAGCGCGGGCGGACGCGGTACTAACGCTTGACAGCAAGGACGATTCCATATATCTCTCTATCGCGATGAACGTATTGACTTCAAGAATCGACCTTATCCTGATCGGCGCCCGCGGCCAGGTCGGTCGCGCGCTCTGCCACCGGTTGGCGCGGCAACAGGTTCGCCTGCGACAGGTTGCCGGGCTAGACCTCAGGCTGGTCGGCACCTTCGACCGGCGCGGCTTTGCGGCCGATCCCGACGGCCTGGACCCCAGCCAACTGGCCGGGCAATGGCGGCCGCGCAGCGCGGGCGACGCGGATCACCTGCTCCGATGCGCATCGACGAAGGCCGCCCGACCCACGGTGGTGATCGACTGCACCGCCAGCGATGAGATCGCCGACGCCTACCTGGCGTGGCTGGACGCCGGGCTTGGTGTCGTGGGCGCCAACAAACGCGCCAACTCGCGCTGCCTGGCTTCATACCAGGACCTTCAACGGACTGCGCGCGAAAAGTCGGCTCCGTATCGCTACGAGAGCACGGTTGGTGCGGCGATTCCTTTGCTCGGGCCACTTCGAGACCTGCGCCTGCGCGGCGAGCGGGTGCGTTCCCTGCACGGCGTGCTCTCCGGTTCCCTCAGCTACGTTTTTTGCCGCATGCACGAGGGAGCCTGTTTCTCGGAGGCGGTCGCTGAAGCGTCGCGACTCGGCTACACCGAACCCGATCCGCTCGAGGACTTGCGCGCGACCGACCTGCTTCGCAAGCTGCTGGTGATCAGTCGTGAAGCTGGATTCGAGACCGAGCCGCAAGACGTCCACATCGAAGCGCTGCTGGATCCCTGCCCGGCGCCTGGCGTGCCGCTCGGCGAGGCACTGCGCGCAGCAGACGCCGCCTGGCGGCTGCGCATCGACGCCGCCATCGCGCGGGGCGAACGGCTGGTGGTCGTTGCCGACGTCAGCGAATGCGCTGCAAGCATCGGCGTGCACTCGGTCGCTGCGGGATCGCAGTTCGCCAACCTGCGTCCCGGAGAAAACCTGATCCTGGTGCGAACCGAGCTGCAGGAAGACCCGCCGCTGTCGCTGGGCGGAGCCGGCGCGGGCGCCGAAGTCACTGCGGCGGGCGTGCTCAGCGACGTGATCGGCGCGGCGACGCAGCTTGCCGCGCGCGAAGCCTCAGCTATCCGCCAGCAAGGCCCGCAGGGCGCGCTGGTAGCGGGCAGCGATGTCATCGCCACGCGGATGTCTGCCCGCGGCGATGACTTGCTTGCCGCCGACGAAAACGTCCTTCACCAGATTGCGATTACCGGCAAACACGAAGCGGTCGTGGATGTCGGCGGCTGCCGCGCCGGCGAGCGATAGCGACGCGGGGTCCAGCGTCACTGTGTCGAGTTCCTGGCCTGACTGGGCGACGGACTGCCGTCCGCCGGCGACCGCGAGGGTAACCAGGCTCTCGCCAGTGCTCGGGAGCTCCGGCGAGACCACGATATTGCGCTGCCGGCTCATCAGGCGTTGGCCATACTCGAGCCAACGCAGTTCTTCGACCGGCGACACCGAGACATTCGAATCGGAGCCGACGCCGAATCGCCCGCCCGCGTCCAGGAAGGCGCGCAGCGGAAACACACCGTCGCCAAGATTGGCTTCCGTGGTCGGGCACAAGGCCACCGTCGCGCCACTGCGCGCCAGGCCCGGCACTTCCCGCTCGTCCAGATGGGTGGCGTGCACCAGCGTCCACGCCTGGTCCACCGCCGCGTTATCGAGCAACCATTGCACCGGCCGGGCACCACGAACCGCGACGCATTCATCGACTTCCGCGGTCTGTTCGGAAACATGGATGTGGATCGGCGTGCCTTCGTCGAGCCTGCCGCCCTCGAGGAGTTCGCGCATCGCGTCCGCCGGCACCGCGCGCAGGCTGTGCAGCGCCACGCCGACCCGCAGGGTTGCGGACTCGTTGGCGCGCAGGCTCTCGAACAGGGACAGGAAGGAATCCACCTGGTGGCCGAATCGGCGCTGGCGATCCGACAGTGGCCTGCCGTCGAAGCCGCCGGTCATGTACAGCACCGGCAGCAGCGTCAGCCGAATCCCGGCTTCGCGCGCCGCGGCAACCAGTGCCTGCGACATCGCCGAAGGATCTTCATACGGCTTGCCATCGGCCTGGTGATGCAAATAGTGGAATTCGCAGACGCTCGTGTAACCCGCCTGCAGCATCTCCACGTAAAGCTGCGTCGCGATGTCGCGCAGTGAATCCGGCGTAAGCCGGCCGGCGAACCGGTACATCAATTCCCGCCAGGTCCAGAAGCTGTCTTCCCGCTCGGACTGGCGTTCGGCCAGTC
Organism: Gammaproteobacteria bacterium; assembly: GCA_031431355.1. Classification (GTDB taxonomy): domain Bacteria; phylum Pseudomonadota; class Gammaproteobacteria; order Xanthomonadales; family Xanthomonadaceae; genus Arenimonas. The sequence goes on from JANPDF010000051.1 coordinate 17,424, forward strand.
CAGCCATGGCGCGCTGGAAGGCGTGGGAGTGGACGTTGGGGATGCCGGGCAGCGAAAACATGTTCATGGCCGGATTCTAAACCATCGATGGACGCAGGCATGGCGACTACAATCCTCGCCAATGTCTTCTCTATCCGGCCTCACTGTCCTGGAATTCTCGCGCGTGCTGGCCGGCCCGTGGTGCGGCATGCTGCTGGCCGACCTGGGCGCGGAGGTGATCAAGGTCGAGTCGTTCGATGGTGACGATACGCGCGGCCTGGGCCCGCCTTTTCGCGATGGCCTCTCGGCCTACTTCGCCTGCTGCAACCGCAACAAGAAGTCCATCGCGATCGACCTGCGCGCGAGCGGATCTGCTGCATTGGTCGAGGCACTCGTGCGCAGTGCCGATGTCCTGGTTGAAAACTACCGCACGGGAACGGCCGAGTCGCTGGGCATCGGCTACCAGCGAATTGCGACGCTCAATCCTGGACTCGTCTACTGTTCGATCTCGGGATACGGACGAAGCGGCAGCGGCGCAATGCGCCCCGGCTACGATTTCGCCGTGCAGGCGGAAGCTGGCCTGATGTCGATCACCGGCGCCACCGATGGCGAGCCAGCCAAGGTTGGCGTCGCCGTCGCCGACCTCGCTACCGGGCAGAACGCCGCGATCGCAATTCTGGCCGCGTTGCGCCACCGGGATCGGACCGGACTGGGCCAGCACATCGAGATCTCGCTGTTCGATACCCAGCTGAGCTGGCTGGCGAACGTGGCCAGCAGCGTCCTGTTCACCGGCGAGGAGGCCGCGCGATTGGGCAATGCACACGCGAGCATCGTGCCGTACCAGGCGTTCCATGCCAGCGACGGACTGTTCGTGCTTGCCGTGGCCAGCGAGAAACTCTGGCAGCAGACCTGCCAGGCGCTGGGTCGTCCGGACTGGTCCGATCAGCCCGGCTTCGCAAGCAATGCCGAGCGCGTGCGCAACCGCGTCGAACTGTGCGCCCTGCTTGCCGACATCTTTGCCGGCGCCGACATCGAACACTGGCTCGGCCTGTTCAATGCCGCAGGCGTTCCTGTTGCTCCAATAAATTCTGTCGAAAAGGCACTTCGCCATCCGCTTGTCGCTGAGCACGGCATGCGCCTGGAGATCGAGGGCGTGCCACAGCTTGGCAGCCCGCTGAACCTCTCACTCACACCGGTGGAATACCGGCAGCCGCCGCCGAGGCTAGGCCAGCACAGCGATGAGCTCGCACTTCGCGCCGGCTTTGATCCGGCGGAGCTACGTGCGGGCGGCGTGATTCGCTGAGTCGTGCCGACAGTCCATTGCTCCATAATCCACCCAGACCCGCCAGGCGGATGCCG
>JANPDF010000052.1:0-5297 GCA_031431355.1 Gammaproteobacteria bacterium
ACCCGAATCCGCGAACTGCTGGGCAAGATCGAGGCCCTTGAGGGCGAGCTGCGCGAGGCGGTGCACGACAGCGAATCGCGGGTGTACTTCACCCTGAAGGGCAAGCGCGTGGAGTTCGAGCACTCCATCCGCAAGATGCACCAAAGCGTGAAACGCAGCATACCCAAGTGGCTGGTGACCGACCGGCCGCAGAATTTCATTCCGCTGCCGCTGATCTATGGCATGGCTGTGCCGCTGGCGCTGTTCGACCTGTGCCTGGTGCTGTACCAGACGCTGTGTTTTCCGATCTACCGCATCGCCAAGGTGCGCCGTGCCGACTACATCGTGTTCGACCGCCACCACCTGGGCTACCTGAATTTCTTCGAACGCCTGAATTGCGAATACTGCGCCTACGCCAACGGCCTGTTCGCTTACGCCACCGAGATCGGCGCGCGCACCGAGCAGTTCTTCTGCCCCATCAAGCATGCCCGCAAGGTGCTGGGTACGCACAGCCGCTATGCGCGCTTTCTGGACTATGGCGACGCCACGGACTTCAGCAAACGCACGGCGCAGTTGCGCGCCGCCTGTGCGATTCCGCCAAAATAATCGCCGACCTAGCGGCCTGCCGACTTCACCACACTAACCTGCAGCCGGACTTTCAGCGCGCCGCGCACCGCGTCAAAAATCGCAGCCAGGTTATCCATCGTCGGGTTTCCGCCGACCGACAACATGCGGTGCAGGCTCTTGCCATTCTTGTCGGTTTGGCGTGCCAATGTTTCAAAGCCAACCGTTGCGTTCACCAGGTCGCGAAGGATCAGGCGCGCCGTCTCCGGCTCGCCATTGAGGAACAGGGTGGCCGCTTCGTCCAGCAACGCTTTGGCAAACTCCGGCTCGCGCTCGGCGCGTTCCACCATGGTCTGCTTGAAATCACGTGTCAGGGCCATAGGATGAAGGTAACGTATACGTTACCAACGGTCAAGGGTGAAGGAAATCAGTGTGACCGGTACCAACGCGGTCCGAGCCTGTCACGCCTCCCTCATGCCTGCCCACGTATCACGTGCGTTCAGCCCGGCCTGTCAAGCTGGCACCGGTCACTCCGGGATCGAACGATGACAACCACGGGGCACTTCGATGGCGACAAAACGATGGATGTTGGCCGCGACAGTGGTCGTCGCGACATTGGCGAGCACCGCCATGGCTGTTGAAGAACCCGCGTTCAAACAAGTACTGCGCGAGGGCAGCTTCGAGTTGCGCGACTATCCGGCTGTCGTGGTCGCGCAGGTCACGGTCACTGGCGACCAGAAGGAAGCCGCGAGCCAGGGCTTCCGTTTGCTCGCCGGTTACATCTTCGGCGGCAACAAGCGGCGGCAAAGCATCGCCATGGCCGCACCGGTGGCGCAGCAGGCGGCCAGCGAGAAGATCGCGATGACGGCGCCAGTCGCGCAGACGAAAACAAGCACCGGCGCCTGGGACGTGCGCTTCACCATGCCCAGTGCCTATACGCTGCAATCGCTGCCGGTGCCCGACGATGCCCGGGTCGAACTGCGCACTATCGAACCCGCTCGTTTGGCCGTCCTGCGCTTTTCCGGTCTGGCGCAGCCTGCCGATGTCGAGGCGAAGTCGAACGAACTGTTGGCGCAGGTGAAGTCGCATCGGCTGCGCGCCATCGGTTCGGTATCGCTGGCCCAATACAACCCGCCGTGGACCTTGTGGTTCATGCGCCGGAATGAAGTGATGGTCGAGGTCGAACGCTGATGCGCAAATGGCTTGTCGGCGTGGGCGTGTTGGCCGCGCTGGCGCTGTTGTTATTCCTGTTCCGCTGGTGGCAGGGCCCCAGCGTGGCCGCGTACCGCATCGAGTCGCGGCCGCTGGTGCAGCAACTGGTGGCCTCCGGCCGGGTGATCGCGCTGTCGCGAGGGCAAGTCGGCAGCGAGATTACCGGCGTGGTGCTCGAGCGGCGGGTGCAGGAAGGCGACGCGGTAAAACCGGGCGATGTCTTGCTGGTGCTCGGCTCCGACGAACTGTCGGCCAAGGTGCGCGAGGCCGAGGCGGCACTGGCGCAACTGCAGCGCTCGACCCGGCCACAGGCGCAGGCCGGTTTGCGTCAGGCCGAGGCGCAGCTGGCGCAGGCCAGCCGCGAAGCGCAGCGGCGCCGCGAACTGTTCAAGCGCCAGCTGATTGCGCGCGAGGCGATGGAACAAGCGGTGCAGGCCGAGACGATTGCCCGTGCCGCCGCAGAGAAGTCACGGCTGACTGTCGCGGGCCTGGCCGAAGGCAACGCCGACGAGGCGGTGCTGGGCGAACGCCTGGCATCGGCACGCGCCAACCTAGCCAAAACCACGGTGCGCGCTGAAGTGGCCGGCATCGTGCTGACCCGCAATGCCGAACCCGGCGACCTGGTGCAACCGGGCCGCGTGCTGTTCGAGATCGCCCGCAACGGCGACACCGAGATCCTGCTGCCGCTGGACGAAAAGAACCTCGGCGTCGTCAAGATCGGCCAGTTCGCCGCTTGCGTGGCCGATGCGTTTCCGACCCGGCCCTTCGCCGCCAGGATCAGCTTCATCGCGCCCAGCATCGACGCCCAGCAGGGCACGGTGGACATCCGCCTGAAGGTCGATCCGGTGCCGCGCATCCTGCGCCAGGACATGACCGTGTCGGTGAACATTGAAACCGGCCGCCGCGATAGGGCGTTGGTGGTGCCCAACGACGCGCTTTCCGCGGTGGACGGCGACGGTGCGACGGTGCTGCGGGTGACGGGCGGCAAGGCACGGCGCGTGCCGGTACGCCTGGGCCTGCGTGGGTTGGCGATGAGCGAAGTGCTGTCGGGCTTGCAGGCAGGCGATGTGGTGTTGGCCGACGCCGGCGCCGGCATCATCGACGGATCTCGCGTGCGGGCGAACGAAAAAGCGGTGGCCGCGGCAGGCAGCGATACGGCCACGGCCAAGGAAATGCCGGTGGACCTGAAGTGAGCCGGATCTAGCGGGCATGTGGATCGAGTGGAACATCGCCCTGAAATTCCTGCGCGAGAGTCGCAGCCAGACTGCACTCATCCTGGTCGGCATCGCCGTCGGCGTGTCGGTGATCGTGTTCATCACCGCCCTGATCACCGGCTTGCAGAGCAATATCATCGATCGCACGCTCGGCACCCAGGCGCACATCAAGGTGCAGGCCCCGGACGAAGCCAACCGGATCCTGCCGGCCGCGTCCGGCGTGGCGCAACTGGTGCTGGAGGACAAGCGCGCGCAGCGCCTGCGTTCAATCAACAACTGGCAGCAGGTCGTCACCCAGCTCGATGGCCTGGCCGATGTCACCGCGGTATCGCCGGTGCTGTCGGGGCCGGCCTTCGCCCGGCGCGGCGTGGCGCTTGAATCGGTGGCGCTGGTCGGCATCGATGTCGTGCGCTACCAGCGCATCATCCCGATCGCCAAGGACATCATCGCGGGCGCGTTTCGGGTCGGCGCCGGCGATGCGGTGATCGGCAAACTGTTGGCTGACGACCTGGGCCTGCGCGTGGGTGACAAGCTGCGCCTGGATGCAGGACGCGACGCCGTTACCGTGGTCAACGTCGCCGGCATCTTCGAATTGGGCGTGCGCGAACTCGACAGCCGCTATGTCTATCTGGATCTGAAACAGGCGCAAACGCTGCTCGGGCTGCCCGGCGGCGTGACGGTCATCGACGTGACGGTGCGCGATATCTTCGCCGCCGATAAAGTCGCCGCGCGCATCGGCCGCCTGACCGGCCTGAAGTCGGAAAGCTGGATGGAGACCAACACACAATTGATGAATGCGCTGACCTCGCAAAGCCTGTCCACCAACATGATCAGCCTGTTCGTCGCTTTGTCAGTGGCCTTCGGCATCGCCAGCGTGCTGTCGGTAAGCGTGGTGCAGCGCACGCGCGAGATCGGCATCCTGCGCGCCATGGGCACGACCCAGGGCCAGATGCTGTGGGTGTTCCTGATCCAGGGCGCGCTGTTCGGCCTGGTTGGTTCGGTGATTGGCGGCGCGGCGGGCTATGCGCTGGTTTGGGTCTTCAACCATTTTGGTCCCGGTCTTTTTTATATTCCGGTGGCGGCCAGCCTGTTGCCGATCGCCATGGCGATCGCGACCGTGACGGGAGTGATCGCGGCCGCCATTCCGGCACGACGGGCCGCGCGTCTGGATCCGGTCGTGGCCATCCGCTATGTCTGAGCAAGCGCCAGCCGATGCCTCCAACAGCGAGCCGGTGCTGCGCCTGCAGGCGATCCGAAAGTCGTACAACGTTGGCGAGCCCAACGAGACCGAGGTGTTGCACGGCATTGACATGCAGGTCGGGCGCAAGGAATTTGTCGCCCTGATCGGCCCGTCGGGCTCGGGCAAAAGCACCTTGTTGAATATTATTGGCCTGCTGGACAAGCCGACGTCGGGCGAGTTGTTCCTGCTCGGCCAGCCGACCCGGCAGATGGACGATGCCGCACGCACCGCGCTGCGTGGCAGTTCGATCGGGTTTGTATTCCAGTTCCATCACCTGATCCAGGCCTTTACCGCGCTGGAGAATGTGTTGCTGCCCTTGATGCTGGCGCGCGGCAAGCCCGACAAGGACAGCATCGATCGCGCCCGCGGCCTGCTGGCGGAAGTGGGCCTGGAAAAATTCGTCGAGCGCAAACCCAATCAGCTGTCCGGTGGCCAACAACAGCGCGTGGCCATCGCGCGCGCACTGGTTACCCGGCCGGCGCTGCTGTTGGCGGACGAACCCACCGGCAACCTCGATACCAAGACAGCGGCCGACGTGTTCGCGCTGTTTCGCCAGTTCAACGAAAAATTCGGCTGCGCGGTGCTGTTGGTGACGCACGACACCTTGTTGTCGGAGGCCTGCGATCGACAGATCAGATTGGTGGATGGGGCGGTCGCCCAAGGCTAACTGTTCAGGCGCCTGCGCCTAAGCTCGGTCAATAGCGTCAACCGGTTGGTTGGGCGCATTGATCGGCCCCCGCTCGGGCCTCTGGGCGGAGACCACTGTGAACGTCGATAGCGCGGCTGAGTTGGAACGGTCCCTCGTGGCCAAGGATCCGGGCAAGACGGTTGCCATTTATGGCGCCGGTATCGCCGGCCTGAGTGCGGCGCACGAGCTGTCAAAACGCGGTTGGCAGGTAGCGGTCTACGAGACCAATGCCGACGCCGGTGGCTTTTTTCGCAGCGCGCGGGTTGCCGGTGACCACAACATGCCCTCCGAATACTCCTGGCACGGCATGGGCCCGTGGTACCACAACCTCTTCGACCTGCTGCGGCAAATTCCGTTTGATGCGACCGGCAGCGTCTACGAGCGGGCCCTGTCGCGACCG
>JANPDF010000053.1:0-5134 GCA_031431355.1 Gammaproteobacteria bacterium
CCACCGAGAACGCGATGCGCTGTCCGTCCCGCGACCAGGAAGGAGAAATCAACGCTTTCCACAACACCTGCCGGCATCGCGGCACGCAGTTGTGCAAGGACGAATCCGGCACCATTGCCGGCAAGCTTCGTTGCCCGTATCACGCTTGGACTTATGAGCTGGACGGCCGACTGGTCGGTGCGCCGAACATGGAGAAGGTCGAGGGCTTCCGGCTCGAGGATTACCCGCTCGGTGCGGTCGCGGTCGCGATCTGGGACGGGCACATTTTCATCAACATGGCGGAACATCCGATTCCATTCGCGCAGCATCTCGCCGGGCTGGACCGGAAGTTCGCGCCCTGGGCCATGGCCGATCTGAAGCGCGTGGAGCGGCGCGTCTACCACGCCAAGGCGAACTGGAAGCTGATCTTCCAGAATTATTCCGAGTGCCTGCATTGCCCAATCGCGCATCCGCTGTTGAACAAGCTCTCGCACTACATGAGCGGCGACAACGAGCCGCCACAGCCGACCTACCTGGGCGGAAGCATGGACCTGCGACCGGGCGTGACTTCGCTGACCATGGACGGCCTCACGCCGCGCGCGAAGCTGCCAGGCATTTCCGACGAGGATGCGCGGCATGTGTACTACTACGCCTTGCTGCCGAATTTCCTGCTCAACCTGCATCCCGATTACATGTTGACCTTCCAGTTGTGGCCGCTCGCCGCCGATCGCACCGACATCGTCTGCGAGTGGCACTTCCATCCCGACGAGATCGCCAAGCCTGGCTTCGACCCCAGTGGCGCCATTGATTTCTGGGAGCTGACCAACCAGCAGGACTGGGAACTGTCCGACCGCGCGCAGGAAGGCATCGCGACCTTCGGCTACCAGCCGGGACCGTATTCGAACCGGGAAGAATTGTTGCTTGGCCTGGATCACTGGGTGCTGGAGAAACTCGAAGCCGGAAACAGGGCGTGAGCGCTGCATTCCGGAGGTGCGCAGGCCGACGTCTGGTGCGGGCCGGCGCGGCGTTGGCGATGCTGAGCGCAAGCGTTGCGGGCGCGCAGTCGACCTCTGCACAGCCCGCTCCTGCAAAGTCAGCTTCGCCGCAGATTTTTGTCGTGCGTGCCGGACACCTGCTGGACGTCGAGCGGGGCACGGTGGCCGACGACCAGGCGATTCGAATCGTTGACGGCCGAATTGTCTCGATCGAACCGTTTTCTGCCGCGGCAGTCGGTGATTCCAGGCTGCTCGATTGGTCGGGACGCACGGTGCTGCCCGGGCTGATGGACATGCACACGCACCTGGTCGGCGACATCCAGTCCAGTGATATCGCCGCACCGTTGCAAGGTTCGGCCGCTCACGACGTGCTGATGGGTGCTGCCAATGCACGGGCGACGCTGCGCGCCGGCTTCACCACCGTGCGCGACGTCGGCGCCTATCGCGGCCTGAGCGACGTGATCCTGCGCGACGCCATCGCCAAGGGCCAGGTCGAAGGCCCGCGCATGTTCGTCGCCGGCGCCTACGTCACCATCACCAACGGCGGCGGCGAAGTAACCGGCTTGCCGCCGGGGACCGTAGTGCCCGCGGAGATGCGGCTCGGCGTGGCCGACACCGAGGCCCAGGTCCGGCAACGCGTCCACGAGTTGCTGGATGGCGGTGCCGATTTCATCAAGATGATCGTCACCGGCGCGGTGCTGGCGGCAGGCACGGATCCGGGCAGTTCTGAATACACCGAGGCGCAGATCCGCGCCGCTGTCGAGGAAGCGCGCGCCCGCGGCACCTTCGTGGCTGCCCATGCGCATGGGGCTGAGGGCATCAAGCGCGCAGTTCGCGCCGGCGTGCGCAGCATCGAGCATGGCTCGCTGATGGATGACGAGGCGATCGCGCTGATGGCGAGCCACGGGACCTGGCTGGTCGCCGATGTCTACAACGGCGACTACATCGAGGAAGTGGGCCGCCGTGACGGCTGGTCGGAAGAGATCCTGCGCAAGAACCGGGACACTACCGACGTCCAGCGCAGCGGCTTCGCCAAGGCGGTCAAGGCTGGCGTGCACATCGCCTTCGGCACCGACAGCGGTGTCTATCCGCACGGTGACAACGCCCGTCAGTTCGCCTACATGGTTCGCTATGGCATGACGCCGCTGCAAGCAATCCAGTCCGCGACCATCGACTCGGCGCGCTTGCTCGGCCAGGACAAACTGCTTGGCTCGGTCGCACTGGGTAAGGCGGCCGACCTGATCGCGGTAGGCTGCGACCCGCTGCAGGATGTCGAATGCCTGCGCGACGTGCGTGGGGTCATCAAGTCAGGAAAGCCGGTTTCGCTCGACTGAGTGGATCCGGCCATCACCGACACCATCACCGGAGAGCAAGGTCATGCAGGTCGACAGAAAACTTGGCTTCTGGATGTGCGTCGCGCTGGTGGTCGGCAACATGATCGGCTCGGGCATCTTCCTGCTGCCGGCATCGCTGGCGCCCTACGGATTGAACAGTGTGCTGGCCTGGTTCTTGACGGCGGCGGGCGCACTGTTCCTGGCTGTCGTCTTCTCCGGACTGAGTCGAGCGTTTCCAGCCGCTGAAGGTCCCTACGCGTACACACGCATGGCTTTCGGCGACCTGGCCGCCTTCGTCGTGGCCTGGGGCTATTGGGTCGCGGTCTGGGTTGGCAACGCCGCAATCGCCACCGGCGCGGTGGCCTACCTCAGCCACTTGTTGCCATGGATCTCCAGCCAACCCGGCGCAGCGGTCGCGGTCACCATCTTCTTCGTCTGGTTGCTCACGGCGGTGAACATACTGGGCGTGCGGGCCGCTGGCGGCGTGCAGGTTGTGACCACCATTCTAAAGCTGTTGCCCTTGCTTGCTGTTGCCGCCCTCGGCCTGTATCTGGCTGCCCGCGGTGACTCGCGGCTAGCGTGGTCTTCACCAGGCGCGCCAGAGTTCAGCGTGGATGCGGTGACCGCGGCGGCGACGCTGACTTTGTGGGCGCTGCTTGGCTTCGAATCGGCATCGGTCGCCGCGCAACGAGTGATCGATCCGGAGCGCAATATCCCACGCGCCACCATCATCGGGACCGTATTGACTGCGATCATCTGCATCGTTTCGTGCACGGCCGTGCTGCTGCTGATACCCGCGCAGCAACTGGCTACATCCACTGCGCCATTCGCCGACGTGGCGCGGATGTTCTGGGGCGATTCGGCTGGTCTGTGGGTGGCGCTGTTCGCCGCGATCAGCGGGCTGGGGGCGCTCAACGGGTGGATCCTGCTGCAGGGCGAATTGCCTTTCCAGATGGCGCGCAACGGACTGTTCCCCAAGGTCTTTGCGCGAGTCTCATCGCGGCAGACGCCGGCCGCAGCGCTGTGCATTTCCAGCGTGCTGGTGACCCTGCTGGTGTTGATGAATTACGGCAAGACCCTGGTCGAGATATTCACTTTCATGATCCTGCTCTCTACCACCGCCACGCTCGCCCTGTATTTGCTATGCGCCTTGTCGGTGCTCGTATTGCTACGCAACGGAAAACTCGTGGCTTCCGGTCCTCGCGCCGGGTGGCTGGCCGTCGCCGGCGTGATGGGTGCGGCCTATGCGTTGTGGACGCTGGTCGGCGCCGGGCGCGAAGCCGTGCTGTGGGGCGTCGTTTTGCTGGCAGCCGCAGTGCCGGTGTTCTACCTGATGCGCCGGCGGACCGCGGCATGAAGAAGGCCAGGCCAAGCGAGCATATCCTCACGCTCAACTGTCAGGATCGGCGCGGCATCGTCCGCGCTGTTTCGGGCGTGCTCGCCGACAACGGCTGCAACATCCTCGACAGCGCGCAGTTCAGCGACGTGGCGACAAACACCTTCTTCATGCGCGTGCATTTTGCCGACGAGACCGGCGGGGGACGGCACCTGCGCCAGCAACTGGCTCCGGTGGCGGCTGAATTCGAGTTGGAATGGCATTTGCACGACGCGAGCGACAAGCCGCGCGTGCTGCTTCTGGTCTCGAAGATAGGGCATTGCCTCAACGACCTGCTGTACCGCTATTCGAGCGACCTGGTCCATGCTGACATCCGTGCCGTGGTCTCCAACCACGAAGACTTCCGCGGCCTGACCGAATCGCACGGCATTGCCTTCCATTACCTTCCGGTAAGCGCCGAGAACCGGGCCGCGCAGGAGCGGAGCCTGCTCGACCTGATTGCTTCCGAGAAGATCGACTTGGTCGTGCTGGCCCGCTACATGCAGGTGTTGTCGCCGGATCTTTGCCGTGCCTTGCGTGGGCGCGCAATCAACATCCACCACTCCTTCCTGCCTAGTTTCAAGGGTGCCCATCCCTACGCCCAGGCGCACGCGCGCGGCGTCAAGCTGATCGGCGCCACCGCGCACTTCGTCACCGATGCGCTCGACGAGGGTCCGATCATCGAGCAGGACGTCAGCCGGGTCGGGCACGCAATGAGTGTCAAGGAGTTCGCTGCGCTCGGTCGCGACGTCGAGTCGGTGGTGCTGGCGCGGGCGGTGAACTGGTTCGTACAGCACCGTATCCTGCTCAATGGCGACAAGACCATCGTGTTCAGGTGAGCGGATGACCAGCACCGAACGCAGCAGCAAGGAGCGTAAGGTCCGGCCCACGCCGCGCAACCGGGAGACGCCCGAGGTTCGCCGTCGCCTGCTGATCCAGGCCGCCATGCGCTCGATCGCGAAGTACGGCTATGCCGGCACCACGATTGAAACCATCTGCGACGAGGCGCAAGTCTCGCGCGGATTGATCAACCACCACTTCGGCAGCAAGGAGGAGTTGATCCGCCAGAGCTACAAGGCGCTGCGCGACGAATGGGTGGCGCAGACCCACGGCAGCGTCGAAGGAAACCTGCAGGACCCCGAAGACCGCCTGCGCGCGATGATCCGGGTCAGCTTTGGCCCGACCATGTTCAAGCAGGAGTACCTGGGCATCTGGGCGGGTTTCTGGAGTGCAATCGGCAAGTCGCCGGCGCTGCGTAAGCTCAACCGCGAGCTGTTCGACAAGGACCGCGAGGTCTACCAGCGAATTTTCGAGGAAATCGGAGCGAAGCGCGGCAAGCAGGTGGACTCGCGTCGCGCGGCGCTGACCGTGATCGCTATGATTGATGGTTTCTGGCTGGATTGGTGTTTGGATCCGAAGTCGTTTACCGCCGCCGAGGCCGAGGCGGCGTG
>JANPDF010000054.1:0-2924 GCA_031431355.1 Gammaproteobacteria bacterium
TGCCGGGGCGCTTGCGGACGGCCTCCAGGCCGCGAAGGACCGTGATCTTGCTGGAGTCATAGGTGTTGTTGGGGGCGATCGGCGTCTGCGACTCAGTCATCGGTTCTCGGTCTCGTGACAGGCGGGTCGGCGCGGCCTGCAAGGCAGTCGCGCACGTAACAATAAGGAGTGCAGATTATAGCGCGGCCGGGCCGGCTTGTCCGGCCGACCAGCAGTCCTACTGGCGGCGCACGCTGCCGTGTTCCACGTGGAACTGGCGGTCGACTTGGAGCGAACCGCGCAGGGCATCCGGAACTGCGGTCCCGGTCAGCAAGACCTGGGCTCCCGATGCCAGCACCGAATCCAGAACCTGGCGCTGATGCTCGGGATCCAGCTCAGACGCCAGGTCGTCCAGGCAGACCAGCGGCCAGCCCTTGCAGTCGGCCGCCACGCCGCGAGCCTGGCCGAGGATGCAGGCCAGCGCGGTCAGCTTCTCCTGGCCACGGGACAAGGCCTCACCTCCCGCCAACGCGGCGAATCCGATCCGCCAATCGGCCCGGTGCGGGCCGACGGTGGTGTGGCCAACCACCAGGTCGCGATCACGGCTAATCAGCAGCGCGTCGGCCAAGGGGAGGTCGCCGCGTCGCCATCCGGGCCGGAATTCGATGGTGGTGTCGCCCAACTCACCGAGGAAGGCGGCGGCCTCGGCGGCAATCCACGGCTCCAGGCGGTCCAGGTAGCGCTGGCGCAGGCGGGTAAGGGATTCGCCGGCCTCGGCCAGTTCACGGTCCCAGGGCAGCAGCGCGGCGGCAGGCGGCCCAGACTTCAACAGGGAGTTGCGCTGCTTCAAGGCCCGGGTGTAGCGCCGCCAGACCGGAAAGAACTCTGGTTCCACGTGAAACAGACCCCAATCCAGGAAGCGGCGGCGGTGTTCGCCGCCGCCGCCGATCAGGTCATGGCTGCCAGGCTCGAACGTCACCACGGCGACTTCGGCGCACAGGGCGGTCAGGCTGGGAACGCTGGCACCGTCCAACCGCGCCTCCCAACTGGTGCCGGTGTGGCGCAGGCCGGCCCGGTGCGGTTGCGCGTACTGGTCGGTCCACTCGGCGTAGACCTCCAGGTGTGGGCTGCCGGTGCGAACCAGGCCGTCGCGAACCCGGCCGCGGAAGGACCGGCCATAGCCGAGCAGGTGGATGGCCTCAATCACGCTGGACTTGCCGGCGCCGTTCGCCCCAAGCAGCAGGTTGAGGCCGGGAGCCAATTCGAGGCTGGCGTCGGCCAGGCAGCGCAACTGGCGAATCTGCAACTGGCCCAGGATCACGACGGGCTCCCAGCGCACCAATAGCGGAGACGAAACAGGCCCGGCGTTACCGGGCCTGTCGGCAACGCGCCGGCGGCCTGGGTCACAGGCGCAGGGGCATGACCACGTGGCGACTGCGCTCGTGGCTGGCTTCCCGGATCAAGGCCGAGGAGTTGCCATCGCGCAGGTTGATCACCACCTGGTCCTCACGCAGCGCCGATAGTGCGTCGAGCAGGTAGGTCACGTTGAAGCCGACCGCCAGGCCGTCCACTCGGGTATCGGCCTCGACTTCCTCCTGGGCTTCTTCCTGCTCGGGGTTGTGGGCGACGATCTTCAGCTGGCCCGGGGAGACTTCCAGCTTGACCCCGCGGTATTTCTCGTTGGACAGGATCGCGGCACGCTGCAGCGCCGCGCGCAGCGCCTCGCGATCAACCTTGACCTCCTTGTCGGCGCCGATCGGAATCACCGCGTCATAGTCCGGGAAGCGACCGTCGATCAGCTTGGAGGTGAAGGTGACATCTTCTCGACGCATCCGCAGGTGGTTGCGGCCGACCTCCAACTCCACTTCGCGGTCGCCGCCTTCCAGCAGGCGCTGCAGTTCGAGCACGCCCTTGCGCGGCAGGATGATCTGCTTGCGGGTCTGCACGCCGGCCGGCAACTCCGCCTCGCACATGGCCAGGCGGTGGCCATCGGTGGCTACGCAGCGCAGCGAGTTCTCGCGCAGGTCCAGTAGCAGCCCATTGAGGTAATAGCGGACGTCCTGCTGGGCCATGGCGAAGGCGGTACGCTCGATCAGTTCTTTCAGCGCCGCTTCCGGGACCCGGACCCGCTCAACCAGTTCGAGATCCTCGATCGCCGGAAAATCATTGCCAGGCAAGGTGGCCAGCGTGAACCGGCTGCGGCCGGCCTGCACGGTCACCTTGTCGCCCACCTGGTTGACGGTGACCCGCGAGCCATCGGGCAGGGCGCGGACGATTTCGAACAGCTTTCGTGCCGGAATGGTTGTTTCACCGGACTGCCCATCCTCGACCGCGGAGCGGGCCACCATTTCAACTTCCAGGTCGGTTCCGGTCAGCGACAGGTTTCCGCCTTCGACCTGGACCAGCAAGTTGGCCAGGACCGGCAGAGTCTGCCGGCGCTCGACCACGTTGACGACCTGCTGGAGTGGTTTGAGAAATGCTTCGCGCGAGAGACTGAAACGCATGCGGGGAACCCCAAGATCCAGGTGGATAATTTAAATATGGTGGTGGTAGAGGGACCGAATTCGCTTGAGACTGACTTACAACTTACTGATAATAAACAACTTAATGGTGCTTTTGCTTGTGGATGACGGTGCTCCCGGGGTCAGTACAAGCTGTGGATAACTATTGGAGACAAACCCTGTCCCGCAGTTATCCACAAGTTGTCCCCACCCGTGCGTCGAAACCCGTTCCCCCCTCCCCCCAGCCGCTACTCGGTCAGCTTTCGCACCAGCTTGTCCCAATCCTCGTGCAGCTTGCCATCAGTACCAATCAGCTCACGGATCACCCGGCAGGCATGCAGCACTGTCGTGTGGTCCCGCCCACCGAACGCATCGCCGATTTCCGGCAGGCTGTGCTCGGTCAAATCCTTGGCCAGCGCCATCGCCATCTGCCGCGGCCGCGCC
>JANPDF010000055.1:0-2188 GCA_031431355.1 Gammaproteobacteria bacterium
TGGGGCCGATGGTATCGAAGGCGCACTTCGACAAGGTCATGGGCCATATCGAGCTGGCCCGCGCCGAAGGCGGCCGCGTACTTTGCGGCGGCAACGCCGTGCAGCCAGCCGGGCGCTGCGAGGCCGGCTGGTTCATCGCGCCGACCATCATTGAATCGCTCGGGCCGCAGACCCGGACGAACACCGAGGAAATCTTCGGTCCGGTGCTGACGCTGCAACCGTTCGACGACGAGGAGGAGGCCCTGGCCCTGGCCAACGCCTCGTCCTACGGACTCGCCGCCAGCATCTGGACCAGCGACCTGCGCCGCGCCCACCGGCTGGCCGCAGGGCTGGACGTGGGCATCGTCTGGATCAACACCTGGCTGGAGCGCGACTTGCGCACGCCGTTCGGTGGCATGAAGCAGTCGGGCATGGGCCGCGAAGGCGGCCAGGAAGCGATGCGATTCTTCACCGAAGCAAAAAACGTCTGCCTCAACCTGGGATAACGCATGGCGCACCTACACGAATTGCTTGCACAAAACAAAGCCTGGGCCGAGCGGGTACGTGAGGAAGACCCCGGTTTCTTCAAGCGCCTGTCGACCCAGCAAGCACCGAAGTACCTGTGGATTGGCTGCTCCGACTCGCGAGTGCCGGCCAACCAGATCATGGGCTTGGCCCCGGGCGAAGTGTTCGTGCACCGGAATATTGCCAACCTGGTCGTGCACACTGACCTCAACTGCCTGAGCACGATCCAGTTTGCCGTGGACCTGCTGAAGGTGGAGCACATCCTCGTCGTCGGCCACTACGGCTGCAGCGGCGTGCACGCAAGCATGACCGGCGCCCGCGTCGGCCTGGCTGACAACTGGTTGCGCCACGTCGGCGATGTTGCCCTCAAGCATGCCGCGCTGCTTGACGAAGGCGACATGGAGTCGTTGCGCCATGCCCGCCTGTGCGAGTTGAACGTGATCGAGCAGGTCATGAACGTATGCCAGACAACGGTCGTGGTCGACGCCTGGTCGCGTGGCCAGCCGTTGTCGGTACATGGCTGGGTGTACAGCCTGCTCGACGGACGCGTGCGGGAACTGGGCATGGATGCATCGTCGCGCGAAGAACTGGTCGCCGCCTATGCCACCGCACTGACCCGCCTGACCCGCAATCTGGAGCTGGAGTGAGCGTCACCAGCACGGGTAACGCGCCGAAAGCCGTCGGCCACTATCCGCACGCGCGCCGTGTCGGCCAGCTGCTGTTCTTGTCCGGCATCGGCCCGCGTTCGGCCATAGACGACAGCATCCCGGGCAACGTGGTCGGCAGCGACGGCAAACTGGCCGCGCATGACATCGTCGCGCAGTGCCATTCGGTGTTCGCCAATGTCCAGGCGGTGCTGGAAGCGAGCGGCGCCAGTTGGTCGGACCTGGTTGACGTGACCGTGTACCTGACCGACATGGCCGCCGACTTCCGCGCCTACAATGCGGTGTGGGCTGAGTATTTTCCCGATCCCGGGTCAGCGCCCTGCCGCACTACGCTCGGCATCACCGCGCTGCCGACCCCGATCGCGATCGAACTCAAGTGCCTTGCCGTCATTCCCGAGGAACGCTGACATGCTGACTCCGGCATTCAACCTGCAAGCCTGGATCGACCAGCACCGGCACCTGCTGAAGCCGCCGGTGGGCAACAAGTGCATCGTCGACGGCGACTTCATCGTCATGATCGTCGGCGGCCCCAACCAGCGCACCGATTACCACTGGGACGAGGGCCCGGAGTTCTTCTACCAGCTAGAAGGCGAGATGGTGCTGCGCGTCCAGGAAGAGGGCGTGATGCGCGAGGTGCCGATCAAGGCTGGCGAAATGTTCTATCTTCCCCCGCGCGTCCCGCACTCCCCGCAGCGCGCGGCCGGCTCGATCGGCCTGGTCATCGAGCGCAAGCGGCTCGCGCACGAGGAAGACGGATTACTCTGGTTCTGCGAGCGCTGCAACCACCAGCTCTATGAAGAATTCTTCCAGCTGGTGGACATCGAAAGCGATTTCCCGAAGGTCTTCGAGCACTTTTACCACTCCACCGAGCGCCGAACCTGCGATGTCTGCGGCTTCCTCAACCCGCGCCCCGCGCGCTTCGAAGACGCTGCCGAGATGGACCCCACCTGACACGTTCGGCTCCGTAGCAACTGCCCGGAAGTAAGCGCGCCCCCGGTGTCTCGGCTGAGCGGGGCAGG
>JANPDF010000056.1:0-26306 GCA_031431355.1 Gammaproteobacteria bacterium
GTTGCCTACCTTTGTCCGGCCCCGGTCCGGACGCCGCCACTTTACCCCCGCGCAAAGAAAAACCGCGCCGAAGCGCGGTTTTTCTTCAGCTCAACTGCGAGGGTTCAGGCGCGAGCCCGGCCGCGGGTGAACAGGTTGACGATCGCGAGCAGGACCACGGCACCCAACAGGGAGACGAGGAACGAGCCGATCGACAGGCCGGCGTTGATCGTGCCCACGCCAACCAGTGGCGAGATGAACCAGCCGGCCAGCAGCGCGCCAATGATGCCAACTACGATGTTCATGAGGATGCCCTGCTGCGCATCGCGCTTCATGATGATGCTGGCGAGCCAACCCACGACGCCGCCTATTACCAACCAAACGATAAGGTTCATGTCATTTCTCCTGGTGATGTGAATTCCGTTTGCACCCGCATCGCCATCAATGGCAGCCGGACTTGCAGGGTCAATGTGAACCAGAAGCGGTGTACGTTTTCTGAATGCAGGGCTGCGCGCGGAATCGGTTCAGGCGCGGTATCGGAAGAAACGGCGCCTTTCGGGGCCGTTTCGAGGGAGATCGCGTCACCAGACCTTGACGCGCTTGTCTGGCTCCAGGTAGCGCACCTGGCCGGGCTTGACGTCGAAGGCCGGGTACCAAGGGTCCTGGTTACGAACGGTCTCGGCGCGGTAGCGGCCGGGCGAATGGATGCCGGTCAGCAAGCTGTTGCGCAGGGCGGCGTCACGCGCCTTCGAGCGCCAGGCCTGGGCCCAGCCGAGGAAGAAGCGCTGGTCGGGCGTGAACCCTTCCAGGCTCAGCGCCGGCTTGCCCGCTTGGGACAGCTTGTAGGCGTCGTAGGCGGTGGCAATGCCGGCGACGTCGGCGATGTTCTCGCCCAGCGTCAGTTCGCCACTTAGCGCCGCATCGGGGAACGGGCGGTAAGCGCTGTACTGGGCAACCAGGGCAGCGCACGCTTCCTGGAAGCGCTTGAAGTCAGCCGGGGTCCACCAGTCAGCCAGGCGGCCGGTTTCATCGAACAGGGCGCCGGCGGAATCGAAGCTGTGGCTGATCTCGTGGCCGATGACCCCGCCCATCGCGCCGTAGTTGATGGCGTCGTCGGCGTTGGCGTCGAAGAACGGGGCTTCCAGGATCGCCGCCGGGAACTGCAGGCGGTTTTCCAGCGGCACGTTCAGCGCATTGACCGTGTGCGGCAGCATGTACCACTCGGTGCGCGACATCGGCGTGCCCAGTTTGGCGATGTTGCGCTGGTAGTCGAACAGGCTGGCGCGTTGCGCGTTGCCCAGGGCGTCATCCGGCCGCACTTCGAGCGCGGAATAATCGCGCCAGGTTTGCGGGTAGCCGATGTCCACTTGCAGGCTGGCGAGCTTGGCCTTGGCGCGCGCCTTGGTCTGCGCCGTCATCCAGTCGGCGCGGTCGATGCGCTTGTCGAACGCCGCGAGCAGGTTCTTCACCATCTCGTCCGCGCGCGCCTTGGTGGCCGGCGTGAAATGGCGCTGCACGTAGATCTTGCCGACCGCTTCACCAAGCGCGCTATCCACGGCGTTGACCGCGCGCTTCCAGCGGTCCTGCTGCTTGGGCGTGCCGCTCAGCGCGGTGCCGTGGAAGGCGAAGTGCTCGTCATCGAAGGCCTTCGGCAGCACGCTCGATGCGCGGTCCAGCGCGTGGAATGCCAGGTAGTCCTTCCAGGTCTCCAGCGGCTGCGATGCGACCAGTCTGGAGATGCCAGTGATGGCCTTGGGCTGCCAGACGATGAATTCTGCCTGCGACTGCAAGCCCGCGCCTTCGAAGAAGGCCGCCCAATCCATCCCCGGGGCCTTGCTGGCGAAGCTGTCGCGCGTCCAGTAATTGGCGCCCTTCTTTACGTCGTTCGTGTCCAGCTGCGTGGCGTGGCTTCGGGCAATCTCGGTTTCCAGCGCGACGATGCGCGCGGCGCGGGCCTCGGGGTCGGCGATGCCAGCCAGGCCCAGGACCTTGGCAATGTGCGCCTGGTACTGCGTGCGCAACTCCGCATAGCGACCACCTTCCAGGTAGAAATCACGGTCGGGCAGGCCGAGTCCGCCCTGCACCAGGTACGGCGCGTATTCAGTCGGCTTGTCCAGGTGCTGAGAAACCCACAGGCCAAACAGGCGGTCGGTGTAATAGTTGGTGGCATTGAGCAGGTCGACGTCGGCGCGCAGCGTCTGCCCGATGGCGCGCGCAAGCGCGGCCTGGTCGGGGATTGCCGCGATGGCGTCGAGGTCGCCCTTGATCGGCGCGAGCCCCTTGGCTTCGATGCCGGTGACATCGGAGAAGGCCGCGTAGAAGTCACCGACCTTGCGGGTCTCGCCAACGGCGGCCTTGTCGGCGGCTGCCTCTTCGACAATCGCCCGGCTGCGCGCCAGGGCGCGTTCGTTCAACATGGTGAAGCTGTTGTAGCCGGAACGGTCAGCCGGAATCTCGGTGTTCTTGACCCAGTTGCCGTTGGCGTACTGGAAGAAGTCGTCGCCGGGCGTGGCAGTGCGATCCATGCCAGTGGCGTCGAATCCGAAAGTGCCGAGCTCTGGCTTGGTCGGCGCGGCGGGCGTCACCGCGGCGGCCGGGACAACGGGCGTTGGCTCGGAACGGTCGCAGGCACCGACGAGGGTGGCAACGAGTGCAGTGCATAGCAGCCATCGGCGGGGCGGCTGGCGGTTTGAGCGGGGCGTCGGCGTCATGGCGGGTCCGGGCGGTGGGGAGCGCTGAAGGATAGGCGCTCCCGGCTGCCGGCGCATGGGCATGAAGTCAGGCCCTTCCCGCAGGTCCGATTCAGCAACCTTGCTGTCGCGGGAACGCGAAGTCGCAAGACACGCCTGTCTGCGTTGGCAGGGCGTATAAAGGCAAGCTGCGTCCCAGAGATCCCGCCCATGCGCTTGCTCATTCCCCTGGCCCTGCTGCTGGTCGTGTCCGCGTGCGAGCGGTCGAACCGTGCGCCGCGCGTGGCGCCGGCCGCAATACCGCCGCCGTCCCTGTCGACTGCACCGCCATCCGCAGAGGCGACGGGGGCAGCAACCACCGAGGGAGTTGTTGCTACACGTCCTGCGCAAATAGCCGCGACCGCCCCGCGTCGGGCGTCGCCAGCCGCGGCTGCGGTCCCGAGCACGGGGACCGACGATTCGCGCTGGATTGATATAGACGAAAACGATCCCGCGCTTTCCGAGTTTCGTGCCCAGCAAGAGCAACGCGACCGCGAGCTGTTGCAGCGGGACGCCGCCGAGGCGGCCCGCGGCGGCAATGCTCCGGCGCGCCGGGAGCCGGAACCGGCGCCATATCGAGACGACGCGCCGCGCTACGGCGAGGAGTTGCCGCCTGACGAGATGCCGCCTGACGAGTACTACCCGCCGGTCGATGGGCCCTTGCCCGACGACGAGTACTACGGCGATGACGAGTACGACCCGCCGCCGGAAGACGACTACGACCCGCGCTACGATGATCGCTACCAACGCTGAGGCTGGCATAGGCGTGGCCTGAGCACGAGGTGCCGCGGTTATCATGTCTGTATTCGGCGCATCCGCGGCTGGGGAGAAACAACTTGTCCGAGCCACGCTTCGCCGGGAAAACCATCCTCATCACCGGCGCCGCCAGCGGCATCGGCCGCGGCGCGGCACTGGCCTTTGGCCGCCACGGCGCCAATGTCGTGGTGTCGGATATCGCCGAGCCGGCCGGGCGCGAAACCAGCGCCGAGATCGTCGCCGCCGGCGGCAGCGCAGTGTTTGTGCGCGCCGACGTTTCCGTGGCCGCGGACGTAGAAGCACTGGTTGGCGCGGCGGTCGCGCGCTTCGGGCGCGTTGACTGCGCGTTCAACAACGCAGGCATCGAGGAAGAACACCTGCGACTGGCCGACGCAGAAGAGGCGATGTTCGACCGGATGATGGCAATCAACGTCAAGGGCGTCTGGCTGTGCATGAAGCATGAGATCCAGCAGATGCTGGCGCAGGGCGGAGGCGTCATCGTCAATACCGCGTCCGTGGCCGGACTGGTGGGAGCGCCGCGCCACGCCATCTACGCCGCCAGCAAGCACGCGGTGGTTGGCCTGACCAAGAGTGCCGCCGCTGAATACGGAAGGAAGGGCATTCGCATTAATTCAATCTGCCCGGGAGTGATCCGCACGCCGATGCTCGAACGCGCGCTGGCGCGTGACGCCGCCTGGGAAGCCACGCTCACCGGCCTGCATCCGATCGGACGGCTGGGCGAAGTGGACGACGTGGTGAATGCGCTGTTGTGGCTGTGCTCGGATGAGTCGGGGTTCGTCACCGGCCACCAGTTGGCAGTGGACGGGGCGATGACCATCGTGTGACCGCAGTGGCACCGTCGGTGCCGTGCGCGGGGCCGTGCGATGTCAGGTAGCGCTATCGAGAAACCAGGCTTCGACGGGACCGTGCGCCTTGATCGTCATTGCGTTGCCGCGGCGATCCAGCGACTTGCCCACCGGCAAGCGCACCCAGCCCTCGCTGATGCAGTATTCCTCGACGTTGTGCCGCTCCTCGCCTTTGAAGCGGATGCCGATGCCGCGCGCGAGCACGGCTTCATCATGGAAGGGACTACGGGGATCCAGCGAAAGCCGGTCGGGCGGGGCGTCGGTCATGGAAATTCTCGCTGCATCGCGGCTTGGGTGCGCGCGGCGAGTTTGCCACAGCGACAAGCGGCGGCCAAGGCAAGTCCGAACCGCAGTGCAATCGAGGCATCGGGCGTTCGCGAGTTCAGGCTCGTTTCACGGCTGGTGCAGCGCACGCTTAGACAACGGTGATTGTTACGCCGGGCAGGGTGACCACTTCGCCGGCCCTCACCTTTCTGGTCTTGCGCGATTCGACGACGCCATCCACCGAGACACTGCCACCGGCAACTAGCGCTTTCCCGGCGCCGCCGCTGTCGCACAGCCCGACCAGCTTGAGCAACTGGTTCAGTTCGACATGATCGCGGGGCGGCTCCAGCTGGAACTCGATGGTCTGCATTGCTGTCACCCATGGATTGGCGCGGCCATGATAGGCGATGCCGCTGCGCAGGACGAATCCGGGAGCGATCGGGCTATGATTGTGCGATCGCCATCGGAGGGAGCCATGAGCGAAGAAAGCCCCGACCACTCGGTTGCCAGCGCGTTCGCCTCCGTCCCCGGGCGAAATACCGGCGACGCGCTGATGCGCACGATGCAGCAGCATCACGTGCAGCTTTCGGTGATGGCCGACACCAAGGCCAATATCCTGATCACGGTTTCATCGATCATCCTGACCCTGGTACTGGGCAAGATGAACGACCCGGACCTGCGGGCCGCAATGATCACCCTCGGTGCTTTCATCTTCGCTGCGCTGCTGTTGGCAGTGGTCGCAGTGCTGCCCAAGTACCGGCCTTTGCGCGTCGCCCACGGCGCGACGCTTCCCGAGTCGTTCAACCTGCTGTTCTTCGGCCACTTCGCCGAACTACCGAAGGAGCGCTTCCTGATTTCGATCGCCGATTCCCTGCGCACGGATGCCGGCGTCTACGAGGCCATGGCACGTGACGTGTACTCGATCGGCTATTACCTGGCCCACTACAAGTACCGCTTCCTGCGCTGGTCGTACCTGTTCTTCCTGGGCGGCTTCGTGTTTGCCGCGCTGGTTGAATTCATCCACCTGCTGGGCTGAGACGGCCGTGGATCGCCGCGGCGCACTGCTAACGATCGGCCTTGGTGCCGTGGTGGTCGCAGGCCTAGTCAGGATGGGTCGACCGGTCGCCGAGTCCGGTGGCGCGCGACGCGCGAAGGCTGGCGGCCGCCGCGTCAGGGTCTGCTACACGTCCGCCTATGTCGGCGCCGCCACGGCCTTCGAGACGACGCGCAAGGCGCGATGGGTTGCCGAATCGCTTGCCTCGCAGCCGATCGCGGGCGTCGAGTTGGTCGGCAACGATCCACTGTCAGTGGCTGATGTCGAGCGCGTCCACGATCCCGCCTATGTGGCGGCAGTGCGCTCCGGGCAGCCGCGGGCACTGGCCGAGTCCCAGGGCTTCGGCTGGGATCCTCAGTTGTGGCCGATGGTGCTGGCTTCCAACGGCGGCGTGCTTGCCGCGGCCGTCCGCGCTATGGCTGATGGGGTAGCCGGGTCGCTGTCGAGCGGCTTGCACCACGCACGCCGGGGTCAAGGTGCCGGCTTCTGCACCTTCAACGGATTGGCGATCGCCGCCTTGAAGGCAATCGATGCCGGGGCGCGTCGCATCCTGATTGTTGACCTGGACGCGCACTGTGGCGGCGGCACGCATTCGCTGCTCGGCAGCCACCCGTCTATCCGGCAACTGGACGTCGCAGTGGATTCCTTCGACCGCTACGAACCCGTGGGCGCCAATACGCTCGATCTGGTCGGTACGGCGGTGGACTACCTGCCGACCATCGAGCGGCGACTGGCCGCCGCAAAAGATGAATCGTTCGACCTGTGTCTGTACAACGCGGGCATGGATCCGCACCAGGACTGTCCCGTCGGCGGACTGGCGGGTATTGACGGGGCGTTGCTGCAGCGGCGCGAGGAAATCGTCTTTGACTGGTGCCGACGCCGCCGGCTTCCCGTCGCGTTCGTCCTTGCTGGCGGATACATCGGCGATCGACTCGACCAGCCAGGCCTCGTTGCCCTGCACCGATTGACCTTGGCGGCGGCCAGCCGCTGATAATTCAACCGAGGTCGCACCACCACTACCGTGGTTTGCGCGACGAACCGAGAAGGGCAAACACTCAGCCCGCGCTTCGATCCTGCTTCATCCGGCGCATCTCGGCGTGCATGTTGTCGATCTCCGGGAAGTACAACAAGGCCAGGTCACGCACGCGACTGGACGGATCGCCTAGCACGGCTTCGCGAAATGCAGCCAACAGCCGGTCCTCGTGCTCCTCGAGCTTCGAGATGTATTGCTGCGCGGTGTCGTCGCTGAGCTTGGCGATGATGTCGGCATAGGCCTTGCGCATGGTCCCGGCGAACGAGCCGTGCTCGAGGGGAGCGTCGCCCTGTATCGCAATCTCCGCATTGAGGTCGGATGCGATGGACTTTTTCAGGTTGCTCATGTGCTGGAAGCACTTGACCAGTTCGGAGTCGCTGACTTTGCTGGCGGCGCCTAGATAGAACTCGATCCCATCGTTGAGGATTTCCACCAGTTCGGCCAGGGATGTGGCGATCGCGTTCATGGCGTGCTCCGGCTGCACATTGGATGGTAGAAATCCTAGCGCGCCCGGGCGCTTGGCGTTCCAACAGCGCCGAGCCACGACCAGCGGCCGTTCAGGATTGCGCGAGCTTTGGCTCCCTGTTCAGCCGTTCATGTTGGATTCTGTCTTCCGGCACAACACTCCTTCCACTTACAAGAAGGAGTTTCCCCATGAACAAGAACACCCAGATTCTTTCCCTTGCCATCGCCCTCGCATTTGCTGGCGCCGCCTCGGCCGACCCGTCAGTCGCGCCGGTCACCCCGCCCGAGACCACCGAAGCCGCCGATCCGCTGAACGAGGCTGACGTGCGTGACCTGATGACCACGGCCGGCTACACCGAGATCAACGACGTCAAGTTCAAGGAAGGTACCTGGACAGCAGACGGCAAGAGCGCTGACGGCAACCACGTTGAAGTGCGCATCGACTCCGAGACCGGCAACATCATTCCGGACACGGGCGTTGCCAGCATCAACCGTGACCAGATCATCATCATCATGCAGAAGGCTGGCTACACCAACGTCCACGACGTGGACATGGAAGGCGGCGTCTGGAAGGCCGAAGGCAACGATTCAAGCGGCGCCGACGTCGAAGTGAAGCTCGACCCCACCGACGGCCACATCCTGGGTTCCGAGAAAGACAAGGTTGACAGCAAGAAGTAAGCCGCAACATTGGCTGGGTCAGTGGATGCGCGCCGAGCTTGCTGGGTGCGCATCCGCTAAGCGCATGGCTGCTGATTGTTCGGCGTCCAGTTCGCTCAGCCGCTTGTAGACAAGCCTGGCCGATTGCGAAAAACGCTCCAGTGCGGGTACGAACTGATCCGATTCCCTGGCCAGGGCTTGTACCTCGGCAAGGTATTCAGCGTGCATGGCCGTGAACTCGTCCAGCAACGCACCAACTGCCGGGTTGGTCTTGGCGATGGCAAGCAGTAGCAGGTTCAGTCCATGCGCAAAACCGGCCGCCTCCGGGTCGAGATCCGGAAGGAACTTGGCAACGTCGTAGTTTGGTTTTTTCATGAAGGTACTCGCCCGGGCTGCTTCACTGGGCGAAACCTATCATTAAATTTGTGTAAAAAGAGTGCCGCCCATCGCTTTTCGCGCTGAGCCACTGTTCATGCTTGGCTAACTCCCGGCGTCGTACGTTGGTTGCCCAAGCTAAGGAGGGGCCATGCGAAAGCCTGGATGCATCGCCGGCGCACTCGTAGTCCTGTTGTCACTCGCCGCTTGCCGGGAGTCTGCGACCCTGTCCGTCGAGGCCGGTACCGGACCGAGTCCGGCACTGCCGGCGCCAGACAAGCGGCTGATTCCGACGGTGAAGATTGCCAAGGCCACGGGCTGGCCGGCCGGCGCCTTGCCGACCGCGGCCGCCGGACTGTCCGTGGCGCCTTTCGCGGTCGGCTTCGAGCATCCGCGCTGGCTCTATGTATTGCCCAACGGCGACGTACTTGTTGCCGAGACGAATGCCCCGCCAAAGCCGGAAGATGGCAAGGGCATCAAGGGCGTGATCATGCGGGCGGCGATGAAACGCGCCGGCGCCGCCACGCCCAGCGCCAATCGCATCACGCTGCTGCGCGATGCCAACGGCGACGGGGTCGTCGAGAAGCGGACAGTTTTCCTGGAGAACCTGCGTTCCCCGTTCGGCATGGCGCTGGTCGGCGATCGCTTCTACGTCGCCAATTCCGACGCCATCGTGCAGTACACCTACCAGTCCGGTGCCACCAGCATCACCACGGCCGGCAAAGTGGTGGTTGAACTGCCCGCCGGACCGCTCAATCACCACTGGACCAAGAACCTGATCGCGAGCCGCGATGGCTCGCGCCTGTACGTCACCGTCGGATCCAACAGCAATGTTGCCGAGAATGGCATGGACAAGGAGGTCAGCCGGGCCGCGATCCTGGAGGTGGATCCGGGGACCGGTGCAATGCGCGTGTTTGCCTCGGGTCTGCGCAACCCGAACGGACTGGGCTGGGAGCCGGTGACCGGACAGCTCTGGACCGCGGTCAACGAGCGCGACGAGATCGGCAGCGACCTGGTGCCCGATTACATGACCTCGGTCCGCGACGGCGGCTTCTACGGCTGGCCCTACAGCTACTACGGTCAGCACGTGGACGTTCGCGTACAGCCGCAGCGACCCGACCTGGTCGCAACCGCGCTGGTACCCGACTACGCGCTCGGGCCACACACGGCTTCGCTTGGGCTGGCTTTCTACGAAGCCGCGCTGCTGCCGGCGCATTACCAGGGTGGCGTGTTCGTCGGCCAGCATGGCTCCTGGAACCGGCGTCCGCAGAGTGGCTATCGAGTAATCTTCGTGCCCTTCGCCGGCGGTCGGCCGTCCGGCAAGATCGAGGAAGTGCTGACCGGCTTCCTGGACGGTGATGGCAATGCACGCGGCCGGCCGGTCGGCGTCGCCGTCGATGCTGTCGGCGCGCTGCTGGTGGCCGACGATGTCGGCAATGTGATCTGGCGACTCACGCCGGCGACGCGCACGGACGCGCTAGTGTCGCGGGAGGCAGGAAGCCGGGAGCGACCGACGCGCACGGACGCGCTAGTGTCGCGGGAGGCAGGAAGCCGGGAGCGACCGAGTCGGTGATCGGTCGATTGCGAAGAAACCGGTAAAATCCGCCGACGCGAACCCTTCCTGGATTATTGCTTGGATTCCGACCAGCGCGACCACGCCGAACGCGACCCGGCCATGGCCGCCCTTCTGCATCCCTTCGCCATTGGCCGCCTGCGCTTTCCGGCAGGCGAGCGCGTGCTGTTCCTGCGTGCCCGCCTGGCCACTGGACTGCCAGAGGATGCGTCTGCGTGGATGCACGAACAAACTTTTCGCCCGGCCGCTGAGCGCCTGCAGCGCGCGGGATACCAGGTGGGCGACGCCTCGGGCCGGTCGGGCTTTGAGCTGGCGCTGCTGCTGCTGCCGCGACAGCGCGACGAGGCGCGCGCCTTGCTGGCGCGTGCCCTCGAAGCGGTGGTGGAGGGTGGCGTGGTGGTCGCGAGCGTCGCCAACAATGAGGGCGCCCGCTCGGCCGAGCGCGACCTGTCCAGTCTTGCCGGAGCCACCGAAACGCTTTCCAAGTCCAAGTGCCGGGTGTTCTGGGCGCGCAAGTCCAGCGCTGCGATGGATGGTCTGCTGGCGACTCAGTGGCTGGCGTTCGACACGCCGCGACTGATCGGCGATGGCCGCTTCCTCAGCCGCCCAGGCTTGTTCGCCTGGGATCGCATAGACGTGGCCTCGGCGCTGCTGGCCGGCTGCCTGCCCGCCGACCTGCGCGGCGAGGGCGCGGATCTCGGCGCCGGCTTTGGTTATCTGGCGACCGAAGTGCTGGACAGGTGCCCGGGCGTGACCGCGCTGGACCTGTTCGAAGCCGAGGCGCGTGCGCTCGCCCTGGCCTGCGAAAACCTGGCGGCGCTGGCACCGTCGCGTAATCCGCCGGTCCGGCTTGGCTTCCACTGGCACGACGTGACGCAGGGCTTGCCCGGGCGCTACGACTTCGTCGTGAGCAACCCGCCGTTCCACCAGGGCCGTGCCGACGAGCCCGACCTTGGCCGCGCCTTCATCGCCGCCGCGGGCGCGGCGCTACGCCCATCCGGCCGGCTCTGGCTGGTGGCAAACCGGCACCTTGCCTACGAGACGGAACTGCAACGCAACTTCGCCAGCGTGCGCCGAATCACCGATGATGCCGGGTTCAAGGTCATCGAAGCGGTCAAGGCGGGCAAATGAAACTGGTGAAGATGCTGGCGAACCTGGGCTACGGCAGTCGCAAGGAAGTAACTGCGATGTTGCGCAACGGCTGGGTCACCCGCGCCGACGGCCGTGAGCTTTCGGCGAATGATTCCGCAGAGCACGAGGACATCCGGGTGGACGACCAGCCGCTCGATCCGGCGCAGGGAATGATCCTGCTGCTGCACAAGCCGACCGGCTATACCTGCTCGACCAAGGACACCGGCCGGCTTATCTACGATTTGCTGCCGCCGCGGTTCCGATTGCGCAACCCGGTGTTGTCGTCGGTCGGACGGCTGGATCGAGACACCTCCGGAATGCTGCTGATGACCGACGACGGCGCGTTGTTGCACCGGATCACCTCGCCGAAATCGCAGCTGCCCAAGGTCTATAGGGCGCAGCTGGCAGAGCCCTTGCGCGGCGACGAGGCGGCCATTTTTGCCAGCGGGACGCTGGTGCTGGAGTCGGAGAACGAAGCGCTGGCGCCTGCGGTGTTGACTGCGCTGGAGCCGAAGCAGGCCGAGGTCACCACCATCGAAGGCCGCTACCACCAGGTACGCCGGATGTTCGTCGCGGTCGGCAACCAAGTTGAATCGCTGCACCGCGTCGCGATCGGCGGACTGACGCTCGGTGAGTTGGCGCCAGGCGAGTGGCGGCTGCTCGGTGCCGAGGACTTGTCCCGCCTGTTCGGCGAGGCCGCGCGCTAGTCGCGGAAGTTCTCGAACTGCAGGGGCAACTCGAAATCGCCCTTCTTGAGCAGCGCCATCGCCACCTGCAGGTCGTCGCGCTTTTTGCCAGTCACCCGCAGCTTGTCGCCGTTGATCTGTGCCTCGACCTTGAGCTTGGCTTCCTTGATTGCGCCAACGATTTTCTTGGCCAGCTTCTGTTCGATGCCCTGGCGGATAGTGACCTTCTGGCGTGCTTCGGCGATGTTGACCTCGGGGTCGGCGATTTCCAGGCAGCGGATGTCGATGCCCCGGGTGACCAGCCGGCCGCGCAGGATGTCCAGCATCTGCTTGAGCTGGAAGTCACTGGGCGCAAACTGGGTCACCACCGATTCGTTGAGCTCGAAGCGGGCATCGCTACCCTTGAAGTCGAAGCGCGTGCCGAGCTCGCGGTTGGCGATATCCACCGCGTTGGTGAGTTCGTGCTTGTCGACTTCGGAGACCACGTCGAAAGAGGGCATGGCGGGAATCCAGTGCAGGGTTGCTGAATTCTAGCGCAGCGCGGCGGCTATCCCGCCACGATCCTGATCCGGCTCAGACATCGCGCTAGGATATGGCAAGCAGCCCTCGGACAAGACGCGCGATGACAGCGGACAAATCGGGTATCAACCACGCCAAGCTCGACCAGATCGTCGCCAAGGCCAGGCGAGACGCGGTCGAGCGCGACCTTGGCTACCGGGAGCGCGCGCTGAAGATGTACCCGTGGATCTGCGGACGCTGCGCCCGCGAGTTCAGTCGGGCCAACCTGCAGGAACTGACGGTCCACCACCGCAATCACAATCACGATGACAATCCGGCCGACGGCAGCAACTGGGAGCTGCTCTGCGTCTATTGCCACGACAACGAGCACTCTCGCTACGTGGATTTCACCGGCGAAAGCGCCGCCGGCGCCGAGGAAAAAGTCGCCGCCGCCACCAGCAATCCGTTTGCCGCCCTGCGTGGACTGATCGACGCGAAGAAGTAGGCGGGCTCGCGCCGTCCGCGGCGCAACCTGCTAGCCGCCGAGCCGCTGCGCCAGCCAGACGGCGGCAAGTAGCCCGATCATCACAGACGCCGGGGCCAGGATCCACTTCGGATACCAGCTCCTGCGGCGCAGAATCAAGAGCAGTGGCAACAGCACGGTGACCACGGCGAGCTGGCCAAGCTCGACGCCGGCGTTGAAGCCGAAGAGGGCCAGCAGTCTCGCGCCGGCCGGCAGCCCGATCTCCATCAGCGCGCTGGCGAAGCCAAACCCGTGCACCAGGCCAAAGGCAAAGGCGACCAGCCAGGCCTTGCGATCCACCAGCGGGAAAAGATTATTCAAGGCGGCCAGCAGGACGCTCGCTGCGATAAGGACTTCCACGCACCGCGAGGCGGGCGTTACCCAGCCAAGCGCGGCCAGGCTCAGGGTGATGGAGTGGGCGAGGGTGAAGGCCGTCACGATGCCGAGGACCCGCCAGAGCACGTTTCGCCCGCTGCCCGATGGACGCCATTGCCTCGCGGCACGAACGAGCGGCGCCGGCAACAACAAGCAAACAAGGAAGGCCAGGTGGTCGTATCCGAGCGCTATGTGGTGCATGCCCTCGGCAAGGAAGTCCAGGAACGGACGCTGCCCGTCGCTGGCCAGTGCAAGGCGCGGCGAGTCGGCGCGCGCGATCAATGTAGTCACTTGCCCGTTCCGGCGAACGGTCACGAGCGCCCGATGCTGGGGGTCCTTGTCGAACATCAGGCGATAGTGCAAAGACAAGGCCTGCAAGGACGGACAACGAATATTGACCAGCAGTGTCGCGTAGCCGCCGTCGTCATAACGCCGCGTCGCCAACCCGCGGAACTCCGGCGTGCACGCGCCGGCGCCACTGGAGAACGACAGGCGTGACGCGACTAGGGCTTGCAAGGGCTGGCGCACCGCCTGCAACTCACCCCAGGTGACTCGCTCGTCGCCATTGCGGTCAAGTGGTAGCGTCAGCGCGATGTCGCGCAGCGCCAGGTCAAGTTCCACCGATAGATCGCCGCCGTCGGCGGGAACGGTGACGTCCACGTGGGCCACCGACAGCGTGTGCGCACTCGCGCTCGAGCCGGCGAACAGGGATAGCAGCAACAACGCGAAGGAACGCCCGGTCATGGTGGCGCCGGCGCGCGGCCGCCGACATCTAGCCCTTGCGACGCCGCCCAGGCTTGCAGCCCGCGCAGCGCATCGGGACGCCGGGCGGCACGTGCGGCGCGCTGCAGCAGGTCCACGTCTTCGTAGTCCCGTTGCTGCTCGAAGTTCCGAAGTGCCAGCGCCAGGGCGGCGGCGGAATCGCCGCGCAAGGTCAGCAACAGCTCCGCCTCGTCGCGCATCTCTGGCGCGCTACCCATCGCGTGCGCGAGCCGATAGCGACGGGCCTGCGCGTCAGCGAGCGCTGTGGCTTGCGGCACGCCGGCGCTGCGCGCGGCGAGCGCCCTCTCCAGTTGCAGGCCTTCGCTGCCGGTGTCGACGAGCAGTTTCAACGTCTGCGCATGGCGTCCCGAGCGGCGCAGGTGTCGTGACGTCGCAGCGAGCACGCGGACGTCATCCGGGGCAACAGCGAGCGCCTGGGCGAACCAGGCCATCGCATCGCCTGTGCCGGCCCGAGATGCGACCTCACCGCGCATCAGCAGCACGAACAGCCGTGACGGGTCATCGGGAGCCGATTCCGCGATCCACCGCTCGCTCAGCGAAGCCGCTTCCCTCAGCCGTCCTTGCCGGAGGGACAGTGCGCTGATGCAGATCAGCGCACGCCCCGAGTCGACGCCCAAGGCCAGCGCCGCGCAATCAGCACGCGCGAGGTCGAGCCGGCCTTGCACCAGATGGATCTGGGCACGTGACAGCCGGGCATCGCCGTCGCGTGGTTGCTGCGCGATCAAGGAGTCGAGCAGGCGCAGCGCAGCGGCGAATTCGTGCCGATGCTGGGCGTTGAAGGCCCGGGCCCGGATGACGCCCGGCGACACGTCCGTCGCGGGAATGCGGTTGAGCAAGGCCTGGGCACGCGAGGCCAGGCGGGCGTCTCCGGTGCGCGCGGCCAGGGACAGCATTTGTTCGATGTCTTCGAGCCGGGCAACCGGTGCGTCCTGCTTTTGCGGCTTCAATAGCGCGTATCCACGCGGCAGCTGTTCGATCACGTCCGATGCGTTCGAAGGCACCAGCAATGCCGGACGAGCCGCCAGTGCAGTGGCAGGCAACAGCAGGCCCGCCAGGAGAAAGAGGAAGACCTTGCGCACCGTCATGGCTCCATGCCGGCCGATGAAAGCGGCGACGCCCGTAGGCGCCGCCTTGTTCCTTCCATGGGCCATCAGTTGGATGGAGAGCCCGGCAGCGCGGTGTTCAAGTACGGAAACGTGTTGCGGAAGTCGGTTGCTTTGACCGCGGCCCCGTCGGTGTACGGGAGCTGGCCAGACGGTGCTTCGGCGGCGGTGAGCAGCACGCCCATCGCTACGCGAAGCTCGATATCGACCACATCATCGCCAGGACGCCGGCCATTCGGAAAGCCGGCCGTGTCTCCCGCCAACACGCCAAGGGTTTGCTGCGAAGCCGCCGCCTTGGGCGCGATCGAAGTATTTAGGCGCATCATTTCCGCTGGCACGACGTTGGCGGGCTTGTTCAAGCCGCTGATCCCGGTCAGGAACGCGGCGACCAGGTCGTTGCGTGGAAACGAGTTCGGCGCCTGCACGCTCGGGAACAGGATCTGGATCAGCTCGGGCAAGGTCGGGTTGGTGACGTAGGTGGCGAACTGCGCATCGTCGCGCGGCTTGGAGGCGTTGAACTTGTCCTTGTCCGGCAAGCCGATTACGACTTCATTGACCAGGGGGGCGGACAGGCGCGACAGCTGGCGACGGGTCGGCCCGGCGCCAGCCGTGGCGGTGGTCCACGCGCCGATGATCGGATCCGAGCCGTTGGTGAGGCAGGCGATCGGGACTTCTAGCGCCAGCGTCGTCACGTTCTTGTCGGCGATGATGTTCCGCTCGCCATTGGCTGGCCCAACCGGGTTGGTGTTGATCAAGTCGAAGATCTCGCCAAGATTCACCGCGAAACCGTCATTGCGCTGGCCGGCGAATACCTTCACCTCGCCTGCGCAGCCGCTGATCGCCGCGCGATGGATATGACTGTCGGAATAGGCGGCGTAGTCGGGAATGGATTTGTTACCGATGTTGTCGAACGGCTTGCGAAACATTTGCCCGCCTGCCGAGAGGTTGCTGGTTGCCGTGGCGGACGTTCCGCGAACGGTCATCAGCGTGTAGGTCTCGATCAGGTTCTTGACGCCGTCGTTCGCGGTCGGCGTCGTGCCGAACGAACCAATGTTGCTCAGAGGCACCGCGACACTGACGCCGTTGACCGGAATCGCAAGGTCCTTGTAGTTGTTCCTGAAGCGGAACTCGTAGCTGATGTCCGCCAGCGCGTCGCCGTCGTTGTCGACGTGGATGGCGTAGACCGCGTCGGGGTCGAGCGCAAAGTAGTTGGGGCCGCCGTAGGGATCCTGGAGCGGTTGGTAATTGGCGATGAAGGTGACGTATCCGGAGCGGCCGGACTCGTAGCTGCGGAATATGTAGAAGTCGGTCGCGTCGAGCTTGGGCGTGCCGGTGATGAGCGGCGCTTCGCGGTGGCTGGAAGCCAGGGCGAGAGTACTTCCGAATAGAAGGGCGACGATGGCAGTCGCAAGGGCTGTACGTTTCATTTTTCGATCCTCGAAGTGGAGTGGAGACCTGGTCCGGAGTTCATGCAGTGGAGCCGTGCCTGGCTTCGTCGGGCTGAAACGATTCCCTTGTTTCAAATCCCGAGACCACGAATACGCCTGTGCAGATGACGGTCGTGCGAATGACCGATGATGGAGGCGTGACGGCGACGTGCACGGAGCATGAAAGTCGCGGGCCGGGGATCAGGATCAGCCGAACAATTCCGACTGCGGCGGGAGCGCATTGGCGTCCCGAAAGTTGGCCAGTCCAACGCCGACCAGCCGATAGCGCGTTCGTGACGGAAGCTGCACGCGATCACGCAGCGCCAGCACGATGTCGGTCAGTTCCTGCTCCGAGGCAGGGGGCTGCGGCGGCGTCAGGCTGCGCGTGAGGATGTGGAAGTCGCTGGTCTTCAGCTTCAACGCTACCGTGCGACCAATTCGCCCTGGTTCCTTCAAAGCCGAGGCCCACACCTTGGCAGCCAACGCGCGCAGCGTGTCCGCCGTCTCTGCCAGGCGCAAGTCGCTCTGGAAGGTATCCTCCGCCGAGACCTGCAGCGTTGGGCGTTCGCTGACCACGGCGTGCTCGTCGATCCCCATCGAGAGCTCGTGCAGTCGCTTGCCCCAGCGGCCGAAGCGACGTTCCAGCTCCTGCTCGCCGAAGCCGCGCAGCTGGCCGACGGTGACGATGCCAAGTTCGCCCAGCTTCGCTTCCATGACCCTGCCCACGCCATGCAGCTTGGCTACCGGCAGCGGCGCCAGGAAATCCATCACCTGTGCGGGGCGAATGACGAACTGCCCGTCCGGCTTGCGCCAGTCGGATGCAATCTTTGCCAGGAACTTGTTCGGCGCGATTCCCGCCGAGGCAGTCAGCTGCAGTTCTTCGCGAATCGAGCTCCGAATCGCCTCGGCGACGGCCGTCGCGCTGGGCAAGCCGAGCTTGTTCTCGGTAACGTCCAGGTAGGCCTCGTCGAGGGACAGCGGTTCGACCAGGTCCGTGTGCCGCAGGAAGATCTCGCGGACGTGGCGCGAAGCCGCGCGATAGCGGGAAAAGTCGGGAGGCACGAATACCGCGGCCGGGCACAGCCGTTCGGCGCGCACCGCCGGCATCGCCGAGCGGATGCCGAATTTGCGCGCCTCGTAGGAGGCGGCGCAGACCACCGATCGCGCGCCGCGCCAGGCGACCACCACCGGGCGGTCGCGCAGCAACGGATCGTCGCGTTGCTCCACCGATGCGTAGAAGGCATCCATGTCGATGTGAACGATCTTGCGCATGCCGGCATTGTGTTCGAACGCGCGGCTGTCTGCGTAGTATTGTGATCAGGCGTTGCCGGAGCGGGTGGACACGATGCAATCCAGGGGACGACGATCGTGAGGGGAATCGGACTGCCGGAGGCGGTGGCACGATTTCGCGCGGACTATCGCGATCGCGAGATTGCACCCGGCTACCAGGGGTCGCTGCACCTGCTATTCACGTTTGGCATGGGCACGATCGCCCTGGTCGCCTGCCTGCTGCAATTGCGCGACGTCTCCGCGCTGCAATGGTTGACTGTTCCGGCGGCGCTGGCCTACGCCAACCTGGTCGAGTACCTGGGCCACCGGCACCCGATGCACCGACCGTTCCGTGGCCTTGGCCTGGTCTACCGCCGGCACGCGGGCCAGCATCACCGCTTCTTCAACCACCAGGCGATGTCCATAGACGATACGCGCGACCTTCGCGCCGTCCTGTTCCCGCCAGTGTTGGTCAGCTTCTTCTTCGGCCTGTTCGCCGTGCCTGGCTGGTTCCTGCTGGCGTGGCTGTTTTCGGCCAACGTGGCATGGCTGTTCATCGCCTCCGGCCTGGCCTATTTCCTGAACTACGAAATACTGCACACGGCCTACCACTTGCCGGAGGATCACTGGCTGGCCCGTCGCTGGCTGGTGCGGCGCCTGCAGTGGCTGCACCGCCTGCACCACGATCCGCGGCGCATGGCGCAATGCAACTTCAACATCACCTATCCGCTGTGCGACTGGTTGTTCGGCACCTTGCGCCGTGACGCCGGTGGCTCCGCGGTCAGTGCGGACGCAGGCGGTAGCGCTCGCGATAGTCGCCCGGGGTGATCGCCGTGGCGCGCTTGAAGAGCTTTCGGAAGCTGGCGCTGTCGTTGTAGCCGCAGCGCTCGACGATCTCGTCGAAGCTCAGGTGCGTCGTTTCCAGCAGGGCCTTGGCGCGCTCGACGCGCAAGTGTTGCATGTGTGCCACCGGCGAGACGCCATGATGAGTACGGAAGTGCCTGAGCAAGCTGCGCTCGCTGGTGCCGCAGTGCTCGGCCAGCTGGGTCACGCTCACCTCGCGGTGCAGCTCGTGCTGCAGGAACTGTTCGGCTTTCTCGGACAGCGAGTTGCGCGGCCGTTCCATCAGCGCCTGGCTGACGTAGGGGGCCTGGCTCTGCCGCTCGGTATCGATCAGCAGCATGCGCGCGGTCTGCTGCGCCAGCTCCTCACCGCCTGCGCGCCCGATCAGCTTCATCATCAGCGACTGCAGCGAGCAGGCGCCGCCGGCGGTCAGCATGCCGCCGTCCTCGACCACCATTGCGTCCGCTTCCAGGCGCACGTTTGGATAGCGATCGCGGAAGGCGGTGGAAAGCCACCAGCTGCAGGTGGCGCGATGGCCGTCGAGCAATCCCGACTCGGCCAGCAGGAAGCTGCCGCTGCAGGTGCCGGCCAGCGGCACGCCGCGCAGGTGCATCGCCCGCAGCAGGTCCATCTCGGGACGCATCACCGCGATCCGCTCGATCAGGTCATGCGGGCTGTTGTGCAGCAGGCCCGGGATCAACAGCAGGTCGAGGTCGTCTGGCGGCGGCTGCAGGCCTGCGAGGTCGAGGCCGGACGAGGTGCGGATCCGCTCCTGGCCGCGCGCGCCGAACAGCACCGTTTCCAGGCGCAGCCCGCTGGCGGGGTTGCGGATATCCGCCAGGGTCTGGGCAACCCGCATCGAGTCGCTGGCCGAGGCAATGCTCGAGAGCATGCAGCCGTCCAGCGCCATCACGCCCAGTCGCAGGCGGCCCTCAGTGGTTGACATACACCGCTCCGGTATTGGCAGCGAGCAGGTCCAGGATCGTCTGCGGCACGGCCAGTTCCTGACCCTTGGCCTTGTCGCAGGCGCGCAGAGCAATCCGGTCCGGCGCGCCGACGGGCAGGCGGGTCACCGACGGGGCCAGCAGTTCCGGCCGGCCCTGGGCGTCCATCACGAGCAACCAGACGCCGGTCGGTGCCATCGCGCCGGTCGAGCAGCTGCCAACATCGATCACCACGTCCTGGCCGTCGGCCGGCTGGAAACGCCATTGGTTGCGGGTCTGCTCCAGGGTGGCGGTGTACTGGCTGCCAGCCAGGAAAACCGGTTGCGCGGCGTCCACCGCGGCGACCGATGCGGCGCTCGCAACCAGGGCTGGCAGCAGCGCGGCGAGGGTCAGAAGATTAAGGGGACTGCGCATCGCACACCTCCGAACAAATGGGTCTGGGACCCGGGGTAGGCACAGCTTGGCCGCCTTCCGGGAGTGCCGGCAGTGGCGGATACGCCATTGTAATGGCGAAAACGGCCAAACGCTCGATTGCCCATCCGGGCGGCATAATCGCCCCATGCACGAAAAAGCCAACCTGCGCGGCATCACTGCGATGCTGCTCGCGGCGGCGTTGTTTTCGCTGATGGACACCGGTCTCAAGCTGCTGTCTCCGCACTACCCGGCGCTGCAGGTGGCGGCATTGCGCGCCTTGTCCTCGCTGCCGTTGGTGATCGCCTACGTGGCCTGGCGCGGCGCCTTCGGCTCGTTGCTGAAGGTGCGTTGGCCGCTGCATATCCTGCGCGGGTTCCTCGGCATCGGCATGCTCTCGCTGTTTGCGTTCGCGCTTCGCGAGCTGCCACTGGCCGAGGCCTATACGATTTTTTTCGTCGCGCCCTTGTTGATCACATCGATGTCGGTGCCCCTGCTCGGGGAGCGCGTGGATCGCGCGCGCTGGATTGCGATCTTCGTCGGATTGCTCGGCGTGCTTGTCGTGCTGCGGCCGACCGGCAGGGGCATGTTCACTTTGTCCGGACTGGCGGTGCTGGGCGCGGCCGTCTTCTATTCGATCTCGGCGATCACCGTGCGCATTGTCGGCCGCAGCGATTCCAGCGAGAGCCAGGTGTTCTGGTTGATGGCGATGATCGGCATCGGCGCCACTGCGATGGCGGCGCCACAGTGGACACCGGTGCGCGGCGCCGACACCTGGGTGCTTGTTGGGGTGGCGGTATCCGGTTTCCTCGGCCAACTGGCAATCACCGAGGCGTTCCGTCGTGGCGAGGCATCCGCGATCGCGCCCTTCGAGTACAGCGCCCTGGCATGGGGGCTGGGCCTTGACTGGATGCTGTGGCGCACGATTCCAGACCGCTACACACTGCTTGGCGCAGCGATCATCGTCGCCAGCG
Organism: Gammaproteobacteria bacterium; assembly: GCA_031431355.1. Taxonomy (GTDB): domain Bacteria; phylum Pseudomonadota; class Gammaproteobacteria; order Xanthomonadales; family Xanthomonadaceae; genus Arenimonas. The sequence goes on from JANPDF010000056.1 coordinate 20,719, forward strand.
GCATCTACCTGGTGCGCCGGGAATCGGTCCACATGGAATCGGAACACCCCTGAGCACGCGTTCCCGAAACTGGTCAACCGCTCGCGCGCCGGCGCGTTCTTGCTGCTGAACCCAAACCAGGAAATCGCCGTGGCCCGGATCCCAACGCTGTTGTTCTTCCTGCTCGCCAGTTCCGTTGCACTCGCCCAGCCCGCAGCAACCACGGCGGGCGCTGGCCACGGCAACAAGCGTGGCGAAGCCAAGTTCCTCGAGGCCGACCGCAATCGCGACGGCAGGTTGTCCCAGTCAGAGTGGCAGGATGCGCGCGCCAGGCGCGAAGCCGAGCAATTTCGCCGTCTCGATGGAAATCACGACGGCAACCTGACCCGGGAAGAGATGCGCCAGGCACACCAGCAGCGGCGACAGGAGATCCGCGCCCGCCGCGAACAGCGCCGGCAGCAGCGGCGTGAGGATCGCAACTAAGCGCGTTGAGTCTGCCTACCGCGTTGCCGGCAGGGTGAAATCACCGGCGACGGTGTACACGACGCGCTTGGGTTCGTGGCGGACCCGGATCTCTGGAACGATGCCACGCCACGCCAGGCGGGAATGAAACTCGGGCATGGTCCCCAGCAACACGGGCTGCTTGCCGGACACCCGCAACTGGTCAAGGAAGTAGCGTTCCACCTGCCGCTTCATGATGAAGACCCGACCGCGTTGGTCGCGCGCCAACGCCTCGGCGAGCGTCTGGTCATAGGAAGAATCGGAGAGCATCCGCGGCCGCGGCTTGAACGATAGTCGCTGGATGTCCGAATCGAAGTACAGGTTGAGCCCGTTGCGCGTCATGTCTTCCACGAACATCAGGTGCTCGGGGTGACCGGGCAGGATGGGGCGCAGCCTCGCGGCGAAGACGCGCGCGTCCTTGTCGGTCGGGAAGCCGGCGGCAGCGTAGTACTTGAGTCCGAGCAGGCACACCACCCAGGTTGCCAGCAGCCACGCGCTGCCGGCGTTCCACCGGCGTCCGGCCAGCGCACGCCCGAGCAGCAGCGACAGGGGCACGAATAGGGGCAGCACATAGAGCGGCAGTCGCGAACGCGCCAGCGAAAATACCAACAGGGGCAGTGCGAACCACAACAGCAGAAAGCGAAGTTCCGGCGACGCCGGCCAGCCCTGGCGCAGCCGCGCGCTGATCCTCGGCCATGCCATCGCCAGCCAGGGAATGGATCCGAGCGCGAGGGTCGGCAAATACACGAGCAACGGCCCGTACCACTCCGGGAAGCGCTGCAGCTTGCTGGTCGCGATGCGTGCATACACTTCGTGGCCCAGGAAATAGTCCAGCAGGCCAGGGTGCCGCCGGATCACCACCAGGTACCAGCCCAGGCCGATAACGGCGAATGCCAGCAATCCGAGTGGACGCAACAGCCGCGCGCCCCGGCCCTGGGTCAATTCGAAAATGACGATCACCGCCAACGGCAGCAAAGAAGGCGGTCCCTTGGTCAGGAAGGCCAGGCCGAAGCTTGCCCACATGGCATCAACCCAGCGCAAGGAGCCGTTGCCGAACCGGTGGCGGACGAAGCAAAACACTGCCAATGCCTCGGTCGCTGCGAGCATGCTGTCGGTGTTGACGGTGTTGGAAGCGAAGAACGGGACCGGACTGGTGGCATAGATCAGGGCCGGCAACCACGGCCGGTCGGGCACGAACCGTTTGCCCAGTTGGAAGACCATGGCTACGGTGAACACGAACGCCAGGCCGATCGGCAGGCGCACGGCCCATTCGGAACGGCCAAAGGCCGACACGCTTGCGGCAATCGTCCAGTAGGTGACCGGTGGCTTGGTGAAATGCAGGGCCGATTCGTTCCTGCGCAGGCTGACGAAGTCGCCGCTATGGATCATCTGCAGGGCGACGTTGGTATAGCGGCCCTCGTCCGGTTCCCATAGTCCGCGGGTGCCCTGGAAACAGAGCGCCATCAGCAGGGCGAGCGCGATTACCGCCACGAACGGATGTCGGCGGAGCAGGTCGGGCACGGACAAGGCGGACTCTCGGCAGGAGGTTGGCGCACAGGATACGCGGGCCCCGGCCATGACCATAGTCAGGCCATCGTCTGGCACGTTGTCGGCTCCGGGGGCTGTGCAACACTGGTTCCAGTTCATCCGACGGAGTATCCCAATGAAGCGCGCCATCCTGACCGCCGCCCTGTTGCTGGCCAGCCTTTCAGTGCAGGCCCATCCGGAACGCTCCGATCGGGGACACAGCTGCAACGTCAGTTCCGGTTACAGCGTTGATACCTACCGGCGTGCCTTCCTGTTCAAGCGCGAGGACGGAAAGCCTGGCGAGATCGGGATCGGCGGAGGACGCCTTTTCATCGACGGCCGCGAGCAGACGCTCAGTGCTGCCGACCACGAACGACTGCGTCGACTCGAGGGCGAGATGACCGCGCTGGTGCCGCAGATCCGCGAAATCGCGATCGAGGCGGTCGACATCGCCTTTGCAGCCCTGACCGAAGTCGCCCGCGGCCTGGCCAGCAATCCACGGGAGACCGTGGCCAGCCTGGAATCCGCGCACCGGAAAGTCCGTTCCGAAATGACTGCCAAGCCCTTGTCGGCCTTCGACGAGGACGCCATGGCCAGCGTGGTCAAGCCGATCATTACCGAGTACATCCCCGCGATCGTTGGCGGCGCGGTCAGCGGCGCCCTCTCGGCGGCATTCGGCGGAGAGCAGAAGGCCAATGACTTCGAGCGCCGCATGCAGCGCATGGAAAAGGAGCTGAACAGCAAGGTCGAGGACCGTGCCAAGGAGCTGGAGCCGCTCGCCGAGGCGATGTGCACCCGACTGCGGGCCATGGACTCGCTCGACGATTCGCTGGAGTTCCGCCTGCCGGATGGCAAGCCCATGGATCTGCTCCGGACCCGCCCGGACGACAAGAACTGACGCGCCGCGAGCGCAAACACGGTGGAGACGCCGTTTCCCCCAGCCCCCTCCCCGGGGGCTTTTTTTCGCCGGAATGACTCCTTCCTAAACAAAGGCAGGCGAAAAGGCTTACCAACGGGGCCATAACAACGCAGAATGTCGGCTCCCGTGTCCGGCGACCCTGTCGTGACCGGCCACTTTTCCAGTGCCACCGAATTTCGCCTATCACCACGTTAAGGAACAACACAAGATGAACGCATCAGGGAAGCAAGACGGTATCAAGCGCAACAACAATCGCAAGCTGAGAGTGGCTCCGACCACCCGCGCCATTCGCGCCGCGCTGGCTGCCTCGGCAACCATGCTCGCCCTGTCCGGCAGCGGACTGGCTTTCGCCGGCACCTGCACGCCGGCCGCGCCTGCCGGTACCGTCACCTGCTCCGGTGATTTCGTCACTCCCATCAACTACGCCGTCGATGACCTGACCGTCATCATGGATGTCGGCAGCACGGTGACCACCGTTAACGTGGATAGCGTCAACCTGACTGACTCCACCACCGGTTTCAGCGAGTTCACCAACAACGGCGACATCACTACAACGGCGAATGCCAATAGCGTCAATTCCGTTGACATCAACGTGTGGGATGACGCGACGATAACCAATGGCGGCTCGATTTCCAATTCGGGAACTGCCGGCTACTCCGCCACCACAGTGCAGGCACAGTCGAAGTATGGCGTGAGCAGTATGGAAAATAGTCTCGGCGCTGACGTGAGCGCTGATGCGGTCAACGGCAGCGCCCAAGCCATCTTCCTGTTCGGTTTTGCCGGCGCGTCGTTCACGAACTACGGAACTGTTGAGGCCTACTCCGAAACAGGAGCCGCCACCGGCGTGTTTGCCGCTGGGTTTTTTGGCGATGCGAGCGTCTACAACGATGGCAGCATCACCGTTGCCGCCGAAGACAGCGCCGATGGAGTGGTAGCCTTTTCGATACTCGGCCAGGCTACGGTAACCAGCTCGGACAGTCTTGAGGTCACTTCCTATGCGGGCGACGCAACTGGAATCACCGCCTATGGAAAGTACGCTGACATCGACAACTCAGGCACCCTGACGGTCACCGGATACACCGGCGCCACCGCCATTACCGCCCTGGGTGTTTACGGGGCCAACGTCTCAAACACCGGTGGCATCACCGTAACAGCCAGCGGCAACGACGCTGATGCGGCCGGCATTCAGATCCTGAGTGAGGGCTACGTCAACATCTACAACAACGGCACCATCATCGTGACTGCAACCGATGAGGGCGGCGCCACCTTGCTGCCCGGTTCCGAAGGGGCCGACGCGGTTGGCATCAGCGCCATCTCGGTTTACGAAGGCGAACAGAACCCGGATCTGACCTCCGCTTTCATCCTGTACGGCCCGTTCGACGTCAATGAAATCAACGGCCCGAATGGCGTGATCGTCGCGACCGCCGCGGGCAACGCCACGGGCATGTACGCCGCCGCCCTCGGTGCAGGCAGCGTCTATGTCGACAACCAGGGCTCGGTCACCGCGACTGCCGGTCTCTACGCCCTGGGCGCGGGCGGCTACACCGACAGTGCCGGCGGCACCGTTGAAATCCAGAACTCCGGCGACATCACCGCCACCGGTGGCTACTCGGCCGTCGGCATCAGCGCCGACGCTTACGACGCCGCCTACGTCTACAACTCGGCGACCGGCATCGTCACCGTCGCCGCTACCGGCGACAACTACGCCACCGACATGCTGGCCACGGGCGTGGGCGCCTACGGTTACCAGGGCGACGCGACCATCGTCAACGGCGGCGAGATCGCCGTATCCGCTGGCGGTTATAGCTACTTCGACGCCGACGCCTATGGAGCGACCGCGTTCTCGGTCAACGGCTACGCCACGGTAGACAATTCGAACTCGATCACGGTCGAGAACTCGGCGTATTCGTACTACAACGACGTCACCGCGACGGGCGCACTGGCACTCTCGGTATTCAGCGACGCCTCGGTCGTGAATTCGGGTGATATCTCGGTCGTCAATTCGGGCTATTCGTACTACTACCTGACTTACGCGACCGGCGCGGAAGCCCTGTCCCTGTACGGCGACGCCTCGCTCGATAATTCGGGCGACATCTACGCCGCAGCGCTGTACGGCTACGCTCTCGGCGCGGCCGCTGTCTCGGGCTTCGGCGATGCTACATTGAACAACTCCGCCACCGGCACGATCGAGGCGTACTCGTACTACTACGCCACCGGCGCCTCCGCGTATGCCTACGCGGGCGATGCCACGCTCAACAACGACGGCGCCATCTCGGCCTACACGCTCTACGCCACCTCGATCGGCGTGAACGTGGAGTCCTTCAATGGCTACGCGGCGCTGAACAACTCGGCGACCGGCACCATCGACGGCTCCAGCTACGCTGGCGCCGCCATTGGCGCGGTGGTTGACGGCTATCTCGGCGCCACCATCAACAATGACGGCGACATCACCGCGTACAGCTACGCCGGCTCGGCAATCGGCGCGGTAGGGTCCTCCTACGCTGGCGATGTCAACGTGGCGAACACCGGCCTGATCTCGGCTTACACCCAGTACGGCTACGACAGCGTCAATGAGGTCTACGTGTACGGCACCGCGACCGGTCTGTTGATTGACTCCGATGCCGGCTCGTATGTGTACAACTCCGGCACGATCGAAGGTGTC
>JANPDF010000057.1:0-9021 GCA_031431355.1 Gammaproteobacteria bacterium
CGTTTTCGTTGCCCGGCCGGAGCATTCGGCTTCCGATTATTTCGAACAGTTCCCCGGCGGCCCGGTCGGCCAATCGTTGCGGCGTGCCATCGCAATCTCCGAAATCCGCGGCGCCTAGACCGCTTCCGGCTGGTGCCGGGACGCAGGGTGCGGGTTCGGCGGCGGGCGCGGCGTTGCTCGCCTATGCCAGCACCGAACTCGAGCAGGCGATGCGTTGTTTTTCCTGGTGCCAGGCGCGGCGGCATGAAGGCGTGCACCTGGGGCGAAAATCGGTGCGCCGCGTCCGCGCGACGCTCGCGCTCGCCAGCGCGCGCTTCGGCCGGGCGAGTGCGTTCCTCGACCGCGAACTGCAGCGCATCAATCGGTCCTTGTCCGCCTTGCGCGATGGCCAGGCTTTGGTCGAAGCGCTGGACCGTCTTGCGGGTGTCGAGGAAAGCGCGCGGCACGTGGCCTTGCTGCGTCGCGCCCGTCGCTGCGCCGTGCAGCGTCGGGCCGCGCTCGGGCGTGCGCCAGCGAATGTGGGTACCGCGGCCGATGAACCCGGGCGCATTATTGCCGTCCTGCTTGCCGCGATTCCGGCGCTGCCCTGGGCCGAATTGACTGGCGAGGAAGTGCTGGCCGCGATCGAGCAAGGCAGGGTAGGCGCGCAGGCGGCAGGCCAACGAGCCCTGGAGCGCGGCCGCGAGGAGGACTGGCATCGCTGGCGACGGCGGGCGCGACGACTCTCGCAACAGGCGCGGGCCGTGACAGGGGCAGTCACCGTCGCCGAGAAGAAGGAAAACAAGGAGCTCGCCGTGCGACTCGGTGAAGCCCAGGACTTCAGCCTGTTGCTCGAGCACTGCGGGAAGGACTCCCCGTTTGCCGCGCCGGATCGCCACCTGCTGCGCGCGCTGGCGAAGCAACGACTCGATCTGTTGCGGGCCGGCCTGCAGTCAACCTAGCCCGATCAATCCGCTTGCTCGCGTCATCCCGCTCCCCAAGTAGCTTGCCTGCTTGATGTCGACGCGCGCGCTCACGCCCGCGCCGGGTGCGAGCGCCGCACCGCCGGCACCAGCTGCGCAAGCAAGGCGCAAGCAGCCAGCGTCCACACGATCAACGCGCCACTGGGCAGGTCGAAAAGCGCTGACAACACCAGGCCGGAGACGTAGCCCAGCGCGCCGACCAGATAGGCGACCAGCAAGCGACCGCGGCCAGTCATGCCAGCGGTTGCCAGCGCCGGCACGATCAAGCTGGCGAACACCAGATAGACGCCGACCAGTTGCACCGAAGCGGTGATCGCCAACGCGAACAGGCCGTAGAACAACAGCCCTTCCAGCCGCCCGCGCCGCCACCACAGGAAAGCGAGTAACAAGGCCGAAAGCACCGCCGCGGGAATCAGCTGCGCGAAACTCACCCACAGGATCTGTCCGACCAGCAGGTCCTTGAGGTGCTCGCCACCCTGCGGGTTGTTGGCCAGCAACAACAGTGCGCCGGTCGCGGCCAGCACGAACAGCGTGCCGATCAGCGGCTCCTGGTAATGCGGCCAGCGGCGGTCGGTCCAGGCCAGCAGGCCGGCGCCAAGCAGCGCTGCCGCGGCCGCCGCCAGTTGCACGCCGATGCCATGCTCGTCGATGCCGAAGAAACCGGCGGCGATCACGCCCAGCGCAGCGATCTGCGCAATCGCCAGGTCGATGAAGATGATGCCGCGCGCCAGCACCTGCTTGCCCAGCGGCACGTGCGTGGACAGCACGATCAAGCCGGCGATGCAGGCCGGCCCGAGGATGCTGATGTCGAGGCCGTCGAGGTTCATTTCGCGGCAGCCAGCAACTTGTCGATGGTGGAGTCGAACAAGCTGAAAAGATCTTTCGCCTGCGCGTCGCCGCCGACCGTCAGCGGCAGGGCGACTGCCTTGACGCCGGTGCGCTCCGAGAGCCAGTTGCTTGCCTTGGAATCCTGGTAGGCGGCGCGAACAATCGCCAGCGTATGGCCGCCCTTGGTCGTTGCCACCAGGCTGGACAGGTGGCCGCTCGATGGGGGCACGCCCGGACGCGGTTCCAGCGCGCCGATCTGCTGCAGCCCCAGCCACTTGAACAGGTACACCCAGCTGATGTGGTGGACGACCACGTTGCGACCTTTCAACGGCGCAGCCTTGGCTTCCCAGCGCTTGATCGCAGCGTTCCAGCGCGTGCTGAAGTCCGCCAGGTGCTGCTGATAAGCAGCGCCGTTGGCAGGATCGAGTTGCACCAGCCGTGCGTCGAGCGCCTTGGCCACGGTCAGCACGCGGTAAGGATCCATTTGGATATGCGGATTGCCCTGCGGATGCACGTCGCCCGCAGCGCGATCGAACTTGACCGGTTTATCCAGCGTCGCGACCTGGCTCGCCGCCATGAACATGCCGGGGCCGTTGCCGACTTTCGAATTGCCCGACTGCCGGATCAGCTGCGGCAGCCAGCCCACTTCCAGGTCGGCGCCGGTGCAAACCACCAGATCGGCGCGGCGGACCTTTGCGATCAGGCTCGGCTTGGCCTCGATCATGTGTACGTCCTGCAGGGCCGAGGTGCCGACATCGACGTCGACCTTGTCGCCGGCCAGTTCCTTGAGCAACGCGCCCCATTCTGGCTCGCAGGCAAACACTTTCAATCTCGCCTGGGCTGGTGATGCCGCCAGGCTGATCGCCAGTGCAGTCATCGCGATGAAATTCTTCATGGCAGTTCTCCTCAGAACTTGTGGGCGCCGTGGGCGCCGAGGCTGACCTGGTACTGCAGGCTCAGCGCGTTGTCAGTGTCGTCCGGATTGGGACGGTCGTGGCTGTACTGCAGGCGCAGCAGACTGAACTCGCTGTTCAACCACGCCAGCATGACGGTGTGCCGGTTGGGATCGTAGTTGCTCGCGTACGGGCCGCTGTCGTCGGCCCACAAGCGGTCGTACCGATAGCCAGTTTCCCAGTTGCGGTTGATCCGGTAGACGCCCTCCACGTAGGCGCCGCGCCGGGTGCCGTCCCACGGCTGGTCCAGCGTCGAATCCTCCGGGTTGACATAGTCGCCATCGCGCTGGTCGACGAAATACTCGCCGCGCACGGTGACGCCGCCATCCTTGAAGTTTCCTTCCGGTGCCCACTTGAAGGTGGCATCGGCGACGTACAGTCGGCTGTCGCCGACGAAGCCGTCTTCGGCACCTTCCGAGCGCGACTGCAGCATCGCCACGCCGGCCAGCCAGGAGCTCTCGTTGCCGATGTCGCCGCCGACATGGCCGAACAGCGTCTTGACGCCGGCGCCACCATGGCCGGCGCCGCCACTGGGATAGTTCTGGCCGCGAAAGATTTCCGCGCCCACTTCCACGAACAGATCGGTCGGCGCCACCCAGCGCAGTTGCAAGCCGTCATCGCCGTACTGATTGCCGAGGAAGGCCTGGTAGGGCAATGGCCGATCGAAGAATTTGTCGGTATGCGCGTGATGGCTGTTGAGGTAGCCGATGTTGGAGAAGAAGCGACCGGCGCGCAGCGTCATCCCGGACGGCAGCGCAGTGGTCTCCAGGTACGCTTCCTCGATGCCGAGGTCGGTTTCGCCATCTTCGCTGCCGATGGCCAAGGTCAACTGGCCGTAGAACTTCTCGTCGATGTTGGTGGCGAAGGAGATCTCGCTCTCGCCGAGAGAGAAGCCACGGGCCGACGGCGCGCCTTCACCGACCAGCGGGAAGCCGCTGCGCGCGTAGGCGTCCGGATCCAGCGTGTGGCCGCTGTAACTGCCGTTGAGGATGATGCTGATTGCCGGGTTGAAGGCGTTCGGGTTGTCGCCCCCGCCGCTGGCGGCGGCAGGTTCCTCGGCAACCGCTACCGGCGCCGCCGCGACTGCCGTTGCCTGGCTGCCCTTGAGTTGTTCGATCTCGGCACGCGCCAGTTCGAGCGCGGCCAGGGCTGCTTCAGTCTGCTTGCGCTGGGCCTCGGCGTTCTGCTCCAGCGTTTTCAGTCGCGCCTCGAGGGCATCGAGCGTCGACTGGCTGGCGGTGGTGGCGGCAGTCGCGCTGCCGCTTAATGCGGCGACGATCGCCAGCGCGATTAGGGTTTGCTTCATCGGGAACTCCGGTGTTCGGGTGACAGCAGGCGGCGCGGACGCTCGCAACTGTTGTCGGGGGTCGACGCGGGCTGCTGCCTCGGCGTCGTCACGGCGTTCGCGTCCGACGGGTGACCCTGCGGGAACGCGAACGCAACACAGGCCGCCTGCAGGCGGCGCAGAGATCAGGCGATCGGTGGCTTGAACGGCGTCGCCAGGTAACGATCAGGCAAGCGCACCGGGTTCGGCGCGGCGCCGAAGATCGGCGGGTACAAGGTCACCGCCACTCCCATTTCAACCGAAAGGTCGGCGTAGGCGCCGCCGGAACCTTCCTGGTGGTTCAGTCCGTGGGCACGTTCAAGCCCAGCGTCCTCGACGCAGCCCGGGTCGGCATTGGCCACGTCGACCGCCTGGTGGTCCTGTCCCACGCCCACGGCGTGCTCGGCCAGGTGCACTTCGGTGCGGATATCGAGCACCGGCCGCAGCATGATGCCCAGCGCCACCACTGCCAGGAGCAGGGCATGCAGTGCCAGATGGAGGCGGGGCAGGCGGAATTTCACGCGCGAAGGGTAATTCAGTCGGTCCGCCCGGCACAACGGCCAGAAGTCCCGGTATCACGCGGGCGTTGTTCAGCTTGCACGCGCACGCACCGTCAGGCCCTTCAGGAAATTGCGCAGCATCTGGTCGCCGCAGGCGCGGTAGTTCTTGTGCCCCGGCTGCCGGAACAGAGCCGACAGCTCCGGCTTGGAGACCGGGAAGCCGGCGTCCTCGAAGGCCTGGTGCATGTCTACGTCCTTGAGTTCGAAGGCGACGCGCAGCTTCTTCAGGATCAGGTTGTTGGTGACCCGCGATTCCACCGGCCGTATCGGGAGGTCCGGATTCGTACCCCGGTAGTGAATGACCAGGCCGTCGAGGAAATGGGCAAGCACGCGGTCGCTGCATTCGACATAGCCCGGCTCGCCTTCCTTCTTGAGCAAGCCTTGCACGCCGGCCTTGTCGAGCGGGAACTCGGAGTCGAGCAAGTGCACGACCTCGACGATGTTGCCATCGCTCATGTCGAGCATGTATCGGATGCTGCGCAGGACGTCGTTGTTGATCATGTGCTTCCTGGTGCGCTGTTGCGCTGGAGATAGTCTAGCAATCTCCTGCATTGGCGAACGGCAGGGACATGAAAGTGTTCATGGACGGCAAGCAGTTGAAGACGCAGCGAGTCGCCCGCGAACGCGATTCGAGGTCACAACCTCGTGAGTACGGGCGCAAAGCCACCGCCGAGCGTCCGGAAGTTGGTTGTCTGTCCCTGGTACATCCGCGCCGCATACGACAGCACCTTGCCACGATAGGCGTAGCACCGGATGTCGACCTTGAGCGGATCGGCCTGGAGCTGCACGTGCCGTTCGCTGGGCGGCACGATCTCCTGGGCGACGTAGGTGCCGCGCGCGATTTCTTCCCATACCCGGCGGGTCAGCTTGTCACCCCGATAGCTCGCCTTGCTGCCAAACCCCGCGGCCGGCTTGAAGAACAGCCGGCGGCGGCCGGCCCACAATGCCTCACGATTTTCCGGGGTCACCACCTGCGTAGCAGGTACCGCTGCAACCAGAACATCAATCGCCGACTCGCTGGCGCCGGCGGCGCGTAGAAAATCGCCATCGCCGAGCAAGGTGAGGTTGCGTTTGTCCGCATACAGCGCGTGCGCGCGGGGATGGGGAGTCACCACCACCGTTCCCGCCAGGAAGGCGGCGCGCAATGCATCGTGGGCCGGATGCTGCAAGGCGAAGTCGGTAAGGCGGTTGTAGACGAGGTCGACCGGTGTTTCGCCGCAGTAAAGGCGATGGTCCTTGAGGGCAAGATCCTCTGGAGAGCAGATCTCGCTGCCATAGCCGTGTTGCCGGAAGAGTTCGCGGAACAAGAGGAATTCCGGATACAGGTATTGCTGCGTGGGCGCTTCATCGACGATGGCGATGAATCCGAGCGCCGCCGACCCACGCTGGAGTTGCCACTCCTCGAGCATCACGCGCAGGACACGCTCCTCCAGCAGCTCCGCGTCAACGGGGGGCGTGGTGAATTCGGGCATGCACGCGCGTTGCGCCTCGCCCAGCACGGCGTTGAGCAGCACGCCGCCCGGGTTGGTGTTGATCTCGATCAAGCGCGGCCCGCTCGGCTCAAGATGGAAGTCCAGGCCCAACAAGCCTCCCGGCGAACCAGGATCGAAGCTGGCGATGTCCGGTGCCCATGCCATCACGGCCGATCGATAGGCGGGCGAGGCCACGATCTCCTCGATTGCGGCCACCACGCTGGCCGTCTGCTCGATGTGCCGACGGGAAACGTAAACCGGTAGCGCCGAGAACAGATGGGGATGCGAATCGGCCATGGCCCCAGGCAATCCGTGGGTGGCCAGAACTGATTCAAGTTGCGCATGCAGCACCTGCTTGTCGACGCCCAGGCAGAAGCATTCGCGGTTCAACTGTTCGGCCGATGAGGCGGGCGAGCAGGAACTCGTGCACGCGTCTGACTCTATCGATCGCGGAGACCAGTTCATTGGTGGCAGATTAGATCGGCACGGGAGCCCAATCTAGCAGCAGACGGTCACTCGCGCCCAACCGATCCTCGACCTGAAACCGTCGTTTTCCAGCGCGGAACCCCGCCTGCGGCTGGGAGCGCTCGGCCTGGCCGGCCGCGACGCCGCTTTCGGTCCGTTCAATTTACCTTCATGACTCAAGGTGCACGCTAGCGAACACGTCGCAATCCGCCGACAGACCCTGAGGATTTCTGATGACCACCGCGCGCATGTCCCTGCTTGCCCCCGCTTGCCTGTTCGCCGCAATCGCGCTGGTCACAACTTCCTTCGCCCAGGCGCCCGACGGCGCGGGGGACAAAAAGGCCATGGCCGGCCACAGTGCCGGGTCGATGGAGTTGCACCAAGTCATGGCCAAGGGCCACATGTCGATGCCGATGTCGGGCAATGTCGACAAGGATTTCGCGATGATGATGTCGATGCACCACCAGCAGGCGATCGACATGATCAACGTGTTTGCCAAGCATGGCCAGAGCGCAGAGCTGAAGGCGATGGCCATGAAGATGAAGACGGCGCAGACCGAGGAAATCAAACAGCTGGCGCGGTTTGCCGGGCCGATGGACCACGCGAAGATGATGGACCACGGCAAGATGGACCACGCGAAGATGATGGACCACGGCACGATGGACCACTCCAAGATGCCGATGGATCACGCGACGATGGCGGCGACCGAGTTCGCCAAGCTTGACCAGAACAAGGACGGCCGGCTTGCGCGCGCTGAAGTGCCGAAGACGCATCCGCTATCTGCCCATTTCGACATGCTCGACGGCAACAAGGACGGCAGCCTGAGCAAGGCCGAGTTCGACAAACACCACGGCATGTGAAGTCCGGGGGCCGGGATCCCCACCTTGAGGTAACGCGCATGGAAGCTGGCATGAAGCACGCCAAGGCGGCGGCGAAGCACGGCGGAACTTACCGCCGGCTGCTGGCCATGACGGTGCTGTCCTTTGCGTCAATGTATGTGCTGATGTACGCCATGGTCAACGTGTTTGCCAACGCGCTGCCCAACGTCAACCAGTTGTACATGGCCGGCCTGATGACCATGCCGATGGTGTTGATCGAATTGGCGTTGATGGGCGGCATGTACCCGAACAAGAAGCGAAACCTGCTGATCATGGCGGCCAGCGCCTTGGCGCTGGCCGCCTTCTGGCTGCTGATCCGGCAGCAAGTTGCAGTCGGCGACGAACAGTTTCTGAAATCAATGGTGCCGCACCATGCCGGCGCGATCCTGATGTGCGAGAAAGCAACCATCCGCGACCCGAAAGTGCAGGAGCTGTGCCGCGGCATCATCGCCGGCCAGCAAGGCGAGATTGCGCAGATGAAGGCCAGGCTGGCGGAGCTGGACGCCGACTAGGCAGTCTCGCTGGCCGCCTCCCCCGGCAAGCGCGACTTGCCGAGCCGCAACGCATTGCTGACCACCGACACCGAACTCAGGCTCATCGCGAGCGCGGCGATCATCGGGCTGAGCAACAGGCCGAACACGGGATAGAGCACGCCGGCGGCGATCGGCACGCCGAGCGCGTTGTAGAGGAAGGCGAAGACCAGGTTCTGCTTCATGTTGGCGACGGTGGCCTCGGAGATGGCGCGCGCCGCCAGAATGCGCCGCAGGTCGCCCTTGACCAGGGTGACTTGCGCGCTCGACATCGCCACGTCGGTGCCGGTGCCCATGGCGATGCCGACATCGGCGGCGGCCAGTGCAGGTGCGTCGTTGACGCCGTCACCGGCCATCGCAACGTGGCGGCCTTCCCGCTTCAATCGCTCGACCAGATCGACTTTGTCCTTCGGTTGCACGCCGCCAAGCACCTCGGTGATTCCCAAGGCGCGGCCCACGGCTTCGGCAGTCGCCTGGGCGTCGCCGGAGGCCATGACGATACGCAGGCCATCGGCGCGCAATGCGTCGAGCGCTTCCTGCGTCGTGGCCTTGACCGGATCGGCGACCGCGACCGCGCCGGCCAGCCGCCCGTCGACGGCCAGGAACATCACGCTGGCGCCTTGCATGCGAAGTTGCTCGCTTGCCGCCAGCACGCCTGATACATCTGCGCCGACGTCTGCCATCAGCGCCTGGTTGCCCAATGCCAGTGCCTTGCCGTCAAATTGCCCGCGGACGCCTTTGCCGGTGACCGACTCGAAGGACTCGGCGCCGCGCAAGGGCAGCTCGCGCCGCTTTGCTTCGGCGAGGATGGCCGCCGCCAACGGATGCTCGCTGCCCTGCTCCAGGACTGCCGCCCATTGCAGCACTTGGTCAGCTGTAAAACCTTCGGTGGTGATGCTGTCACGGAACACCGGTCGCCCCTCGGTGAGGGTGCCGGTCTTGTCGACGATCAGCGTATCGATCTTGCGCAGCTGCTCGATCGCCTCGGCGTCGCGGAACAGCACCCCGTTCTGCGCCGCCCTCCCGGTCGCGACCATGATCGACATCGG
>JANPDF010000058.1:0-4562 GCA_031431355.1 Gammaproteobacteria bacterium
CCACGAGTTGCCGTTGCGCTGGATGACATAGATGCTGTCCGGATCAATCCGGGGCTGGCGGCCAAGCCAGCCTTGCACCTCTTCGCGGCTGATGTAGCGCGTCTGCGGCGTGACCAACTGGTCGAAGGCGACATGTCGGAAGAATGGAAAGGCGCGCGCCGAGATCCACAGGCTATAGTCGTGCAGCGGCAGATGCTGCAGAACCTGCTTCAACCACGGCGGCCCGTGTCTGCAAATTGCGCTGAGTACCTTCGCATAGAAGAAGTAGGGAACGACCAACGGCGTGGCGATCAGGTACTTGGTCATCCACCAAGGCAGCCGCGAGGCGAGAATGCGGGTTGGCTCGACCACCAGGCGCACCAGCGCATTGCCTTCCTTTCCGTAGACCCAGCAATGAAACCTGCCGCCGGCGCAGGTGTTGGCGACGACCGAGTGAAAACCCTGTTCCGGTTCCTTGAGATGGTGGAGCACACCGATGCAGTAGACGAGGTCGAAGCCGTCGGAGCGGAATTCCACCAGGTCGCCCTTCACCACTTCGGCGTTGGCGTGGCCGGTGCTGCGCAGGTTCTCGGTCGCCGAAAGCACGGAATCGCCGAGGTCGACGCCGAGCAGCCGGTCGGGATTCCAGGCGGCCATATGTACCAGCAGGCTGCCGTTGCCGCAGCCCAGTTCAAGCACGCGGCGAGCTTCGACATCGGCGCGCACGACTGGCGCCAACCAATCCTCGAACTGCTCCGAGGTGTAAACCGACCCGGACGGAAGATTGTTCCAGGAGGAGGCGAACGCCGCCGCGGTCCTGCTGTCGCCGGTCATGGTCGAGCCCCGGATCGAACAGGGCTCGGTACATCGCGCAAAATCGGTTCGACCGCGAGTTGAGCCTGCAAGGCGAGGCGGTGATCGCTGCGCTTGGCTGAATGTTCGCAGCTCAACCGCCGCCAGAATGCCGGATTGCCGCTTGTTTCCGGCCGGACCGACAGGCGCCCGTCGGCGAACCAAGCCCCGGTCGGTACCGCGAAACCTTGCTTGCGCCGACCGGTGATTCCGTCGGGCAACAGCGGTTCGGCGGCGCGTTTCAATATCCACTTGGTCTGATTGCCGCGAAGCTTCAACTCCGCCGGAAGCCGGCGCGCGAAGTTGACCACATCGATGTCCAGGAACGGTGCGCGCACTTCCAGCGAGTGCATCATGCTGGCCCGATCCACCTTCACCAGAATGTCATCCTGCATATACAGGGTCAGATAGAACTCGATCGCCCGGTCTACTGGATTGCTACTCGCGGTGGTGTCCCAGGTGGTGATTGCCTCGGAAAACAGTTCCTCCAGATCCATGGGCTCGGCGAACAACTGTTCCAGTTCGCTCGGCGCCAGGGGCGCCATCCAGACTGGGAGTCGCAAGCGGGACGGGTGATCGAGTCCGCGCAAGGTGCGCTTCAAGCGGAAGTCGAAGCTCATATAGCTATGGGAGACAGGTAGTCGTGCCGCCAGCATGGAAATCCCACGATGCAAGGGCGTCGGCACGAATTTCTCGTAGGCTGAGGCATAGCGCAATGCCCTGAACGTGTCGTACCCCGCGAACAGCTCGTCCGCCCCGTCGCCGCCCAGCGCGACCGTGACTTGCTTGCGCGCATGCTGGCAGAGCAGGTAGGTAGGCAGCAGGGAAAAATCAGCGATGGGTTCATCCATCCTCGACTGGATGTCCGGGAGAATGTCGAGGGCGCGATCGACCGAGAGTACCTGGGCACTGTGCGATGCGCCGATGTGCTCGGCCACCGCGCGGGCATGCCTGCTTTCGTCGAAGCTGGCTTCCTCGAAGCCGATGGAGAAGGTCTTCAGGCGGTCACGACCGACATGGCGCATGGCCAGTGCCGCGATCATGGACGAGTCCACGCCGCCGCTCAGAAACGCCCCGACCGGGACGTCCGCGACCAGGCGGCGTGCGACCGCCGCATCCAGCAGTTCGCGCAGTTGCTCGGCCCACTGGCGTTCGACGCCGTGTGGACGTTCCTCGAAGGGCTCGGTCTGGTACTGCCAGTAACGGGTTTGGCGCAGCGTCCACGAGTCCAGATCCAGGGTGAGCGAATGCCCGCCCGGCAACTTTTTGACGCCGGAGAAAAAGGTGCGCGGAGCCGGGACGAAGCCGTACGCGAAATACTTGCGCAGCGACAGCGGATCCAGCTGGATGGGCACCCCCGGGTGTTGCTTCAGGGCGGTCAGCTCGGAAGCGAAGGCAAAAACGCCTGGGCGGGCATGGAAGAACAACGGCTTCTTGCCGAAACGATCGCGCGAGCAGAAAAGCTGCCGCTTGCTGCGATCGTGGATCACAAACGCCCACATCCCATTGAGGCGTTCGCACAACTGTTCCCCCCACGCCCGGTAACCGTGCAACAGGACTTCGGTGTCGGAGTGATCGGAAATAAATTTCGCGCCCCCACGCTCGAGCTCGACGCGCAATTCGCGAAAATTGTAGATCTCGCCGTTGAATACGATCGACATCGAGCCATCGGCCGTGTGCATCGGCTGGTGGCCGCCGACGATATCGAGGATGGCCAGTCGCCGGTGCGCCAGGTGCACGCCGCTTGGCTCGTGCACATGGAATCCATCGCCGTCGGGGCCACGATGACGAAGCGTATCCGCCATGCGCACCAGATCGGCACGATCGCCCATGCCAACGAAGCCCGCAATCCCGCACATCTCAGCTGTCCCGCTGCACGATGCGTCCGATTCGATACACCGGTTTGTCCTGGGACTCGTGGTAGGTGCGGTTGAGCATCTCGGCGAGCAGTCCCAGCAGGAAGCTCATGATGCCGATGGCGAACAGGATCACCGCAAAGATCGGCAACGGAGTCTGAATCAGCGACACGCCGGCAAAGAACTTCAGCCACAGCGACCAGGCCAGGACCAGCGCGGCGGCGGCCAGACTAAGCAGGCCGAAGCCGCCGAACAGGTAGATCGGCTTGCCCGCGTACTTGAACAGGAATTTGACCACCAGCAGGTCGAGCACGACCTTGACCACGCGCTCCAGGCCGTAGCTCGATTCGCCGTGGATGCGCGGATGGTGGGTGACTTCGATTTCAGTAACGCGTGCGCCGTTCCACGAAGCGTAGATCGGCACGAAGCGGTGCATCTCGCCGTATAGTTTCACGCCCTCCAGTACGCCGCGTCGATACGCTTTGAGGGAGCAGCCGTAGTCGTGAAGGTGGACGCCGGAGACGGCCGAGATCAGGTGGTTGGCCATTCGGCTCGGCAGATTACGTTTGAACGTGTCGTCCTTGCGGTCCTTGCGCCAGCCCGATACCACGTCGTAACCCTCGCCCAGCTTGGCCAACAGACTGCCGATGTCGGCGGGGTCGTTTTGCAGGTCGCCATCCATCGGCACGATGATCTCGCCGCGCGCATGGTCCAGGCCAGCCATCAGCGCGGCCGTCTGGCCGAAATTGCGACTCAGATGAATCACCCGAACCCGCGCGTCCTGGGCGGCCACGGCATCGAGCCGCTGCGCTGAAGCGTCGCGGCTCCCGTCATTGACCAAGACCAATTCCCAGGTCTTTCCCAACGCATCGAGCGCATCGCGGGTACGCGCGTACAGAAGCGGAACATTGTCCTCTTCGTTATAAATCGGGATTGTCACCGATAGGTACGGGTCGGCAGGAGACGCCGCGGCGATGAGCTTGGGGATGGCTGAGTCCATGTCCACGCAACTTGAGGGCGGCGGAGTCCCGTCTGAAGCGGGCATGCTCATGTCCGGGGCAGCAATATTACACGAACCCCATTGTGGACGCTTCGTCAGCTGCTTCAAAGCGCTGCGCACCTCGACCACTGCCCAAAGGTAGGGATCGGACCGGCCGGGTCAGCGGCTACACTAAGTCCCCAAGTTCGCATGAGGCCGGCTCCATGACCGCAACCACCGCCAGCTCGGCAATCCGCAGCACGATGGACAAACTGTATTCATCCGCATCCGAAGCGCTGGGCGATGTGCTGCACGACGGCCAGACCCTGGCAGTCGGCGGCTTCGGCCTGTGCGGCATTCCCGAGGCGCTGATCGGCGCATTGCGCGACAGCGGTGTGCGTGGTCTCACCGTGATCTCCAACAATGCCGGCGTCGATGGCTTTGGCCTGGGCATGCTGCTGAGCACGCGCCAGATCCGCAAGATGATTTCCTCCTACGTCGGCGAGAACAAGGAATTCGAGCGCCAGTACCTGGCCGGCGAGCTGGAACTTGAGTTCAACCCGCAGGGCACGCTGGCCGAGCGCCTGCGCGCTGGCGGCGCCGGCATCCCGGCCTTCTTCACCCGCACTGGCTACGGCACCATCGTCGCCCAGGGCAAGGAAACCCGCGAGTTCGACGGCCACCAGTACGTGATGGAAACCGCGCTGCAGGCGGACGTGTCGCTGGTAAAGGCATGGAAGGCCGATAAGGCCGGCAACCTGGTGTTCCGCAAGACGGCGCGCAACTTCAATCCAGCCTGCGCGATGGCCGGCGCGGTCTGCGTCGTCGAAGTCGAAGCGGTCGTCGAGATCGGTGCGATCGATCCCGACCATGTGCATCTGCCGGGGATCTACGTC
>JANPDF010000059.1:0-25477 GCA_031431355.1 Gammaproteobacteria bacterium
AGATGCCCGACGGCCGCGAGATCTTCCTGCTCGCTGAAGGCCGCCTGGTCAACCTGGGTTGCGCGACCGGCCATCCAAGTTTCGTGATGTCCAATTCGTTCTCGAACCAGACCCTGGCCCAGATCGACCTGTGGGCGAACAAGGATCTCTACGAAAGGAAGGTCTACATCCTGCCCAAGAAGCTCGATGAGGAAGTGGCGCGACTGCACTTGGAGAAGATCGGCGTGAAGCTGACCACGCTTACCCCGGAACAGGCCGCTTACCTGAATGTGCATGTCGATGGCCCCTACAAGCCCGAGCACTACCGCTACTAAGCAAGACTATGACGGGCGACTCCGGTCGCCCGTCTACTTTCCGGGACCCACGATGATTCCGCTTTCCTTCGAGTTCTATCCGCCGAAGACGGACGAGCAGCGCGCGCAGCTGACGCGCACCGTGCGCAAGTTGAAGGCGCACTCCCCGGAGTTCGTCTCGGTCACCTTCGGCGCCGGCGGCTCTACCCTCAGCTACACGCCGGAGACCGTACGCGAACTGCGCCAGACGCACGCGCTCAACGGCGTGCCGCACGTCAGCTGCATGGGCGGTACGCGCGAGGAAATCGCGCAGCTGCTGCAGCTGTACCGCGCACTCGGCTGCGATCGTATCGTCGCGCTGCGCGGCGACCTGCCCTCGGGCATGGCGCGGATGGGCGACTTCCGCTTCGCCACCGACCTGGTCACCTTCATCCGCCAACAACATGGCGACGACTTTCGCATCGAAGTCGGTTGCTATCCGGAGACGCATCCGCAGGCGGAAGACGCGGTGGCCGACCTTCGCCATTTCAAGGCCAAGATCGATGCCGGTGCCAGCTCGGCAATCACCCAGTACTTCTACAACACCGATGCCTATTTCCGCTTCGTCGACGATGCCCGCAAGCTGGGCATCGACGTGCCGATCATTCCGGGCATCATGCCGATCTCCAACTTCACCCAGCTCAGGCGTTTCTCGGAAGCCTGCGGTGCCGAGATTCCCCGCTGGATCGGCAAGCGCATGACGGCGCTCGGTGATGATGTCGAAGGCATCCGCGAACTGGCGGCCGATCTGGTTGCGGCGATGTGCCGCCGGCTGGTCGATGGAGGCGTACCTGAGCTGCACTTCTACACGCTGAACCTGAGCAAACCGACCGAAGCGGTAATCGCCCGCCTGGCATGATTGCCCGTCTGCAGGACCGGTGCCGGTGCTATCGTTTTTTCGGTTGCCGGGCCGACGCGCCCACGGCAGGACCGGGACGCCGCCAATGAAACCGATTTCGCCGTACGTCGCCATGCTGGCCGGGCTGCTCGCCTGGCCGGCGAGCGGCGCGCCGGCGGCGGCCGTTCTGTCACTCGCGGCGGCCGCGCAGCCGCCGACCGACTACACCACGCGGGCGTCGAAGCCCGAGCTCGTGCCGGAATACGCGCCAGCGGACGCGCCAGCGCCGCCGGCCGAACTCGAACGGCTTCCCGGATACAGCGCCGCCGACCAGGGAGGCTTGCGCCGCTGCGTGGATGCTGCCGGCGTAACCATCTTCACCGACCGCCGCTGCGCCGATCTCGATGCGCTGGACGCGCGCGCAGCGCCGCGGGGAGTGCAGCCAGTGGTGCCCTTGCGCGTCCGCTCCTGCGCGCGAAACCAGGACGACCTGCTCGCCGGTGTGCGCGCTGCGCTGGAAAACCACGATGCGAACCGCCTCGCGGATTATTACCACTGGACGGGCATGGGCACTGCGCAGGGCTACCAGCTAATGGAGCGGCTGGCCAGCTTCAGCGAGCGTCCCGTCGTGGATGTGCAACTGGTCTCGGGCGAGCGGCAGCTTGATTACGAGGAGCCGGCGGCGCCGTTCCTGTTCGGGCCGCAGGCTGAAGACGAAGCGTCGCCCCTCGAGCTGCCACCTGCGCCGAAGCCACGTGCCGCGCGCCTGCTGCGGGTCGATCAGATGCGCAGCGACTCCGACGCCGCCTCGCAGGTGACTTACTTCCGCCTGCTGTCCAACGCCGGCTGCTGGTGGATGCGTTTCTAGCTGTAAAATGATGGTTTCGCCCGGAGCCAGTCATGACCCAGCGCTATCCTGATTTCATCTGGCACAACGGCCAGGTAAAGCCCTGGCAGGACGCAACCGTGCACGTGATGGCGCACGGCCTGCACTACGGCTCGTCCGTCTTCGAGGGAATTCGCAGCTACGAGACGCCCGCGGGCGCGAAGATCTTCCGGCTCACCGATCACCTGAAACGCTTGTATGCCTCGGCCAAGATTTACGACATGGCCATTCCGTATTCGCTCGAGCAGCTGACCGCTGCCTGCCGTGACGTGATCGCCGCGAACAAACTGACCAAGGCCTACCTGCGACCGATCGCCTACCGCGGACTCGGTGGCTTCGGCCTGTCGGCGGAAACGCCGGTCGACGTTTCGGTCGCCACCTGGGAGATGGGTCCATATCTCGGCGCTGGCGTACTGGAGGCGGGAATCGACGCCTGCGTGTCCAGCTGGCAGCGCTTCGCACCCAATACCCTGCCCGCGGGCGCGAAGGCCGGCGGCAATTACCTGTCGGGCCAGCTGATCGCGCGCGAGGCGCGGCGCCTGGGCTTTGGCGAGGGCATCGCGCTGGCGTCGACCGGACTGCTTTCAGAAGGCGCGGGCGAGAACATCTTCCTGGTCTTCAATGGCGCGCTGCACACCACGCCGGTCAGCGCGGCCCTGCTCAACGGCCTCACCCGCGACACCATCATGACCCTGGCGCGCGAGGCCGGACTGACCGTGGTCGAGCGCGACATGCCGCGCGAGTACCTGTACCTGTGCGACGAACTCTTCATGTGCGGCACCGCGGCGGAAATCACCCCGATCCGTTCGGTGGACGGTCGCCCGGTCGGCACCGGCAAGCCCGGCCCGGTGACCAAGCAGATCCAGGACCTGTTCTTCGGCCTGTTCTCCGGAGCCACCAAAGACTCGCGGGGCTGGCTGGAGTAGTTCTCGACCTGAAGGATTCGAAGCTGGCCTTCGAATCCAATGCAGCGACAGCTCCCTAGGCGGGAGGCTCGCCGGGCGTCGGCGGCAGCGAGTCGAACACCAGGGTAGCGACGGCGCCGCCCTCGGGACGCGGCGCGATGCTGACGGTCCAGCCGTACAGATCGCACAGGCGGCGAACGATCGAAAGCCCGATGCCGCCGCCGCTGGTCGCGCCCGAATAGGAACCGCGATAGCCGCGCTCGAACAGCCGCGCTGCGTCCTCGGCGCTGAGCCCCGGCCCGGTGTCCTCGATATTGACCCGGTCGGATTCGATCACGATGCGCACTTCGCCCTCGTGCGTGTACTTGCAGGCATTGCCGATCAGGTTGCCCAGCGCGACCGACAGCACGGCCTCGGGCGCGTTGACGAGCACGTCGTTGCGGCCTTCTACCAGTATCCGGATCGGACGGTCGACCAGTTGGGCGCGGTTAGCCTCGGCCAGCGCATGGCACAACTTGCACAGGTCGGTACTGCCGCTGCCGCGCTCGTTGCGCGACAGCAGCAGCAAGGCCGTGGTCAGGTCGGCGCACTGCAGCGCCGCGCGCTCGATCCGGGCGAGTCGTTGGCGCATCTTCTCCGGCAGTTCCGGAGTGGCCAGCATCAGCTCGGCGGCGCCGCGGATCACCGCGAGCGGCGTGCGCAGCTCGTGGCTGACGTCGGCGTTGAATTCCCGGTCGCGCTTGACCAGGCTGGTCATTCGCGCCGCATAGTCGTCCAGCGCCGAGGCCAGCTCGCCGACCTCGTCGCGGGGGAAGTGCGGCGCCAGCTTCTCGGGGTTGTCGCGGCTGGCCAGGCCCTCGACCCGCCGCGCCAGCTCGGTCAGCGGGCTGATGACCCGCCGCGATGACCAGACGCCGATCACCCAGGTCAGGCCGGTGAACAGGAACACTGCCGCGATCAGCGTGTACAACATCTGCCGTTGGGTCAGCGCCTCCTGGGTGTAGTCGTAGCGCAGGTAGGTGACCATGTCCGGTGCACGCTGCACGGCCAGCTTGTACTCGCGCAGCTGCCCCTCGTTGTCGTACTCGTGCAGCTCGTGCACGCCGCGAGGCAGCTCTCGCCAGCTGAGCGGAATCTTTGCTCCACCGGGCCGGAACGCCTTGGCTTCGATTCGGCGCGAGAACTCGAACGGCGCGTCAGGCTCCGGATGCGCGCGCTTGAACACCAGGAAATTGGTCGCCTCGCTCTGCAGCCACGCATCGACCAGGGAGCCTTCGAGCCGGTTGCGCAGCAGCACCGTCGCAAACGCGAACATCGCCGTCAGCCCGAAGCCGAGCAGCAAGAACGAAAGGATGATTCGAGTTCGGAGACGACGCCGATAGTGCATCGACTCAGACCGGGTCGGAGTCTGCGATTCGGTAGCCAATTCCGTGACGGGTCTGGATCAGGGCCTTGTCGAAGGGCTTGTCGACGGCGGCGCGCAGGCCGTGGATATGGACGCGAAGACTGTCGGAATCCGGCAGCTCCTCGCCCCAGACCCGGGTTTCCAGGTCCATACGCGGCACCACCGCGGGCGACGCCTCCATCAGCGATTGCAGAATCTTCAGCGCGGTCGGGTTGAGTTGCAGCAGCTTGCCACCGCGGCGCACCTCAAGCGTGTCCAGGTTGTATTCCAGGTCGGCGACTTCCAGGATCCGCGGCTGCGCGGCCTTGCCGCGGCGCGCGAGTACGGCCAGTCGCGCTTCGACTTCCTGCAGCGCAAAGGGTTTCACCAGGTAATCATCGGCGCCGGATTCGAATCCCGACAGCTTGCTGTCGAGCGAGTCGCGGGCGGTCAGCATCAGCACCGGCGTCTGCTTGCGTCCTTCGGTACGCAGCTTGCGGCAGACCTCCAGCCCGTCCATGCCCGGCAGGTTGAGGTCGAGCACGATGGCATCGAAATTGTTGACCACCGCCAGATGCAGGCCGGTGACGCCGTCGGCGGCGTAGTCAACCGTGTGCCCGCGCTCCTCGAGGTAATCACCGAGGTTGGCGGCGATGTCGCGGTTGTCTTCGACGACGAGGATACGCATGGGGGGCCTTGACTCCAGAGCTTGCATGAATGGGATTCTGCCAGAGCAGACAAGTTCCATCATGCGATGCGACGCCTGAATCGCGAACGCAAAAGAAAAAAACCCGGGAAGGCGCCATTGGGGAGACGCCTTGCCCGGGTCCAAAGTTTACAGATGCCCCGATTGCCGTAATCCGCAGAGTCCACGAGGAGGAGCCCACAGGTTTGGCCTCACCAGCCTAGGGGCCGGGAGATTAAAAAAACGTTAAACGGAGGGCAGACTTTGGTTATTTTTTCGGCCTGGCCGACCGACGGCGTGCCGGTCGGACCCGACCGGGGGTACGACCGGCCACGTGTTCGATAATCGCCCCGGCCACGTCCACCCCGGAGGTCCCCTCGATGCCCTCCAGGCCGGGCGAGGAGTTGACCTCCAGCACGAGCGGGCCCTTGCGCGAGCGCAACAGGTCCACGCCGGCGACCTCCAGCCCCATGACCTTGGCGGCCCGGATCGCGGTATTGCGTTCGGCCGCCGTGAGCTTGACGCTGCTTGCCTGGCCGCCGCGATGCAGGTTGGAGCGGAACTCGCCCGCCTCCGCCTGGCGATGCATTGCCGCCACGACTTTCTCGCCGACCACGAAGCAACGGATGTCGGCGCCCTTGGCCTCGGCGACGAACTCCTGCACCAAAAAGTTGGCGTACAAACCCCGGAACGCCTCGATCACGCTGCGCGACGCTGAAATGCTTTCAGCCAACACCACGCCATTACCCTGCGACCCCTCGATCAGCTTCACTACGTGCGGCGGCTTGCCAAGCATGCCAAGCAGGTCGGTGGTGTCGTCCGGGTTGTCGCCGAAAACCGTGATCGGCAGACCGATGCCCTCTCCCGCCAGCAGTTGGTGGCAGCGCAGCTTGTCGCGGGCGCGCAGGATGGCGTCGGAGGAGTTGGGCGTATAGGCGCCCATCAGTTCCAGTTGCCGGAGCACGGCCGTTCCGTAGCGGGTGACCGACGCACCGATGCGGGGAATCACAGCATCCACGCCGGTCAGCGGCTTGCCCTTATAGTTGAGCTGGAATTTCCCCGGCGAGATCTTCATGTAGCAGCGCAGCGGGTCCAACACCCGCACGATATGCCCGCGCTCGCGCGCCGCCGCTACCAGGCGCTGGGTCGAATAGAGCTTGGTGTTGCGCGACAGGATGGCGATCTTCATGGGGACATTCCGGAATCTGGCGGCGTCCCGAGCAGGAACGAGCGGGCCGGCTCGACCAGGCAGCGCCGGCGCAGCGCGGTCCTGCCGAGCAGCATGGGGAACAGCATGTTGCGCCGTTCCGTGAGGTTGAGTTCAATCGGCCAGGAGGCGCCGGTGGGCAGTTGCAGCAGGGTGCGGATGAATACGCGGGATTCCCGGTGCCCGCCGGAGTCGGTCACCACACGCTGGTCGAATATTTCCGCTTCCAGCTGGTGTCGCAAGTGTTCGCGCGGGCCGTGCTGGAGTACGAAGCGGACATGCGTCTTGCCGCCGCGCATGAATACCTGCTGCTCGACCACGTGCAGGGACGAACTGCGCGCCCCGCTATCGACCTTGGCGCGGATGCAGGCCACGCCCAGCTCCGGCAGCGACAGCCACTCACGCCAACCGAGCAGGAGACGCGCGGGCGCAGGCTTCATTGCCGTACTGGCTCGCGAATTCACTGCCTTGGCGCCTGCGATAGTGGATGAAGGGCGAGCCGATGGAGCGGGTGAAGGGAATCGAACCCTCGTCAGTTGCTTGGGAAGCAACAGCTCTACCATTGAGCTACACCCGCCTGCGGCCCGGATTATGGCCCCCGGCCCGGCCCGCCGCAACGCGGTAAAATGCGCCGATGGAAATCCTCCTCAACGGCGAGTCGCGCCTGCTTGCAGAGCCGCAGACCATTGCCAGCTTGCTGCAAATCTCCGGCCTGGGCGAACGTCGGGTCGCCGTCGAGGTCAACCGCGAGATCGTCCCGCGCAGTCGCCACGCATGCCACGCTCTGGCAGACGGCGACCGCGTCGAGTTCATCCAGGCGATCGGCGGCGGCTGATTTTGCAGATGCCGCAGGCGCGCGAATAAGGCCATAATTAGCCGATGAATCCTTCGGCCAAATCCGACCGCCCGCTGACCATCGCGGGCAAGTCCTATCGTTCGCGCCTGCTCACTGGCACCGGCAAATTCAAGGATTTCGAGGAGACCCGCCTGGCCACCGAAGCCGCGGGTGCCGAGATCGTCACCGTCGCTCTGCGTCGCAGCAACCTGGGACAGGATCCGGGGCAACCCAACCTTCTCGACGTGCTGCCGCCGGACCGTTACACGATCCTGCCCAACACCGCAGGCTGCTACAACGTGGCCGATGCGGTGCGCACCTGCCAGCTGGCGCGCGAGCTGCTCGACGGTCGTTCACTGGTCAAGCTCGAGGTGCTGGGCGATGCCCGCACGCTCTATCCCGATGTCGTGCAGACCCTGCAGGCAGCGGAGATCCTCGTCCGCGATGGCTTCCAGGTAATGGTCTACACCTCCGACGATCCGATCCTGGCCAGGCAGTTGGAGCAACTTGGCTGCGTGGCGGTGATGCCGCTGGCGGCGCCGATTGGTTCGGGCCTTGGCATCCAGAACAAGTGGAACTTGCTCGAGATCATCGAGAACGCCAAGGTGCCGATCCTGGTCGACGCCGGCGTCGGCACGGCGTCCGATGCCGCCATCGCCATGGAACTGGGTTGCGATGGCGTGCTGATGAACACCGCCATCGCCGGCGCCCGCGACCCGGTACTGATGGCCGGCGCGATGCGCAAGGCGGTGGAAGCCGGACGCGAAGCCTTCCTTGCCGGACGTATTCCGCGGCGGCGCAACGCGAACGCCTCCTCGCCGGTCGACGGTTTGTTCTTCTGAGTCATGAGCGCCGAACCGGTCCCCGACGACGCGCCAGCCGCTGATTTGCGAGGACGCTCCATCCGCAGTTTCGTGCTGCGCCAGGGCCGGGTCACGGCCGCGCAGAAGCGTGCATTCGCCGATCACTGGCCGCGTTATGGCCTGGACTACACGGGCCGCCAGCGCGATTTCGACGCCGCGTTCGGTCGCCGGGCCGCGCGCGTGCTGGAGATCGGCTTCGGCAATGGCGAGCAACTCGAGTTCGCGGTGGCGCGGGAGCCAGAGCGCGATTTCATCGGCATCGAAGTGCATGGCCCGGGCGTGGGCCGAGTGCTCAACGCGTTGGCGACCGCCGGGCTCGACAACGTGCGCATCTACCAGCACGACGCGGTGGAGGTGCTCACCCACGAAGTGGCCGATGCCTCACTGGACGAGGTGCGGATCTACTTCCCGGATCCCTGGCACAAGAAGCGCCACCACAAGCGCCGCCTGCTGCAGTCCGCGTTCGTGGGCCTGTTGTGCGACAAGCTGCGCGCTGGCGGTCGCCTGCTCTTCGCCACTGACTGGGAGGACTACGCGCGGCAGATGTGGGAGGTGCTCGACGCCGAGCCCCGGCTGGTCAACCAGGCCGGCCCAGGCGCCGCCGTCGAGCGGCCGGAATGGCGGCGACAGACCCATTTCGAGACACGTGGCCAGCGACTCGGGCACGGTGTCTGGGACCTGCTGTACAGCAGGCGCTGAGGCAGCCGCGACCATGGGAACCGACCTGATCCTGACCCGCGACATGATCCTGGTGCTCGGCCTGGTCGTGTTCACCATGACCATGTTCATGTTCGAACGCATCCGCAGCGACGCGACCGCGCTGGTGGTGCTGGTGGTGCTGGGCGTCGCGCGGCTGGTGCCGCCAACCGAACTTTTTTCCGGTTTTTCCGGCAACGCCGTCATCAGCATCATGGCCACGATGATCCTCGGCGCCGGACTGGACCATACGGGCGCATTGCACCGGCTGGCTTCCTGGCTGTTGCGACGATCGCACGGCATCGAGGATCGGCTGATCCTGTGGACGTCGGCGGTGGCTGGCCTGATGTCGGGCTTCATGCAGAACCCCGCGGTGACCGCGCTGTTCCTGCCGGTTGCATCGCGGCTGTCGGCGCGCACAGGCGTGGCCCTGTCGCGGCTGCTGCTGCCGTTGGGCGCCGCCATTATCATGGGTGGCGGCCTGACCATGGTCGGCAACTCGCCGCTGCTGCTGCTCAACGACCTGGTGCAGTCGGCCAACCGCAACCTGCCCTCGGGCGCGGCGACGCTGAGCCCGTTTCCGATGTTCCAGCCCTTGCCGATCGGCGTGGCCCTGCTGATCGCCGGCTTACTCTATTACCGCTATCCCGGCCGCAAGTGGCTGCGCGACGGCGAGGGCGACGCAGAAGTAGTTACTCCCGCGCGCACCGAGAGCTACTTTGCCCAGGCCTATGGTATCGAGGGCGAAGTGTTTGAACTGACAGTGGGCTCGGAGAGCCCGCTGGTCGGCATGTCCATCGGCGAAGCCGAGGCCCAACTCGACGCGCCCCTGTACCTGGCGCTACTGACCGGCAGCGAAGCGCGGCTGTCGCCGTCGGCCGACCAGATGATCTGGGTTGGCAGCGTGATCGGCGTGATGGGCAAGCGTGAAGCCGTCCACGCCTACGCCCAGGCCAACCAGATGCGCGTCTCGACCAGGCTGCGCAACTTCGCCGACTTGTTCGATCCCAATCGCGCCGGTATTTCCGAAGCGGTGATCCCGCCGACGTCGCAATTCATCGGCCGCACCCAGGCCCAATTGCAACTGCGCAAGCGCTTCGGCATCAGCCTGCTGGCGATCAATCGCGACAAGAAGGTGTTTCGCGCCGATATCCGCCAGTTGCCGCTGCGCGCCGGCGACATGCTGGTGTTCCACAGCATCTGGACCGACCTGGCGCAGGCCGGCGTGAATCGCGATTTCGTGGTCGTCACCGACTACCCGAAGCAGGAGCAACGGCCGCAGAAACTGCGCTGGGCGGTAGGCCTGTTCGTCGCATCGATGGTGCTGGCGCTGACCACCCTCATCTCGGTTCCGGTTGCCCTGATGGCCGGTGCCGCGGCGATGATCGTGGCCGGCGTGCTCAACATGGATGAAGCCTACGCGGCGATCAACTGGAAGACGGTGTTCCTGATGGCCTGCCTGATTCCGCTCGGCTGGGCGATGGACTCAACCGGCGCGGCGAACTGGCTGGCGCAGCAGGCGCTCGAGCGCATCGGCCCGTGGATGCCCGTCTGGGGACTGCAGGCCCTGATCGGCCTGTTGACCATCGCCTTCAGCCTGGTGATCGGCAACGTCGGAGCCACCGTGGTCATGGTTCCGATTGCCATCAACGTCGCCCTCGCGGCCGGCGGGCAACCGCTGGCGTTCGCGCTGCTGGTCGCGCTGTCGGCGTCGAACAACTTCCTCAGCCAATCCAATCCGGTGCTGTCCATGATCACCGGGCCCGCCGGATACCGCCCGCGTGACCTGTGGCGAACCGGCGCACCGCTGACCGTTTGCTACCTGCTGATCACGCTGGTCGCGGTCAACCTGATGTTTTGAGCGATCCGAAACGGATTCGTCCCTGGTCGTCTGCGACTACGGGCACCGCGCGCAGGCTGGAACCTCGACACGGACCGGCCACGCATGCTCCGTCCGCCAGCCTGAAGGTGGCGCCGTGCGCCGCGCACACCAGCCGGCCCTGGTCGATGAGGAATTTTCCCGGCGCGTAATCCAGCCGGCGGCCCTCGTGGGGGCAGACGTTGAGCCAGGCGCGTAGCCCGTGGTCGTCGCAATACACGAGGATCGATTCCTGTTCGCCGTCGATGAGCGCGTCTACCGCGACGATCCCTGAAATCGGCAAGTCGGATCGCAAAATTAACGATCCACTTACACTTTCACCTTTTGCCATCGCCATACTCCAAGTCCCCCGGCAGTCTTACATGAGCTCGATGCCTATTTTTGTCCACCGGATTTTTACCTTTACGCCAAGCAAGCCGCGTCACCCGCTGCTGCGCCTGTTGCTTGGCCTGTTGGGCGTGGCACTGCTTGCGCTGCTTGTCGTCGGCGGCCTGTTCGTCGGCCTGGGCATGCTGCTGTTCGCGGCCGTGCGTCGCATGATGCGCGCTCCCGCCACCGAGCCGGCGCGCGTCGAGGGCGTGATCGACGGTCAGTTCTCGGTGATCGACAAGTCACGGGCAAGGCTGAGCCTGCGCTAGGCCAATCGGCTTCTGGTTACACTGTGGCCTTTGCAGAAGGCCCGCGCATGCCCGAGTTTGCATTCGATCCCTGGCCGCCCGCGAGCGTGCCGATTCGCGGCGAATCCTTCCGTTTTCCAATCCATCGCATCTATTGCGTCGGCCGCAACTTTGCCGAGCACGCCCGCGAAATGGGCGCCGAAGTTTCCCGGGGCACGCCGGTGTTCTTCACGAAGCCCGCCGACGCGGTGGTGACAGATGGCAGGGTCGCGTATCCGAGCCAGACCACCGAGCTGCACCATGAGGTCGAGCTGGTGGTTGCCTTGGGCCGCGATGCCGCAGGCGAAGTGGATCCCGCCACCGCCATGGACCTGGTCTACGGCTTCGGCGTCGGCCTGGACCTGACCCGTCGCGACCTGCAGGCGACCGCCAAGGAAAAGCGACTGCCCTGGGATGTCGCCAAGGGTTTCGACCAGTCCGCGCCCTTGAGCGAGCTGGTGCCAGCCGTGATCGCGGGCGACGACATGTCGCGGCGCCTGTGGCTTGAAGTGAATGGCGAGTTGCGCCAGCAAGCACCGTTGTCGGACATGGTGTTCGGCGTTCGCGAGATCATCCACGAACTGTCGAAGCTGTTCGCGCTTCGCGCCGGCGACCTGATATTCATGGGTACGCCGGCGGGCGTAGCCGCCCTGCAACGCGGCGACAGCTTCCGCGCCGGCGTGGATGGCATGATCGAGTTCTCGGGCAGAATCGCTTAACCAGCATGGGGGTTGTCGATGGGAATGATTTCGGAATTCAAAGAGTTCGCGATGCGCGGGAACGTGATCGACCTTGCAGTCGGCGTCGTGATCGGCGCTGCGTTCGGGAAGATCGTCTCCTCCCTCGTGGCCGACGTGGTCATGCCGCTGGTCGGCACCCTGCTGGGCGGCGTCAATTTCTCCGCCCTGACGGTGGTCCTGGCGCCGGCGCGGCTGGGCCCCGACGGCAAGGAGATCGCGGCCGCGGTCTTGCTCAAGTACGGCGCTTTCCTGCAGAGCGTCCTCGACTTCGCGCTGGTCGCCTTCGCGATATTCCTGATGGTCAAGCTGGTCAATCGTTTGCAACGCCGTCGCGAGGAAGCACCTGCCGCGCCGCCAGCGCCCTCCGAAGAGATTGTCCTGCTCACGCAAATTCGCGACGCGCTCAAGACAAGCTAACCTGTCCCACGGTCACCAGGGCGCCGGTCAACCGGCGCTCTTTTTTTGGAGATTGCGATGCCGATTTCGATGCACCGCCTGTTCGTACTGGCCCTCGGGCTGGCTTCGGCGAGCGTCCACGCCGCAGACCCCGTGCTCGGCGCGGCCTCGCTGTCGAACGCTGGCAAACTCGCCGCGGCGGCCGAGCGTGATACCGGCGCCTACGCCCTCGTCGAGTCGCTGACCACCGAGATCGGACCGCGCATGGCCGGATCGGCAGCCTACGATCGCGCCACGGCATGGGCCCAGGAAAAGTTTCGCGCCCTGGGCTACGACCGCGTTTATCTTGAGAAGTGCACGTTCCCGACCTGGCACCGTGGGCACGAGTCTGCCGAGGTGCTGTCACCGTTTCCGCAGCGCCTGGCAATCACCGCGCTCGGCGGCTCAGTCGGTACCGGGAAGACTCCGCTCGAGGCGCCGGTGGTGGAGTTCGCCACGCTTGATGCGTTGAAGGCAGCACCGGACGGTTCGCTCGCCGGCAAGATCGCCTACATCTCGAACAGGATGCAACGCGCGCGCGACGGCAGCGGCTACGCTCCCGCCGTGAAGGCGCGCGCGGGCGCCTCCGACGCGGCGGCGAAAGGCGCGCTGGCGCTGCTGATCCGTTCGATCGGCACCGATTCCGATCGCCTGCCGCACACCGGCAACCAGCGTTACGCCCAGGAGGGACGACGCATCCCGGCGGCCGCGCTTTCCAATCCCGACGCCGACCTGCTGTCCAACATGATCCGTCGCGGCCGGCCGGTGACGCTGCGCCTGGACCTCGACGTCGGTGCCACCGGCGTAACCAAGACCGAATACAACGTCATCGGCGAGATCACCGGGCGCGGCCGCACGGGCGATGAGGTGGTTGTCATCGGCGGTCACCTCGACTCCTGGGATCTCGGTACGGGCGCTATCGACGATGGTGCCGGCGTGGCCATCACCATGGCCGCGGGAGCCCTGATCGGACGCCTCGCCAAGGCGCCGCGTCGCACCATCCGCGTCATCGCCTTCTGCAACGAGGAGCAGGGCCTCATCGGCGGCAAGGCATATTCGGAGCGGCACGTCGCCGAGTTGGACAAGCAGCAGCTCGGCGCCGAGAGCGACTTCGGCGCGGGCCGGGTGTACGCCCTGCGCATGGGCACAAGTGAGCAGGCGCAACCGGTTATCGCGCAAATCGCGCAGGTGTTGGCGCCGTTGGGAATCAGCTACGAACCGGGCATAGGCAGCCCGGGTCCGGACATTGGGCCGTTCGCGAATCTCGGAATGCCATGGGCGCAACTGGCCCAGGACGGCAGCGACTATTTCGACTATCACCACACCGCGAATGACACGCTCGACAAAATCGAAGCAAAAGCGCTGGACCAGCAAGTGGCCGCGTATGCGGTGCTGGCCTACCTGGCGGCGGAATCGCCGGTGGACTTCGGCCGATCGCCGCCGCCCAAGCCGGATCCCTGAGCGGCGTGTCGCTGGCGACTCCACTCCGATAACAGCACCGACGTGGCCGAGGCCACGTTGAGGCTCTCGACCGCGCCGCTCCCCGGCACCAGCAACTTGATCGCGCTGGCGCGCGCCAGCGCGGGATCGACGCCGCTCTGCTCGGCGCCCATCAGCAGCACGAGGCGTTCCGGCAGCTGCGTCGCGTACAGCGACTGCCCGCCCTTTGCCACGGTCGCGGCAACGGTGAAACCAGCCGCCTGCAATTGGGCAATCGCGTTCTCGCTGCGACCCAGGCGAACCATCGTCACCGACTCGGCGCCACCTTCGGCCACGCGCGCCGCTGCGCCGGACACCGCGAGGCTGGATTCCATCGGCAAGAGCACGCCGGCGACAGCAAAATGCGCGGCGCTGCGCAGGATCGCGCCCAGGTTATGCGGGTTGCCGACGCCATCCAGCCAGATTGCCAGCTGCGGGCCGGGGCCCAGCTGTCGAAGCCATTCCGAAAGCGCGAGCTCGGTTGCCGGCATGGCACCGAACACCACGCCCTCGTGGTGCGCGCTGCCGCTCAATCGCTCCAGGTCTTCGGCCTCGACCACGGTGTAGCCAAGCCGTTGCTTCACGCAGTGCGCCAGGACCGGCTTCAGCGCGGGAATGCGTGACTCGAGCAGCCATACCTTGCGCACTGCCTCAGGGCGCTTGCCGAACAGCGCCAGGCACGCGTTCAAGCCGTAGATGCGTTGTTCTTGTGGGGGTCGGCGCGCGGCTTCGGGCTCGACCACTTCGCGTGGCGGATGGCCGCGAGTGCCAGCAGCGGTCCCGGCATGGTCCCGGGCGCGCTCACGTTCGCGCTTGTCTCGTGGAGCGTGCGCCGGCCCGCGGTAAAGGGATTCGCCAGCGGGCGGTTTGCGGTCAGGCATGGCGAGGTCCGTGATGCGCGACGTGGAGATCGGGCAAACAGTGTAACGCCGGGCGGCCGACACCACGAACGGCGAGAGTAAGGTCTAACTCAGACTGCCGTGAAGCCGAGGTCGTTCCCGATCATGAAAAACGCCAGCGCGAGGCTGGCGTTTGCTTCAGGCGAAAGGCAGGGCGGCGCACGGCCGCCGCAGGTTCGACTCGACTACTTCCACTGTCCAAGCGCCGCCAGGCCATTGTCGCGGGCCCGGGCGAACACGGTCTGCTGCGCAGTGGCGACGTTGCCGACCAGGTCCTGGGACCACAGCTTGAGCGCCGCCGACTGCATGGCGCGACCGTAACTGAAGCTCAGCGGCCAGGGCTGCGGCCCTTGCTTGTTCATGGCGTTCAGGTGCGCGGTGGCGGCTTCATCGGACTGGCCGCCGGACAGGAACACGATGCCCGGCAAGGTCGCCGGAACAGTGCTGCGCAGGCAGCGCAGCGTCATCTCTGCGACTTCATCAACGTCGGCCTGGTCCGGACAATCCCTGCCGGATACGACCATGCTCGCCTTCAGGATGGTGCCTTCGAGCATCACGTTCTGGTCGTACAGCGCGGCGAACAGCGAGCGCAGCGTCACCTCGGTGACTTCGTAGCAGACATCGATGTCGTGGTCGCCGTCCATCAGCACTTCCGGCTCGACCATCGGCACGATGCCCGCTTCCTGGCAAAGTGCCGCGTAGCGGGCAAGCATGTGGCTGTTGGCCTCGATGCAGGTGCCCGACGGAATGTCCTCGCCGATGTTGATCACCGCGCGCCACTTGGCAAACCGGGCGCCGAGCTGGGCGTATTCCTTCAGCCGCTCACGTAGTCCGTCAAGGCCTTCGGTCACCACTTCGCCGGGGAATCCGGCCAGCGGCTGCGGGCCCTTATCGACCTTGATGCCCGGCAGGATGCCGTTGTCCATCATGATCTTGGTGAACGGCACGCCGTCGCTGGTCTTCTGGCGCAGTGTCTCGTCGTACAGGATCGCGCCGGAGATGTACTTGCCGAGGTTCGGCGTGGTCAGCAGCATCTGCCGGTAGGCGCGGCGATTGTCTTCGGTGCAGTCGATGCCGACGCCGTCGAAGCGCTTCTTGATCGTGTTGTTGGATTCATCGATGGCGATGATGCCCTTGCCGGCCGCTACCATGGCCCGGGCTGTTTCGGCGAGTTGGTCGATGCTCATTGGCGATCCCGGCTATTTTAAAGCAGGAATTATAGCCCAGGCCGATGAAACCGGCATTTTCCGACGGCCTTCGTGCCTAGTAGCGCTGGCCCGCCATCCGCTCCATTTCCTTCTTTGCGTCGCGCTTCTTGGCGGTGCCGTTGAGCTTGTCGCTTTCCTCCTTAGCCTTCATCACGAAAGCCTTGAGGTCGTCGATCCGGCAGTTCTGCTCGATCTGGCCGGTGCTGAGCGTCTTGCTGCCATCGAAGGCGAACGTCGCCGACGTATAGACCGCCTTGCCCTTGCCCTTGGCGGGCACGAACTTCCACATCGACACCGCCGCCGCCGCCAACTGCACGAACGGCTCCAAGGCGGCCGGGCTGGCCGATTGCGCGGGGTCGCTGCTCCAGACCTTCATCTGGGTGAAGTCGGACGTACTGCCATCGAGCTTGATCATGTAGCCGAGGTTGATGCAGACGTTGGGCGAGGGCT
Organism: Gammaproteobacteria bacterium; assembly: GCA_031431355.1. Taxonomy (GTDB): domain Bacteria; phylum Pseudomonadota; class Gammaproteobacteria; order Xanthomonadales; family Xanthomonadaceae; genus Arenimonas. Next base: position 16,378 of record JANPDF010000059.1, read on the forward strand.
GCGCCACCTCCTTGGGATAACCGGCGATGACCATCGCCACGTTCGGCGCGCGCGACCAACTTCGGGCGACGTCCTGCTCGGAAACGATGCTGACCGGACCTGCCACCGCGGTGCCGCAGGTCAACAGGGACAGGGTGAGAGTGACGCAGCGCGTGCCGTTCATCGCAGCCTCCCGGAGGTGTTCAAGGATGCCTTTTCCTACCATATTCGACGGCCAAAATCAATCGACGACGGCGCGCATCACAGCTCGCCCAGGCCCTCCGCGACGCCGCCGACGCCCACCTGCAGAAGGCGCAGGGTGTTGGTGGTGCCGTGCACTTCCATGTGGTCGCCGCTGGTGATCAGCACCCGATCCGACTCGGCGAGAAGTTCGAGCTCGAACAATTGTTTGATCGCGCCGCGCGCGGCTTCACGGGTCGGCAGGCCGCGGCTGTCGAACGCCACCGGGAACACGTCGCGCATCAAGGCCATCTTCCGCCTCGCCCCTTCGTGCCGCGACAGCCCGAAGATCGGCACTTCCGAACGGAACCGCGACAGGAAGCGCGCGGTCCCGCCTGATTCAGTCAGCGCGATGATGGCGCGGACCTTGATGTGCTCGGCCAGGAACATCGCGGACATCGCGATCGCCTGGTCGGCGCGCTCGAGATTGCGCGGCACCGCCTCGAAATCGGTATCGCGGTCGAACTGGCGCTCGGCGCCGAGGCAGATGCGCACCATGGCCTCGACTGCCTTGACCGGATAGCTGCCGGAAGCAGTCTCGGCCGACAGCATCACCGCGTCGGTTCCATCGATGACAGCGTTGGCCACGTCCAGGACTTCGGCGCGGGTCGGGATGGGATTCTCGACCATGGACTGCAGCATCTGCGTCGCGGTGATGACCACGCGGTTGTACTCCAGCGCCGTGCGGATAATCTTTTTCTGCAGGCCTGGCAGTTCGGCGTCGCCGATTTCCACGCCAAGGTCGCCGCGGGCCACCATCACTGCATCCGAGGCGATGGTGATCTCGACCAGGTTTTCGATCGCCTCGGCGCGCTCGATCTTGGCCACCAGGGCGGCATCGCTGCCCGCCGCAACGGCCAGCGCGCGGGCTTCGTGCATGTCCTCCGCAGAGCGGCAGAACGAGACCGCGATGAAATCCACGGACAGCCCTGCCGCAATCAGGATATGTGCCTTGTCCTGATCGGTGAGCGCGCCCAGCGACAGTCCGCCGCCGAGCCTGTTCAGGCCCTTGCGATCGGACAGGCTGCCATCGGTGAGGACATCGGTGTGCACCGTGTCCCCATCGATCCGGGTGACCCGTAGCGCCATCAATCCGTCATCGAGCAACAGCATGTCGCCGACCCTGACGTCATTGACCAAGCCGAGGTAACTCACGCCCACCTGGGAGGCATCGCCAAGCGGCGCGTCGGCTCTGCAGACCAGCGCAAACGGCGCGCCGGACTTGAGCAAGATCTTGCCGGCAGCAAACTTCTCGATGCGGATTTTCGGACCCTGCAGGTCGGCTAGGATGCCGACCTCGCGCCCCTGCCGGGCCGCCGCCTCACGGATCGCGGCCACACGCTCGGCGTGGTGCTCGGGCGAGCCGTGAGAAAAATTCAGGCGGACGACATTGACACCCGCGCGGACCAGGTCGTCGAGGACACCGGGCGCATCGGTTGCCGGGCCGAGCGTGGCGAGGATCTTGGTACGACGCAGGTCGATTGTCATGGGAGTTCAGCCGCGCTCGGCCAGGGCGGCAACCGCTGGCAGCGGCTTGCCCTCGCAGAATTCCAGGAATGCGCCGCCGCCGGTGGAGATGTAGCTGATGCCCGAGGCAACGCCGAACTTCTCCACTGCTGCGAGCGTGTCGCCGCCACCAGCGATCGAAAATGCATCTGAATCGGCAATCGCCTGCGCCAGCACCTGCGTTCCCTTGCTGAAGGCATCGAACTCGAACACACCGACCGGACCGTTCCAGATCACGCTGCCTGCCCGGGCGACCAGGGCGGCATAACTTGCGGCGGTCTGCGGCCCGATATCGAGGATCATGTCGTCCGGGCCGACGTCCGCGACCGCCTTCACCGTCGCCGGTGCATCCGCCGCGAAACTCGGTGCGACCACCACGTCCGTAGGAATCGGGATCTCTGCCCCGCGCCTGCGTGCTTCGTCCATGATCTGGCGGGCGCTATCGAGCAGATCGTGCTCGCACAGCGACTTTCCGACTGGCAGGCCAAGTGCGGCCAGGAAAGTATTGGCGATGCCGCCTCCGACGATCAGCTGGTCAACCTTGCCGAGAAGGTTGCCGAGCAACTCGAGCTTGGTGGATACCTTGGAGCCGGCGACGATGGCGAGCAGCGGCCGGGCGGGATTTTCCAGCGCTTTGTGCAAGGCGTCGATCTCGGCCATCAGCAAGGGCCCACCGCAGGCGACGCGCGCCTGGCGGATCACTCCGTGGGTCGAGGCCTGCGCGCGATGGGCAGTGCCGAACGCGTCCATCACGAACACGTCGCACAGCGCTGCATATTTCTTCGACAGGGCGGGGTCATCGCTGCCCTCGCCAACGTTCATCCGGCAGTTTTCCAGCAGCAGCAACTGTCCCGGCCGCACCTCCACGCCGTCCGTCCAGTCGCGCAGCAGCGGCACCGTCCGGCCGAGCAATTCGGACAGCCGAGCGGCGACCGGAGCCAGAGAATCCGCTTGCGACCAGACCCCTTCCTTCGGGCGGCCCAGGTGCGAAGTCACCATCACCGCCGCGCCCTTGTCCAGGGCCAGCTCCAAGGTCGGCAACGCCGCCAGGATGCGTTGCTCCGAACTGATCCGGCCATCCTGCACGGGCACGTTCAAGTCTTCGCGAATCAGCACGCGCTTGCCGGCGAGATCGAGGTCGGCCATTCGCAGGATCGGCATCGCGGGTACTCCGTGTCGGGTGGAGCGATCATTGTCCCCTGTCGCGTCGCCCGCTCCAAGCCGGATGTGTCGCGGCACGGCTGTGGGAGAATGGGCCATGAGCAGCACCGACCAGTCCGGAGTTCCGGTCCTTGAGACGCCCCGCCTGCGCCTGCGCGCGTACCGTGCCGCCGATGCCGAAGCGATGTTCGCGCTCTACTCCGATCCACGGGTGATGCGCTACTGGAGTTTTCCGCCCTGGGTCGAACTGGCCCAGGCAAAAGCCTATGTCGAGCGCGCGCTGGCAGGCATGGATTCCGGCGAGATCTTTCCCTGGGCGATCGCCGACCGCGACAGCGACGTGCTGATTGGCGCCCTGACGCTGTTTTCGCTGCACGCAGAGCAACTGCGGGCCGAGATTGGCTACAGCCTGTCGCCCGATTACCAGGGGCGGGGACTGGCTGCGGAGGCGCTTCGCGCCGCGCTCGCCCACGCCTTCGACCAACTCGGACTGGTGCGCGTGGAAGCCGACATCGATCCGCGCAACGAGGCATCCTGGCGATTGCTCGAACGGCTGGGCTTCCACCGCGAGGGACTGTTGCGCAAGCGTTGGCGGGTCAACGGCGAAGTCTGCGACACCGCCTTCTACGGGCTGCTCGCGGAGGATTTCGTGGCCGCGGCGCGCCATGGCGAAACACCGGCCGCGACAGCGTCGCCGTGACCGCCGGGAATCTCAATCCGGGCGTAGCCGAGGTAGTTGCCGCGTTGCGCCGGGGCGAGGTCGTCGGGTTGCCCACCGAGACCGTTTATGGCCTGGCCGCGGATGCTTCCAATCCGCGCGCGGTCGCCCGCATCTTTGAGCTGAAAGGACGGCCGGCCAACCATCCGCTGATCGTGCACGTCGCCGACGCCGCGGCGCTGCCGCGCTGGACGACAGCCGTGCCCGAGACTGCGCTCGTCCTCGCCCGTGAGTTCTGGCCGGGTCCGCTGACCATGATTCTGCCGCGACATCCTTCGGTGCCTGACATGGTCACCGGAGGCCAGTCGAGCATCGGCCTGCGCTGCCCTGCGCACCCGCTGGCCCTGGAGGTATTGCGACTGTTTGAGGGCGGCCTCGCGGCGCCCTCCGCCAATCGTTTCGGTCACATCAGTCCGACCACGGCGGCGCATGTGCGCGGCGAATTCGGCGACTCGGTTCCGCTGGTGCTTGATGGCGGCGAAAGCCAGGTCGGCATCGAGAGCACCATCGTCGACCTCAGTTCCGGCGCGCCGAGGATCCTCCGGCCCGGCTGGATCACCCATGCGCAACTGGAGGCGCAAATCGGCACAGTCGGTCGGGAGCCGGGCGCTGACAGCCCACGCGCCTCCGGCACGCTTGAGGCGCACTACGCGCCGCGCACGCCGATGCTGCTGTTGCCGCGCGCGGCGATGGAACGCGAAGCTCGACAGCAGCATGCGCTTGGCAAGCGGGTGGCTTTGCTTGCGATCGGATCCCTGCCTGCGGAAACATTTGGCGTGGTGCTGCCAGCCGATGCTGAATCCTATGCCCACGGCCTGTATGCGGGATTGCGTGCGCTCGACGCTGGCAGCGAGCACCTGCTGCTTGTCGAGCGGCCGCCCGAAGGCCCGGCCTGGGTCGCCGTGCACGACCGGCTGCGCCGTTCTGCTGCGGGCGCCACGCCCGACTTCGACTCACCGTAGCAGGGCGGTTGCGCCGGCGGCTAACGCGCCACGCGAGGCTGCAACGAGAGGCGCCAATCCGAGCGACGCGCTGCTCTGCACACCGACCGGAGACGGGGGTCGACTGATGGCTCGACCGAGCGCGCAGTGCGAATCGAGCCGACAGCCGCCCCTTCGCGGCCCTGCTCACGCTTGGCTCCCGGATTTCCGCGAAGATCCAAAAAAGCCCCGGCATGCCGAGGCTCCGTGTCGCAATTGCCTGGTCCGGCTACTTGGCCGCCATCAGCGCAACCGTCATGTCCAGCATGCGGTTGGAGAAGCCCCACTCGTTGTCGTACCACGCCAGCACCTTCACCAGCGTGCCGCCGGTGACCTTGGTCAGCGTGCTGTCGTATACCGAGCTGCGCGGATCATGGTTGAAGTCGATCGAGACCAGCGGCGCCTTGTTGAAACCGAGGATGCCCTTGAGCTCGCCCTCGGAAGCGGCCTTCACCACGTCGTTGATCTCGGCGACCGTGGTGTCGCGCGCGGCGACGAAGCACAGGTCGACCACGGAGACGTTGATGGTCGGGACGCGCATGGCGAATCCATCCAACTTTCCGTTGAGTTCCGGAAGTACGAGGCCCACCGCTGCCGCGGCACCCGTTTTGGTCGGGATCTGCGACATGGTGGCGCTGCGCGCGCGACGCAGGTCGGAGTGGTAGACGTCGGTCAGGACCTGGTCATTGGTGTACGCATGGATGGTGGTCATCAGGCCGTGCACGATGCCGATCTTCTCGTGCAGGACCTTGGCCAGCGGCGCCAGGCAGTTGGTCGTGCACGAAGCGTTGGAGATGACCGTATGCGCGGCGGTCAGGGTGTCGTGGTTGACGCCATAGACGAAGGTGCCGTCCACGTCCTTGTCGCCCGGCGCGGAAATGATCACCTTCTTGGCGCCACCGGCGAGGTGTGCCCCAGCCTTGGCTTTCGACGTAAACAGGCCGGTGCACTCAAGCACGACGTCTACGCCATGCGAACCCCATGGGATGTCAGCGGGATTGCGTACCGCGTAGACCTTGATCCGGTCGCCGTTGACGATCAGGTCGCCGCCCTCGGCCGAAACGGTTCCCGGGAACTTGCCATGGGCGGTGTCGTACTGGGTCAGGTGCGCGTTGGTTTCGGCATCGCCGAGGTCGTTGATCGCCACGACCTGGATCTCGCCGTTGCGCCCGGACTCGTAAATCGCACGAAGGACATTGCGGCCGATCCGGCCGTAGCCGTTGATCGCGACCTTGATCGCCATGGTTTGCTCCTGGAAAGAATGGGAAACTAGCTTTGAACCGCCATTTTATCGCCTGACCACCGTCCGGCGACAGCCCCGGAACCAATCGATGCCCCCGGCAAGACTCGTCGCACTGCTGATTTGCCTGATGGCCCCGGCCGCGCCAGCGCTGGCCTGGGGGCCGCCCGGACACGAAATCGTCGGCGAACTGGCCGAACGGCAGTTGCGGCCGGGCGCCCGCAGCGAGGTGGACCGCCTGCTGGCCGGCGAAGCCCGGCCAAGCCTCGCCGGCGTCGCCAATTGGGCGGATGCGCTGCGGGAGACGGAAACCGGGCGAGTGCGCACCAGTGGCTGGCATTTCATCAATTTCCGCGGCGGCGCCTGCGAGTACGTGCCGCCCCGCGATTGTCCGGACGGCAACTGCATCATCGGCGCGATCAACCGGCAATTCCTGTTGCTGGCAGACCGCCGGCGCCCGGATTCCGAGCGGCGGGATGCACTGAAGTTCCTCGTCCACCTGATTGCCGATATCCACCAACCATTGCATGCGAGTTGGCGCGAGGACCACGGCGGCAATGACTTCCAGGTGGCGTACCGCGGGCAGGGCCGCAACCTGCATTCCGTCTGGGATGGACTGATCGTCCGCCAGGCCTGGCTGCCGGTGCCCGAATACGCCAGGCAGCTGCACGCGCAGTCGCCGTTGCCACCCGATCCAAGCCGCCGCTCCGACCGGCCCGCGGTGGACTGGGCGATAGAGTCCTGCAAGCTGATCACCAGCGCCGACCTGTATCCGCGCAAGCACGTGGTCGACGTCGAATACCTCGCGGTCCACCGCGCGCTCGCCGAGACACGACTGCGCCTGGCCGCCAGCCGGCTGGCGGGCATGCTCAACTACGCTCTGGATCCACGCACCGCGAGCGCCGCGCGATGACGGCACCGCAAGTACGCTCGCTGCACCATGCGGAGACTGGAACCTGGAGTCACCTGGTTTTCGATCCGAGCTCGGCTGCAGCTGCAATCATCGATCCCGTGCTGGATTTCGACGCCAAGTCCGCGCGCACCGGGACTGTATTTGCACAGCGACTGCTCGACCTGGTCGCCGAGAACGCCTGCTCCGTGAAATGGATCCTGGAGACGCATGCCCACGCCGACCACTTGTCCGCGGCGCCCTGGCTGAAGCAGCGGCTCGGCGCGCCGATCGGCATCGGCGTAGGCATCTGCGCCGTGCAGGAATCGTTCAAGCCGATCTTTAACCTCGAGCCTGGATTTGCAACGGACGGTTCGCAGTTCGACCACCTGTTCCGGGATGGCGAGCGCTTCGCGCTTGGCGACCTGGAGTGCGAAGTGCTTGCAACGCCTGGCCACACCAGCGACAGCGTCAGCTTCCGGATCGGCGATTGCGTGTTCGTCGGCGACAGCATCTTCATGCCCGACGGCGGCACCGCCCGCTGTGACTTTCCGGGCGGCGATGCGAACGTGCTCTATGCATCGATCCAGCGTCTCTACCAATTACCCGACGACACCAAGGTGTTCGTCTGCCACGACTACTGTCCCGGCGGGCGCAAGGTGCGCGGCCAGACCACGATTGGCGAGCAGAAGACCGGCAACATCCATGTGCGCACTGATACCAACGAGGAAGAGTTCGTCGCCTTGCGCACTGCCCGTGATGCCACGCTGGCGATGCCGGCCCTGATCGTCCAGGCAGTGCAGGTGAATATTCGCGCCGGGCAGCTGCCGCCGGCCGAGGATAATGGCATCCGCTACCTGAAAACGCCGATCGACACGCTCTGAGCGGAATCGTCGGGCGGGCCGGCAAGAAGGGTGGGATGCGATACTGGTTGTATGTCGAGCCCACCTGAAGTCGAAGATCTGCAAGCCGACGTGACCCGGGTGCTCGACTCGGCGGTGCAATCCGTGGTCGACCGACTCGGTCCGCACCTGTCGGTCGCTGCCCCCTTGGGCATCGGCAAGCCACATCGCCTGTTGAATGCCATCCACCGACGCGTGGCAGCCGATCCGACAATGTCGCTTCGGCTGTACACCGCCTTGTCGCTCGACCCGTCGAAGGCATCCAGCACGCTGGAGGCGCGCTTCCTCGACCCGTTCGTCGCGCGCCATTTCGGCGTCGACTTCCCGCGGCTGGAGTACACGGTCGAGCAGAAGCGCGACGCCTTGCCCGCCAACATCCACGTCGAGGAGTTCTACGTCCAGTCCGGCGCCTTGCTCGGCTCCTCCCAGGCGCAGCGTAGCTACAGTTCGCTCAACTACACGCATGTCGCGCGCACTGTCGCTGCGCGCGGAATCAACCTGCTGGTGCACAAGGTCGCGCGCGAGCCCGGCGGCACCCGTCTGAGCCTGAGCTGCAATCCGGACCTGAGTTTCGACTTGCTTGATGAGATCGCCGCGATTGGCGCGGCGCGGCCGATGCTGGTGGCTGAAGTCGACGAGCAGTTGCCGTTCATTGGCGGCACAGCCGCCGTGGACGCCTCCTTCTTCGACCTGGTGATCGACCTGCCGGGGCGGCCGCCGCGCTTGTTCGCCCTGCCCAGGCAACCGGTCAGCGACCCGGACTTCGCCATCGGTCTGTATGCGAGCACGTTGGTGAAGGACGGCGGCACGCTGCAGATCGGCATCGGCTCACTATCGGACGCCTTGTGCCACGCACTGATCCTGCGCCACACACGCAACGCCGAGTACCTGGAAATCCTGGAGGCGCTGTCACCGGGCTTGGCCGCCTCGGCGCTGGTCGCTGCCTGCGGCGGCACGGCGCCGTTCGTCCAGGGTTTGTATGGTGCTAGCGAAATGGTCAATGACGGTTTCATGCGCTTGCGCGAGGCTGGGATCCTGGTCCGCAAGGTAGTCGACGATGTCGAGGTGATGCGCCGAGTCAACGCCAACCACGCCAGCCCGGCAGACAACGCGCGCCTGGATGCCGAAGGACACTGGCTCAACGGCGCCTTCTACCTGGGCTCGCATGACCTGTACCGCTGGTTGCGCACCATGCCTGCCGCGGAAGCGTGCGGATTGGGCATGACCCGCATCTCGCACATCAACGAACTCTACGGCGGCAACGAGACGCTGGAACGCCTGCAACGGCGCGATGCCAGGTTCTTCAACACCTGCATGATGATGACCGCGCTCGGCGCAGCCGTCTCCGACGCGCTGGCCGACGGGCGCGTCGTATCCGGGGTTGGCGGCCAGTACAACTTCGTGGCGATGGCGCACGCCTTGCGCGACGGACGCTCGGTGCTGATGTTCCGCGCGACTCGGGAACACGGTGCGAAGACCTTGTCG